>CALBTC010000114.1 GCA_937967805.1 uncultured Anaerolineaceae bacterium
TGCGATACATGTTGTTACTTTACGGTGATGAAAAATTAGGCGAAGACATAACCCCAGAACAATGGCAGGCAATTATGGAGGGTCACAATGCCTTTACCAAAGAAGCTGTTGAACGGGGCATGCAGCCCAGTGGCGAGGCGTTGCATTCGGTAGCCGCCGCCAAAACGGTCCGCTATGAGAACGGCAAACCAACCCTCACCACCGACGGACCTTTTGCCGAAACCAAGGAGCAGCTTGGCGGCTTCTACGTCATTGAGTGCGAAAGCGAAGCAGAAGCGCTGGAAATGGCGGCCAAACTGCCGATGTCGACCGGCTCAATAGAAGTTCGCCCCGTCATCGAGTTTTAATCAAAATGGGACGTGATAAACACAGATACACACTGATTTTTTCTTTCATCTGTGTAATCTGTGTTTATCTGTGTCCTATTCATTTTTTGCATGGAAGATATTCATCAAACCATTGAGCGCACGTTTCGTGAAGAATCTGGCCGGGTACTGGCGGCGCTCATCAGCTACCTGAACGATTTTGACCTGGCCGAAGACGCCTTCCAGGATGCAATGATTATTGCCCTGGAAAAATGGCCGCGCGACGGCATACCCGGTAATCCAGGCGCATGGATTACCACCACGGCCCGCAACCGGGCCATCGACCGCATCCGTCGCCGTAAAAATTTTGACCAAAAACAACCACATCTGGTGGAACTAACGCAAAAACCAACCAATCCTGACGAGTACGAGATGGACAGCATTCCCGACGAACGCCTCAAGCTGATCTTCACCTGCTGCCACCCGGCGCTGTCGCTGGAGGCCCAGGTGGCGCTGACCTTGCGCACGTTGGGCGGACTGGAAACGGCCGAAATCGCCGCCGCCTTTCTCGTACCCGTGCCCACCATGGCCCAGCGTCTGGTGCGGGCCAAGCGCAAAATCGCCCAGGCGGGCATTCCCTACCGCGTGCCGCCTACGGACCTGATGCCCGAGCGGCTCAACGCCGTTCTCACCACCCTCTACCTCATCTTTAACGAGGGTTACAACGCCAGCAGCGGCGACGCGCTCATCCGGCAGGAGCTGTGTGGTGAGGCAATCCGGCTGGCGCGCATTTTGAATGAGCTGCTGGCCGGCGAGCCCCATCTGGAAGAAGATGCCGAGGCGCTGGGCCTGCTGGCCCTGATGCTGCTGCACGATGCCCGGCGCGGCGCTCGTGTAGGCCGCACTGGTGAACTCATCTTGCTTGAAGATCAAGATCGCAGCCTGTGGGATCAGGAGCAAATTGAAGTGGGAACGGCCGTTCTCGACCGCGCGCTAAAAATGGGCCAACCCGGCCCGTACCAGATTCAGGCAGCCATCGCCGCCCTGCACGATCAGGCCGCCACGCCACAAGAAACCGACTGGCCGCAAATTGCGGCGCTGTACAAAGCATTGCAGCGGTACACAGAGTCGCCCGTTGTGGTGCTGAACTGGGCCGTGGCCGTAGCCATGGCCGAAGGTCCCATGCGCGGCCTGGCCCTGCTGGACGAACTGGCCGAGGCTGGTACACTGGATCATTATCATTTGTTCCATGCCGCCCGTGCCGACCTGCTGCGCCGCGCCGGCTTCCGCGATGAAGCTCATGACGCCTATACCATTGCCCTGGATTTGTGCCAGAATGCGGTGGAGAAACGGTTTTTACGGCGGCGGTTGGCCGAACTGTAGGACAAAGGCACGCCTTTGCCCTACAACATTTTTCATTTCTTCTCCAATCACCTGTATACTACCAACCCTAACACACCACCATAAATAAAAACAGTACGCGGATTTCTTTACGCTAATCTGCGAAATCTGTGTAATCTGTGAATTAGTTCTCACAGGAGAAGAAATGAGCAAGCAGAAACATCAAGAATACGCTGTCATTGGCCTGGGGCGGTTTGGCTTTAATCTGGCCGTTGCCCTGGAAGAACACGGCCATACCGTCATGGCCATCGACGTAGACCCGCAGCTGGTACAATCCATTGTCGATCAGGTGACCCATGCTGCCACGCTGGATTGCAGCAATGAAGAAGCCCTGCGTGACATCGACATTGGCACCTTCGACACCGTGATTGTGGCCATCGGCAACGATTTTGAAGCCAACCTGCTCACTACTGTCAATCTAAAAAACTTAGGCGTGCGCCGCATCATTTGCAAGGCACAAACAAGTCGCCAATGCGACATCTTACTGCGTCTGGGCGCAGATCGAGTGATTCAGCCGGAACATAGCAGCGCCCGCCATCTGGCCGAAGAACTGAGCGCTCCGGCCATGATTGATCACTTCAACCTGGGTCAAGATTACAGCGTCGCCGAGATTGTGCTGCCAGAGTCTCTAGCCTGGCAAAGTCTGGCCCAAATCGATATGCGCAATACGTATCGGGTCAC
>CALBTC010000115.1 GCA_937967805.1 uncultured Anaerolineaceae bacterium
GGGGACTCTCGATTAAAAATGAAAAAGTAGGCAGATAACGAAGGTTGACACCTGACGTAGGACTGGCTCTATATCGTAGTGCCCAGGAAGGTTTAAGCAACGTTGTTAGGCATGTAGCAGCTAATCAGGCAAGGGTTTCCTTACAGTTTGAGAATGGGGAGGTGAATCTTGCTATCCAGGATGATGGTCTAGGTTTTATCATTCCGGAAAGCCCGGCAGAAATGGCACCAGCCGGACATTTTGGGCTATTGGGTGTACAAGAAAGGGCTGAAACCATAGGGGCGCGGCTGCATATTAAGTCAGCACCAGATTGGGGGACGTGTTTACAAGTATCATACACGATAAGAGAGGGTGACCTTGATCAGAAGTAAACCCAATCAGCCGCAAAGATCAATTTCCAGGCAAATTAAATGGTTACGCCTTCGCACTTTTTGGTAACGGCCGTTCTTGCCTACAAAGCACCCAAGCAAAACCAAACTATTCACAAAGCTGCTCTACTGGTCGGCTCCATTCTGCCCGATCTGCCATTTACCTTACTTACAATTGGCTATGAAATCTACTATCGTTGGTTTACCAGCCCGCCAACCGGCGGCAACATTATGGAGTACCTGCATTTCGACTTGTTTTACACCGATCCAATTTGGATTATTAGCCACAACTTTTTTCATTCGCTGGTAATCAACTTGCTGTTGCTTGGGCTAGGATACTGGGGCACACGGCAGGGTTGGCGCTGGGCATGGCCATTATTCTGGTTAAGCGTCGGCACCTTGTTTCACACAATCATTGACATTTTCACCCATCACAGCGATGGGCCTTTGCTCTTTTTCCCCTTCAACTGGCGCTATCGTTTTGCCAGTCCCATTAGTTACTGGGAAAGCGCTTACTTTGGTCGCGCTTTCACCATCTTTGAATATACTTTAGACGCTCTGCTCCTCGCTTACCTTGTTTGGGTCTGGCATAAGAATAACAATACTTCTACACCATAGATAGCTAAGGGAGCATCATGACACTTGCTTCATTCGCCATAAAAGTCGTGGTTTTGGCTAATGCCACGCTACCGCGTTTGGCGTGGGAAGCCCTTATCGCCTCACAACCAGGCATGGAGGTTTGGGGAACGGCCGCAATTCTGGAAGATATCCTGGCTCTTTCGCTTGGTGGTGGCCAAACGGCCGTAATGCTCGACCTGAAAGAACCGCCGTTGCCCCAAGTGGAACAAGTAGCTAACGCTATGCCCCATGTTGGCCTGCTTTGCCTGGTTGATGCCTACGACCTCAACCAGATTGTGGCTCTCTTGCAAGCTGGCGTCACCGGTATCCTCAGCCGAGATGCCACCCTGCCAGAATTGTCCCGTTCCCTGATTGCTGCCAGTCGTGATGAAATTGTACTGCCTCCGAAACTGGCGACCCAGATTTTGGCGGCGCTGGCTCGGGGTGGGTTGCGTCAACAATCGAACATTGAAATACTCACAGATAGAGAACGTGATGTGTTAACGCTATTAGCCCAAGGGATGACCAACAAAGATATTGCCCAATCCCTGTTTCTCAGCGTGCGCACCGTGGAAGCTCACCTGCGCAACATCTATGGCAAGCTGGATGTCGCCTCCCGCACCGAGGCCGTTTTATGGGCTGTCCAGCATGGCTTCGAGGCATGAATAAGTTTTGGACCACAGAGACCAGAGAGGTTTTTGAGATTCGTTTGCAGTTCTGTTTCCTCTCTTTTTCTCTGCGGCCATTCACTCGTTTTAATTGATTTCACCTAGAGAAATAACCGTGCTGTTGCTGTATCGGTCACAGCAACAGCCACCTATCATAGAACTATGGAACGTGTTGACAATAACGAAGCAGAAAATCCTACCCAGATTGCGGTTCTGGGCACCCTGGCCGAGTTTCATCGTGATCCGCTGCCTTACGATCTGACAGCCCTTGTCGATCTGGTGGCAGAGATCAACCCCGATTTGCTCTGCCTGGACATCAGTCTGGAACAGTGGCAGGAGCAGGATTTTAGCAGCTTACCGGCAGAGTACAGTGAGGCACTTCTGCCGCTGGCCGACCAGACAGACATCGTGGTGGTGCCCATTGGCGGTTCCCAGATGATGCCGCAGGCAACGGCCGTTGGCTGGCGCGGTGTCTGCATTGGCTGGACTCGTAACTGGCTTGCCCGGATGCAGGCCAGCGCTCCTGGGCCAGATGCCATCAACCAGGGTTGGCGGCACCATCTGGGTAACTGGCTATACAGTCTGGGGCGGTTACTGGCAGGCCAAGAGGTCAATCATGCTTATCATGCCCATATTGAGCAGCTCTCCCAGGCAGCCCGGCGCGTAGCTGAGAACAATCCCGGCAGCCGAATTCTAGCGGTCACCAACATTCAATATTGTCACCACGTGCGCCCGCGGTTACAGGAAGCGGGCCTTACTGAAATTACCTATAAAAATCTTTGAGAGGCAAATACAATGACCGAAAAAATGCATGAAACCATGAAGAAATGGACCATGCCCAACATCATACAGGGCATGAAGTACAGCAGCATGATCACCACATGCCAGATACACAAGAGCATGGTAAACACGAGGCCCACGAGCAAGACCAACAACACCAGGAACACGGTGAACATAGTGGACACGGAGGCCACGGCAGTCACGCTGGGCACGAAATCATGTTCCGCGACCGCTTTTGGGTATCGTTGGTTCTGAGCTTGCCCGTCCTCTTTTTTAGCTCAGCTATTCAAAACTGGTTGGGTTACACTGCTCCCACTTTCATTGGCAGCACCTGGATTACGCCCGTACTGGCCGTCGTGATTTTTGTCTATGGCGGCCTGCCTTTCCTGCAAATGGCCACCTGGGAGCTGCGCGAGCGGCAGCCGGGCATGATGACCCTCATTTCCCTGGCAATCACCGTCGCCTTTGTTTACAGCATCGCTACCCTGTTTGTTGATCTAGGCGAGAGCTTCTTCTGGGAGCTGGTGACCTTGATCGACGTGATGCTGCTGGGCCACTGGATGGAAATGCGCAGCGTGCGCCAGGCCTCTGGCGCGCTAGATGAGCTGGCCAAATTGATGCCCGATGAAGCGGAACGCATCCGCGCAGACGGTGGCACGGAAACCGTGTCGGTCTCTGACCTGCAAGCAGGCGACAAGGTGCTGGTGCGGCCTGGAGCCACCATCCCGGCTGATGGCGACGTTTACGAGGGCAGCTCCGATGTCAATGAAGCGATGATTACCGGCGAATCGAAGCTAGTGAAAAAAGAGGCAGGCAGCCAGGCCATTGGCGGCACGGTCAACGAGGGCAGCGGCAGCTTGCGCATCGAAGTCACCGCCACCGGCGACGACACAGCGCTTTCCGGCATTATGCGCCTGGTAAAAGAAGCGCAGGAAAGCAAGTCCAAAACACAGCTTCTGGCGGACCGGGCAGCCGCGTTTCTGTTTTATGCAGCTTTGGGCGCGGCCCTGGTAACGGCCGTTATCTGGGTCATCGCCACCGGGTTTGATGTGGAGGTATTAAAGCGGGTTGTCACCGTGCTGGTGATTGCCTGTCCCCATGCACTGGGGCTGGCCGTGCCGCTGGTAGTGGCCCTCACGACAGCCATCTCCGCCCGCAACGGCATTCTGGTGCGGGACCGGCTGGCGCTGGAAGCTGCCCGCGAGCTGAACACAATCATCTTTGACAAAACCGGCACGCTAACCAAAGGAGAACAAGGCGTGGTGAACTTCATCGTTCTGGATGGCACTTCTGAAGAGGAAGCATTGGCGCTGGCGGCCGGTCTGGAAAGCGATTCCGAACATGCCATTGCCCAGGCCATCCTGGCAGCAGCCCAGGAGCGTGAGGTTGAGCCCAAAACTGTGAGCGACTTTGAAGCATCAAAAGGGCGTGGTGTAAAGGGAATGGTGGGGGGAACGGCCGTTTACGCTGGAGGCCCTCGTCTGTTGGAGTTTTTGGAAATTCAACTGCCAGACGCCATCGTCCAGTTTAGCCAGGACGCTGGCGAAAAAGGTCAGGCAGTCATCTACCTGATTCGTGGCGACGCCGTTATCGCTGCCTTCGCCCTGGCCGACGTCATTCGGCCAGAGAGTCGAGAGGCGATCCAGAAGCTCCACGAGATGGGCATCGAAGTGGCCATGCTCACCGGCGACAGTCAGGATGTGGCCAAAGCCGTGGCTTCTGAACTTAACATTGACCGTTATTTTGCCGAGGTATTGCCGGAAGATAAAGATAAAAAGGTAAGCGAGCTGCAAAAGCAGGGCAAAAAGGTAGCGATGGTGGGCGATGGGGTTAATGATGCCCCGGCCCTGACTCGCGCCGACATCGGCATTGCCATTGGCAGCGGCACGGATGTAGCAGTGGAGTCAGCTGGATTGATTCTGGTGCAGTCTAACCCGCTGGACGTGGTGAAGATCATTGAGTTAAGCAGGGCCAGCCAGCGCAAAATGGTGCAGAATATCTGGTGGGCGGCCGGGTATAATATCATCGCCATTCCACTGGCAGCAGGGATTCTAGCGCCTTGGGGCTTTAATCTGCCTCCGGCTATCGGTGCCCTGGTAATGTCACTGAGCACCATTATTGTGGCCATTAATGCCCAGACGCTGCGCCGCGTATCATTTTCCTAAAGCAAATACCCGCCAAATGGCCTACAGGCCATAAGCCAAATCGCGCTGTTTGGTGGGTATGTACCAACCTATGATTAAAGTGTCGCTGCGGCAACACTTTTTTGTGATAAATATCCTAACTATGCGCTACTTACTTATTTTAGCTTTATTTTTGATGGCTTGTCGGCAAACAGCGAACTTGCCTCCGAATGAAGAGAAAACAAACATTCCACCTAGACCAACGCTTGCTCCCGAACAAATTAGCTTAGGAGAAACGGTGTACCTTCAGCAATGCGCCAGCTGCCACGGAATTTACCTTGAAGGACAACCAGAATGGAAGTCCCAAAATGAAGATGGTTCCTTTCGCGCGCCACCCCATGATGAAAGTGGCCACACCTGGCACCATGGAGACCTTACCTTGCTGGAAGCAATTTATGCCGGTGGAGCCCGTCTTGCTGATATGAATATTGGTGGCACAAGCAATATGCCTGCTTTTGAGGAAAGTTTAAGTGATGCTGAGATAACGGCCGTTCTAACCTACATCAAAAGCACCTGGCCAGAAGATAATCAACAAATCCAATGGGAAGCAACCCTACGCGAAGAATTGCAGGATAAACAGTAAAAGGACTTTGGCACGCATGTCTAAAAAGAAATTAACTTCTAAAAGGGAAAGAAATGCAGCCCAGCAGCGTCAAAAGAGAAACCAACAAATATTGTGGGGTGGGGTTTTAACTGGCGTTCTGCTTATTTTGGTTGGCGTAATTGCTTCCTTCTCTACTCAGCCAGTCTATGCCATCGATCCGGCAGACCCACAACTCGTTACCTTAGGCCGGCAGGTTTATGCAACGCAGTGTGCTGGCTGCCATGGACCAAATTTAGAAGGGGAAGCCGATTGGAATCTGCCCAGCCCTGACGGATTAATTAAAGCGCCGCCCCATGATGAAACTGGTCATACCTGGCATCACAACAATGCGTATTTGATCGAGTCGATAGTTAAAGGTGGCGTCCGCCTCCCTTCTGACGCCGGGGTCAGCGCCATGCCGGCTTATGAAAACATTCTTAATGAAGAGGAAATTGGGGCAGTTCTCTCCTACATTCAAAGCACCTGGCCTGCTGATATTTTGGCACCACAA
>CALBTC010000116.1 GCA_937967805.1 uncultured Anaerolineaceae bacterium
TCATTCACAACGGCGAAATCAACACCATTCGCGGCAACGTCAACTGGCTCAAAGCGCGTGAAGCGCTCTTTGCCAGCCCGCTGTTCGACGACGAGCTGAACAAGGTGCTGCCGATCGTCGATGAAGACGGCAGCGACACCGGCATGTTGGACAACGCCCTGGAGTTTCTGACCCTGGCCGGTTTTTCCCTGCCCCATGCCGTCATGATGATGATTCCGGAGCCGTGGGACAAGCATGAGCAGATGTCGGCCGAAAAGCGTGCTTTCTACGAATTCCACAGCCACCTGATGGAGCCGTGGGACGGCCCGGCCTCGATAGGGTTCAGCGACGGCACGGTGGTTGGTGCGGTTTTGGACCGGAATGGGTTACGGCCGTCTCGCTACATCGTTACCAAAGATGGCCTGGTGGTGATGGCCTCGGAAGTGGGCGTGCTGGAGATCGATCCGGCCAACGTGGCCTACAAAGGACGGCTGGAGCCGGGCCGGATGCTGCTGGTGGATACCCGTCTGGGCCGGATTGTGGGGGATGAGGAACTGAAAAAGCAGATTGCGATGGAACGGCCGTATCAACAGTGGCTCGACGAAAACCGCATCAAGCTGGCCGATTTGCCCTCCTTTGCCAACCTGGAGCAGTCAGAAACAGAGGTGCACCTGCACACCGAGGATGCCGTTTTGCAGCACCAAAAAGCGTTCGGCTACACCTTCGAAGATTTGCGCATGATCATCGCCCCGATGGCCCGCGACGGCAAGGAAGCACTCGGCTCGATGGGTGACGACACACCGCTGGCCGTCCTCTCCGACAAGCCGCAGCCGCTGTACAGCTACTTTAAGCAGCTCTTTGCCCAGGTCACCAACCCACCACTGGACGCCATCCGCGAAGAGCTGGTCACCAGCACAGAAACTCTGTTGGGCAGCGAAGGCAACCTGCTGGACCCACAGGCCGCCAGCTGCCGCCAGATCAGCCTGCCGCATCCCATCCTCACCGATGAGGAGCTGGCCCGGCTGAAGCATTTGCAACCCACAAAATCGGAGGAGCGGGCATCCTCAGTTCGATCAACTAAGAATGGCTTCAAACCGGCCACACTTTCCATCACTTATGAAGTGGAACTGGGCGGCGACGGTTTGGAAACAGCCATGGATCGCCTCTTCCGTGAAGCGGATGACGCCATCAGCCAGGGGGCCAACCTGCTCATTTTGTCCGATTTGGGCTTGAGCCAAAACTGTGCCGGAATCCCGGCGCTGCTGGCCACCGCCGGACTGCACCACCATCTCATCCGCCAGGGGACGCGCACCCAGGTCAGCCTCATCGTCGAGTCTGGCGAGCCGCGCGAGGTGCACCATTTTGCCGTGCTGCTGGGCTACGGTGCCGACGCCATCAACCCGTACCTGGCTTACGCCACGCTGCGTGATCTCATCCGCAAGCAGCTTTTGGTTGATGTGCCGTACCACGAAGCGGAAAAGCAGTTTATCAAGGCGGTGGTGACCGGCGTGGTGAAAATTTTGTCAAAGATGGGCATCTCCACCATCCAAAGCTATCGTGGCGCGCAAATTTTTGAGGCGCTGGGGCTGCACTCTGATCTGGTCGACAAATATTTCACCGGCACGCCAAGTCGCATTCAGGGATCGGACATTCATCTGGTGGCCAAAGAGGTGCAGATGCGGCATGAACAGGCGTTCCCGAAACGGCCGTCTTCTCACAACCAGAGCAGCGCCCTGCCCGCCGGGGGCAAATACCAATACCGCGAAGAAGGGGAGTACCACCTCTTTAACCCCACAACCGTTCACCGTTTGCAGCACGCCGTACGCACCGGGGATTACGAAACGTACAAAAAATACGCCGCCGACGTGAATGACCGGTCGCACCAGTTTGCCACCCTGCGCGGCCTGCTAAAGCTGAAAAAGGCCGATCAGCCCGTGCCGCTGGACGAGGTGGAATCAATTGAGTCCATCTGTCGCCGCTTCAAGACCGGGGCGATGTCCTACGGCTCGATTAGCAAGGAGGCGCACGAGGTGCTGGCCATCGCCATGAACCGCATTGGCGGCAAAAGCAACACCGGTGAGGGTGGTGAAGACCCGGCCCGCTACAGGCTGGACAAAAACGGCGATTCGCGCAATTCGGCGATTAAACAGGTGGCCAGCGGCCGTTTTGGCGTCACCAGCCAATACCTCACCGAAGCGCAGGAAATTCAGATCAAAATGGCGCAGGGGGCCAAGCCGGGTGAAGGTGGCCAGCTGCCGGGGCGCAAGGTGTATCCGTGGATTGCCCGGGTGCGCCACTCCACCCCCGGCGTGGGGCTCATCTCCCCGCCGCCGCACCACGATATCTATTCCATTGAAGATTTGGCGCAGCTCATTTTTGACCTGAAAAATGCCAATCCACAGGCGCGCATTAACGTCAAGCTCGTGTCTGAAGTGGGCGTGGGGACGATTGCCGCTGGTGTTGCCAAAGGGCACGCTGACGTTATTCTCATCAGCGGGCACGATGGCGGTACCGGCGCGTCGCCGCAGACCAGCATCAAGCACGCCGGGCTACCCTGGGAACTGGGCGTGGCCGAAACGCACCAGACGCTGCTGCTCAACGGCCTGCGCGACCGCGTGGTTGTGGAAACGGACGGCCAGCTCAAAACCGGCCGCGACGTCATCATGGCGGCGCTGCTGGGGGCGGAGGAGTACGGTTTTGCCACGGCGCCGCTGGTGACGCTGGGCTGCATCATGATGCGCGTCTGCCACCTGGACACCTGCCCGGTGGGCGTGGCCACCCAAAATCCGGAGCTGCGCCAGAAGTTTACCGGCGATCCGCAGCATGTGGTGAACTTCATGCGCTTCATCGCCCAGGATATGCGCGAAATCATGGCGGAGCTGGGCTTCCGCACCATCGACGAGATGGTGGGCCGCACCGACCGGCTGGAAGTGAGCGAAGCGATTGACCATTGGAAGCTGAAGGGGATCGACCTGACGCCGGTTTTGTACCGCCCGAACCAGGCGGAGAACGTGGGGCATCTGCTGCCAAACGGCCGTAAACGTCCCCAACAGCACGGCCTGAAAACAACCCTTGATCAGCAAACACTGCTCGACACCTGCCGCCCGGCCATTGAGAGAGGGGAAAAAGTATACGGCGAGTTTGCCATCGGCAATGAAAACCGCACGGTGGGCACGATGCTGGGCAGCGCCATTACCCGGCAGCAGGGCATGAACGCCCTGCCGGAGGACACTGTTCATCTGAAATTCAACGGTTCGGCGGGGCAGAGTTTTGGCGCGTTCATTCCGCAGGGGGTGACGCTGGAGCTGGCGGGCGACGCCAATGATTACGTGGGCAAGGGGCTGTCTGGCGGCAAGCTGATTATTTATCCGCCAGACGAGGTCACCTTTGCCGCGGAGCAGAACATCATCATTGGCAACGTGGCGCTGTATGGCGCGACCGGCGGCACGGCCTACATTCGCGGCGTGGGGGGTGAGCGGTTTGGCGTGCGCAACTCGGGGGCAACGGCCGTTGTCGAAGGCGTGGGCGATCACGGCTGCGAATACATGACCGGCGGTCGGGTGGTCATCCTGGGCCGCACGGGGCGCAACTTTGCCGCCGGGATGTCTGGCGGGGTGGCTTACGTGCTGGATTGGGACGGCCGTTTCCACGAGCGGTGCAATCGCGAAATGGTTGACTTGGAAGCAGTGAGCAGTCCGGCCGACATTGACGAGCTGGAAGCGATGATTTTTGCCCACATGCAGGCCACCCACAGCGACCTGGCCTGGAAGATTTTGTGCATGTGGGACAACGTGGTGCGCCACTTTGTCAAGGTGATGCCGCGCGACTACAAGCTGATGCTGCAAGCGTTCAACCAGGTGCGCCACAGCAGTGACCTGACCGGTGATGCCCTGGCGATGGAAGCGTTCCAGGTGCGCCAGCGGCAGCTCGTCAAAGCGTAATCTTTTTTAACGCAAAGATCGCAAAGAAGCAGAGGGCGCAAAGAAAAGCTTTTTATTTCTTTGCCTCTTTGCGCCTTTGCGTCAAAGTTTTTTCGGAAGGGGAACACCATGGCCAAACCAACAGGATTTTTAGAATTTAAACGAGAGGCGGCGGGGGAACGGCCGTTCACAGAACGCGTTCATGACTGGCAGCCGATTCACCTGCATTTGCCCGAAGAGCGATTAAACCAGCAGGCGGCGCGCTGCATGGACTGCGGCATTCCCTTTTGCCACAAAGGCACCATTTTGAACGGCATGACCTCCGGCTGCCCCATCAACAACCTCATCCCCGAGTGGAACGATCTGGTGTATCGTGGGCTGTGGCGCGAGGCGTATGAGCGGCTCAGCCGCACCAACAACTTCCCCGAGTTCACCGGGCTGGTCTGTCCCGCGCCGTGCGAAGCCGCCTGCACGCTGGGCATCCACGATCCGGCGGTGACGATTAAGCAAATCGAGTACGCCATCATCGAGCGGGCCTTTGACGAAGGCTGGGTGAAGCCGAACACACCCGCCGGCCGCAGCGGCAAAACGGTGGCCGTGATTGGCTCCGGTCCATCGGGACTAGCCGCGGCCGATGAGCTAAACAAGGCGGGGCACAGCGTCACCGTCTTTGAGCGGGCCGATCGCATCGGCGGGCTGCTGATGTACGGCATTCCCAACATGAAGCTGGACAAAAAGCTGGTGCAGCGGCGGATTGATTTGCTGGCCGAGGCGGGCATTCAATTTGTGACCAATACGGAGGTGGGGCGGGATGTTACGCCGTCTGAATTGCAGGAACAGTTCGACGCCATCGTACTATGCACCGGGGCCACCCAGCCCAACAATCTGCCCGTACCGGGGCGCGAACTGAACGGCATCCACTTTGCCATGGAGTTTTTACATGGCAACACAAAAAAGCTGCTGGACAATGCGCTGGAGACGCCGCCCGTTTTTGCTGGCGGCAAAGACGTCATCGTCATCGGCGGCGGCGACACGGGCACCGACTGCGTGGCGACGGCGCTGCGGCACGGCTGTGACAGCATGGTGCAGTTCGAGATTATGGCCCAGCCGCCGGAAGTGCGCGCGGCGGACAATCCCTGGCCGCAGTGGCCGCGGGTGTACAAGATGGATTACGGGCAGGAAGAGGCAGCGGCCGTTTTTGGTGAAGATCCGCGCGTGTACGGCATCATGACCAAACGGTTCATTGGCGACGAGCAGGGCAGCGTGCAGGCGCTGGAGACGGTGAACGTGCGCTGGCTGCCGCCGCAAAACGGCGGTCGGCCCCAGCTGGAAGAGATTCCCGGCACCGAGCAAACCTGGGCGGCGCAGCTGGTCCTGCTGGCGCTGGGCTTCCGCGGCCCGGAGCAAACATTGGCGCAGCAGTTTGGCGTGGAGACTGGTCCCAGGACGAATATTGTGGCGGAATACGGCCGTTACGCCACCAACGTCCCCGGCGTTTTTGCCGCGGGGGATGCTAGACGGGGGCAGAGTTTAGTTGTTTGGGCTATTCAGGAAGGTAGGGGGGTGGGAACGGCCGTTGATGCCTATCTGATGGCTGATTAACGTCAGCTTCAGCGGGCGGCGCGTGGACCAACGGCCGTTCCCTAACCGAAACAAATTAAACGAGCCTGCGTCCCGCCGCTCCGCTGCAAGCATGGTTAGCAGGCAAGCAGTTACGTCGAGGCTGCGTATTCAATGACTTCTTTATCCAGTCGATCGGCTAACTCATCAGAAGCGATATCTAGATCGTAATCCATTTGTAGGCCCAGCCAGAATTGAGGTGATGTGCCAAAGTAGCGAGATAATCGTAAGGCTGTATCAGCTGTTATGCGTCGTTTGCCATGGACAATTTCGTTAATTCTTCTGGCTGGGACACGGATGTCTAAGGCCAAACGATTTTGACTTAATTTCATCGGCTTCAAAAATTCTTCTATCAATACTTCACCAGGATGAATTGGTTGTAATTTTTCAATCATCTTTTGTACCCTTAATGATAATCAACAATTTCTACTTCGTAGGCGTCTCCATCTTGCCACCTAAAACAAATTCGCCACTGATTATTGATGCGAATACTATGTTGACCTGCACGATTGCCTTTCAATTTCTCTAAGCGGTTGGCAGGCGGAATGCGCAAATCATTCAGTGACATTGCTCGATTAATCATTCTCAGTTTTCGCAAAGCGATTTGTTGAATATTGTGAGGCAACTTCCGGGACCGTTGTCTATTAAAAATTCGCTCCGCCTCTTTATCTTTGAACGATTGAATCATATGGAGCAGTGTATAACGTGTCGCGTTAAACGTCAATACGTGGGATGTAGTAGACTTCGCCTGCTAAATCCGCGCTCACCTTGCCTCGCCGACGGAACATAGTATTGAGCAGATTCATTGTGTAATGAATCTTGATAAATTGATGGCTCTTGAGCCATACAGTCAAGCTATCCGTTCGCAATTCAAACATTCAATTCTGAGAAAAGTTGGTAGTTACTGGTCGCCAAACTCACTTGAATTTGCCGCAACATCATAGCAAATCAAAACTTTCGTAGCAAGATGCAGGCGCGCACGGAGGTGACAGTCACTTTTGGAAGTGACTGTCACCTGAGTAAGAAGAGGGGTGGGAGCGGCCGTATCCCTCCCACCTACCAATTTCCCACTAAATCATACAATACGTCCATGATTGAGTCTCGCACCTTAGATGGATTGATTATCAAAGATCCGCAAATGCATAACGGCCGTCCTACCATTGCCGGAACGGGCCATACGGTTCGGGCCATTGCCATCATGTACAAACAGGGTCTTACCCCCGAAGAAATTACCATTGAGCTCCCCTTAAGTCTGGCTCAGGTGTATGTCGCCCTCACCTACTACCACTTAAACACAGACGAAATTGAAGCCGACATTCGTCGTGATTCCGAAGCCGCATTAAAAGAACAATACGGCAATTCAATCAATGGCTGACCCCATTCGATTTTGTGCAGTTGCACACGATATTCCTTCAAGACGGCCGTTCCTAAAGCGGGCATTAGTTTCGGATCAACTGGAAATTGGCGTGGTTATTCGCTGCCTTTTGAAGTTGCTTGATGCTCGCTCGGCAGAGCAAATGCTGGATTGGCTGGAGTTTCTAGGCAACTGGCGCTGATTTTTCTAATGCTCATCTCCCAATTGAACAACTGATTAATTGGTAGACGGCCGTTACGCCACCATCGCCGAGGAATGAATTCCCCGGCTAAAACGTGAAGTACGCTAAAGCGCACTGGGAAGCGCAGCCGGCAAGCAATCTGCTTGAGCAGATTTTCCTACCTAGACACCGAATTTTAGCGTTTTGAAAATAAAACGGGTAACTAATGTTGGGCGATTTTCCAAATCGCCTGAACGATTTGGAAAATCGTTCAACAAAGGTTACCCAACTATTTACTTAAAGTGCAACATTCGGTGTCTTAGCTCTTGTTTGCTGCGAATGATGCTGCTCAAGACAGTGTTCCAATTCAACATCGTACAAGCGATCCTTTATTTGGTTTTCCAAAGTTTTGTCTTGTGAAGCAGGCAGCAGGATGAGAAAATCCCAATCGGAATCGGTTCTGGCTGTGCCTCTGGCGCGAGAGCCGTACAGAATGATTTCTGCGTTGGGGGCCAGGGTGAGAACGGCCGTTTTCACCTGTTTGAGTAGTTCGCTTTTTTCAACTTGCTCTGTCACACTCACATCGACCTCAAAATGTAATCTAGAAATTCATGTCTCATATCGGTTGAACCTCACTCAAAATACGCTTGCCAATTCGCTTTCGCAGGTTTTTCTTAATGGCAACATCAACTTTTCGCTCAAGTAAATCGCTCAAATAATGTTCCAATTCAATTAAATCGAGCAGATCGATGCGTGGCGGATCGGTTAAAGTAACCAAAATATCAATATCACTGTCAGACTTTTGTTCCCCACGCACGTAAGAGCCGGAAATGCCAATTTCGGTTACGCCAATATTTTCATACAAATACGGCTTCTGCGCTTGCAAACGGTTTTTGATTTCAGCCAATGTGTACGACATGCGTTCATGATAACGGATTTAGTCAAAGAGGTGGCATTGTGATTCTCGTGCTGTGTTAACGAGTGGTTAGTAGGTGATTTATGAGGGGCGCGGGGTGGAAACGGCCGTTTGGCCTGGCAAAATTGAGTACGTGCGCGTTTTCATCTCTATTGCCTGGACGCAGGCATTTTGATTTAGAAAGAGTTAGCCCTATAATCTGGCCGAAGCCTTTCGGTAAGGCTTTATTGTCTCCCAAGATAACCAGACCCAAAACGGAAAAATTAATGAATTGGCGAATGCAGCTTCGTACCGCGATTGAGGAACGTTTTGACGACAGTGAACTCCAGACATTGTGCTTTGACCTGGGCGTAAAATATGAAACCCTGTCAGGCGATAACCTTACTGATAAGGTTCGGGAACTCATTGAGCATTTTGAGCGATTGAATGAAGTGCCAAGGCTGATTTCCTACTGTAAAGAGTGGCGGAAAAATGTGCCGTGGGATGAAATTGAAGCGGCAGCAAGAGCAGAAGCGGCTGCGGCAACAAAAGAAGAAAAGACAGCAAAACACCATGTTCTACCCCCGGTTAAATCATCCCGGCCCTTGCAGTTGACATTAACCCCACAAACCATTGCGATTGCAGTGATAGGTATTATCGTAGTAATCGGTGTTATCTACCTGCTGGTCCGCTCACCCAGGCAAGAGACAACATCCTTGCCGGTAACAGACACGCCGGCGACACAAACCACAGCAGGCACGGCCGCAACGACCGTTCCCATAGCAGCCGATGCCACCGATGAACCGACACAGGCAACCACAGAGGCACCCACAGAAATCCCGCCAACGTCCACCAGTGAGCCCACCCTAGAACCAACTCTGGAACCCACCATCACGCCGTCAGTTGAGGCGACAACACAAGTTGAACCCACTCCTGAACCAGCAGTTGAAGAGCCGGTAGAAGCTGAACCGACTGTGCTTTATCCAGACGGAACCCCGCTGGAACTGGTTTACGACCTCAACAGTTTTTATCTCTACAATCCATCCTCCACACGCGTTCGCGTGAGTGCCCTCAGCTTTGAGGCGCTGGATGATGCGGGACGGCCGTTAATTTATGGTATGGCTGGCGACCGCTGGACGCAGTTCTATAGTTTCGTGGACGGATTCGCCTGCGACAGCATCGAGCCCTTCGGCGTTGGCGGAGCTTACATGCGGCCACAGTTCTGCCGCAACTACAACGCTACCGTCACGCCGGCCCAAAACGGTGATGAAATATTCTGGATCGAGCGGCCCGGATCTGTTGAGTTTCGCGTATTGTGGGACGGTGAAGAAATTGCCCGCTGTCCTTTGGGGACCAACACCTGCCAGCTGGTTGTGCCCGCACCATAACTTGCCCGCGCACATGGGACCGATGAGCACGATTGTTGCGTTCATTTTGGCTCTTCAATCTCGTTGTGCCACAAAAATTATCATACAGTGTCCCACTCGGCATCGTTGGGGAAAACCCGGGCCACGTTGCTGGTCATGAGGACCAGGTCGGCGTCAGGCATGCCCAGGGCGCTGGAATCGCCTTCGATCCACTGCACGCGCCCGGCACCCGGCTGGCGGTGAAGCATAAAAGTCTAGCGCAGTGTGTGAGAGAATCTTGCGATTAACATTCCTATCTGGCATACCCACAAGCAGCATGTGATACCGTTTAATACCGAAGGCG
>CALBTC010000117.1 GCA_937967805.1 uncultured Anaerolineaceae bacterium
ACCCATGAGCCGCCTGGAGATAACGACTTTTGGGGTGCCACACATCAAAATAGACGGCCGTCCCATTGCGCAGTTATCTTCGCGAAAAGCGCAAGCCATGCTAATTTACCTGGCCGTGACGCGGCAGCAGCATTCGCGGCAGGCGCTGGCCGGGTTGCTGTGGGGGGAGATGTCAGAGACAAAGGCGCGGCGCAATTTACGCGTCACGCTGACGCGCATCCGCGAGCCACTGGAAAACCATCTGACCATCAGACGGCGTTCTTTACTTTTGGATACAGATGAGATCAATGATGTGTGGCTGGACGTCAATGAGTTCGAGTCTTGCCTGGCTCTGGCCAATCCGTCGCTGGAGCAGCTGCAGCGCGCCGCGAGCCTCTACCGGGGTCACTTTCTGGACGATTTTGCCCTGCGCGATGCCCCCCTGTTTGAAGAATGGATACGGCCGTTGCAAGAGCGCTACCGGCAAATGGCCATGGAAGCGATCTACCGTCTGGCCAACTATCACACCGAGCAAAAGCAATACAGCACTGCCATTACCTATGCCAATCGTTTACTGCTGCTGGAGCCGTGGATGGAAGAAGCGCACCGGCAGTTGATGCTGCTGCTGGCCTTAAGCGGCAAGCGCAGCGCCGCGCTGGCGCAGTATGAATCGTGCTGCGAGATGCTGCTGGAGGAATTGGGCGTAGAGCCGGCTGCGGCCACCGTTGCTTTGTATGAGCAGATTCTCCGCGAAGAAATACAGCCAGATGCCCAATCCATTTCCGTTGAAACCAGCACGCCGGCCCGGGCGGCCCCTGTCCAAATTCCGGCGGCCGTCAAGCATTTTGTGGGGCGGTCTACTGAAGCAACCGCGATTGAGAAAGCCCTGTGTGCCGCGGATAGTTGGCCGCTGCACGCCTTGGTGGGGATGGGTGGCGTTGGCAAATCATCGCTGGCGATTCAGTTAGCGCGGGCGGTGCAAAAAGAATTTCCCGACGGTGTTTTGTGGGCCAATGCCGCCAGCAGCGAGCCGATGGCTGTTTTGGAAAGCTGGGCTGCGGCCTATGGTTACGACTTCACCCGCATTGCCGACTTGGAAAGCATGTCGGCCGCTTTTCGCGGGGTACTGGCGGAGAGGCGGGTGCTGATGGTGCTGGATGACGTGACGAGCGTGTCGCGCATACGGCCGTTGCTGCCTGGCGGCGAACAGTGCAGGGTGCTGCTGACGACCCGTGACCAGGATTTGGCCCGCGCTTTAAACGCCGAGGTGTGGCCCCTGCGTGAACTGTCGCCGGAAAACGGCCGTATGCTGCTCAGCGCCATCCTGGGCCAGAATCGTGTTTCGGCCGAAACGGAAGCTGCCGACGAAATCTGTGCTTTGCTACAAAACCTGCCGCTGGCGCTGGAAATTACGGCGCAGCGGCTGAAGTCTCGTCCGCGGCGGCAGCTGGCCGAGATGGCCCAGCGGCTGCGCGACGAGACGCAGCGATTGTCGCTGCTCAAGATCAGCGACCGTGAGGTGCGGGTATCATTTGCCGTTAGCTGGGAGGCGTTGGACGCGGAGCGACGGCGGGTTTTTGCCTTGATCGGATTGTTTAACGGCCGTTCCTTCACGGCCGCAGCGATGGCCCACATTGCCGACATGGCGCTGTATCCGGCAGAAGACCGCCTGTTTGACCTGGTGAACCTGTCGCTGCTGCGCGAGGAGGAGGGGCGACGCTACCGGCAGCATCCGCTGCTGGCCGATTTTGCCCGCGAGCAGTTGGGAGAGGATAAGGCGAAGGGATACGGCCGTTTTGCGACCTACTACCTCCACTTTGCCCAACAAAACCAGCATGATTACGACGCCCTCCGTCCCGAATGGGACAACCTCATGGCCGCCATGGCTGCCGCCCACGCCCACCAATTGTGGCAAACCGTCATCGACTTTGCCGCCGCCCTGCACGAGGCCTGGTTTGCCCGCGGCCGTTTCTCCCAGGCCCGGATAGGTTACAAGTGGGCCATCGAAGCAAGTCAAAAGGCGAACAAAGCTCAACAAACCGCTTTGTGGTTGCAGCGTTTAGGCACTGCCTGTTTGGAACAAAGAGATTACGAAAGCGCCAAAGAATTAATTTTGCAAAGCTTGCACATCAGCCAGGCACACCGGAACAACGCTAATGTTTCTGATGCCCAGTTTTTATTGGCAAAAATTGCTTTAGAGCGCGAACAATATAAAGAAGCTGAGCATCTTCTTGGGCAATCTTTGCAGTTGCGCGAAGATATTGGCGATCAAGAGCGTATCGCAGATGTATATTATTTGCAGGCAAGGCTGGCGTTTTTTCGCGGCGAATACAAAGAAGTTGCTGGCCCCGCCTTAAAGGCGCTCAAGCTGCAAAAAGAATTGGCCTATCTTGTTGGAGCGAGCCGGACGACGCGCTTATTAATAAGCACGGCGATTGAGATGGCAGATTTGGAAACGGCCGTGAATTATGGCCAAGGGCTAAATCTGCTGCATGATCAGATTGATGACAAAGGCGAACGAGCCATGATTTTTAATGCCTTGTCTAATGTTCATCGTAGGCATCATGAACTCAAGCTTGCCCGTTCTTATGCGTTACAAAGCCTTGACTTGTTAAAAAACATCGGCGATCTAAGGGCCCAGGCCTCAACACTTTATCAGCTTTGTTTGGTAGAAATAAGCCAGGCTGCTTATACCGAGGCGCTGGAATTTGGGCACCAAAGTCTGCATTTATGTCAACAAGTAAACTACAGCTTGTTAATGGGTTGGGTTGAGATGCATTTGGGGAACATATATGCTCAACTCAGTCAGCCAGCAACAGCGTGTGAACATTGGCACCTTGCCATGGAGATTGCCCAAAAATTACAGCATAAACGAATGCTCGAATTAGTAGGTAATCAGTTGCAAAAGCGTGCTAAACCTTCTTCATTGAGTCTGTAAAAATTTATTAACCAGATGTAGGATTATCATCTGGACCCCTCGTAGCCCATCCCCCGGCGCGGAACAAGGGCAGCCAGACGGGCGGTTCATCCTCTCCGTTATTAACACGCAGGGTGTTCGGTTGACTTTCTGCAAGCCATAAGGCATGGAGATCTGCAGGGGAAAGTGACTTGAATTGTTCTCCAGGAGCTTCTAATGTTTCAAACCCTTCTTTGAATTGAGCACTGAATAACTGATAAGTATCTGAAATCGCCTTTCCAGCAAAGTAATCGTGCCACCAGCCAACTGGTTTTAATCTGGGTTTGAGAATATCTAGAATCGTATTAACCATAATATCTATCGGTTTGTCATCTTTTGGATCTATCAGCCTATCGTCATTGCTGTCTACTGGACTGATGGCATCAGTTATGTGCCTAGCGATAAATTGATTATTTTCCCTATAATAGAACTTACGGTCAGGTGTTATACCATCAAACTTTTGATCACGTTTATTTCGCTTCTCTACCCACTTTGTATTCATCTCAACAGCCCAGTCAGCTTTGTCATTGTTGAAATGTTTTCGCAGCACCTTTGTATAAATATCAGGCCGTAGGATGGGTACGGGGTGTTCTCCATCATCCTCTACAAATCTCTTTTGACTATGGCGCAGCTGAAGGTCTTGAAAACTCCTGGCAATGACCGGTCCGGCAATTAGGCATCCGTAGACATCGGCAAAAATTTCTTCTAGCCATTCCATCCCCCAACTTGGTTTATTATTGCCACTAAACCTCTCTGCTAGATGATACCTTAAGGGTTTTTTATCAATTTTGCCATGCCAGTAAACATAATGTCCTGCTTCGTGTGGAATAGCCAAATAATCTCGTCTAACTGGAAGATAATCCTCGTTAAGGGGCTCTGGGATACAGGTGTAGGGTATGCCTAGCAAGGCCACTTGCGCGTAGGGAATCATGCGAATTTCCGCAAATTTTTGGAAATAGGCGATGATAGTCAAGTTACCCAGTTCAAAGCCGTCAATGGCTGGCTGGAGAGCCTGCAAACCTATTTTGTCTGCTATAGCCAGTGCATTAATAGTTTCGGGGTTATCCTGAACCCGGCGTTGGTCTACTGCCCATTGCAGCGCATCCAGATCAAAACCTATTTGCTCTAAGATGACAATTAGCACATGCTCGGGTGGATAGAGGTCAGATGTTTGCAATTTGCCATCATTGAACCCTTCGTAGAATTTCTTAAAATGCTTTTCAGCAAACTGTTCAAGGTTTTGAGCGAGAGTTAGTAGAGGCTGCTGGCGGGGAAAAGGTTCTGCATTTTCCAGATTTTCTTTTAATTTGGAAATTCTTTTCTTCAGAACCAAAAAACGATCGTTCCAGATTTGTTCTAGCATGTTTACTTCTCCTTTAAACTTCTGATATTGACATAACTGAAGTGTTTAAACTCCATTCAGTCCCGTAGAGCGACCATCGAGACCGTACGTTCGTGAATTGATGAGGAGATCGGCTAAAGCCAGAAGGCTTACATTCCAAATCCTGGTTAAAAGGGACCTCTGCCAAATGCAGAGTCCCTTTTCCCTCCCAGGACACCGGGCTCGACCCGCAACTAGGAACTACCTGTAAATCGCTTGTTTTGTGTAATCCAGTACGCTGATGTTGGGTAGTTTATGATCTTACCGTTACTCTATCGTTGATTTCTGTGCCCAAAACCAGATTGCTGGTTAAAATAAACCACAGTCCACACAAACGCACACTAATTTTGGAGGCTCCCATGGCTGGCACACAATTTTTTGGCGAACGAATCAAG
>CALBTC010000118.1 GCA_937967805.1 uncultured Anaerolineaceae bacterium
CCTGGCCGCCTTTGTGCTGGAAGCCATCTTTGCCGAATCTCCCTTTTGCAAATACGTCTGCCCGCTGGGCACATTCAACTTCGTCAGCAGCACCGTTTCGCCGTTCCAGATTACGGCCCGCGACACCGAAACGTGCCGCACCTGCCCCGGCAAAGAGTGCGTCAACGGCAGTCCGCAGGCGCTGGGCTGTGGCACGGAGTTATTCGTTCCGCAGATACAGAGTAACATGGACTGCGTCTTTTGCCTGGATTGCGCCCGCGCCTGCCCCTACGACAATGTGGCCCTGGTGGCCCGCCCGCCGGGAAGAGAATTGACTCAGGGTGCGTGGCCGCGTCGCTGGGACCTGGCCTTCCTGGTACTGGTATTTGCCTTTGCTGGTGTGAGCAACGCCTTTGGCATGGTACCGCCCTTTTATGCGCTGGAGCAGTGGCTGGCCGCCCACCTGCACATCATAACAAACGAAGGGGTTTTGCTCCTGATTATCTTTGGCGTGATAAATGTATTGCTGCCGGCAGGCTTTGGCCTCATTGCAGCCTGGATTAGCCGCCGCCTGTCCCAAAAACGTGAACCATTGCGGGTGGCGTTAAGCCGCTACACACCGACCCTTATGCCGCTGGCGTTTGCTATCTGGCTGGGCCATTACGGTTTTCATTTTGCCACCGGTGCGCTAGCAATTATTCCCGTTACGCAAAATTTCTTGCTGGATCATGGCCTGAACTGGCTGGGAACCGCACCCGCCTGGTCGCTGGCAGCGATTTTGCCGGGCTCGTGGCTGCTGCCGCTGCAGGCACTCATTTTGCTGGTAGGCTTTGGCGGCAGCCTGGTGGTAGCCGATGAGATTAGCCACCGCGATTTTGCAGATCGACGGACGGCGATGTTGTCCTTGCTGCCCTGGGTGTTGGTTTTACTCGGCTTAGCCGTTGCCGCTCTGGCGATGTTTAACCTGCCCATGGAGATGCGCGGCACGATTCAGTTGAATGGATAAAATATTGGCAAATATGAAAAACAGTACGATTGCTCTGGCCATCATGATGGCACTGTTGATGTTTTTCGGCATCAGGCAGGTGAGGGCGCATGGCATTGGTACGCCCATTCAAATTAACGTCCCGTCCGGCCCCTACCTGTTGTCAATCTGGACAGACCCGGAACCCCTGCGGGTAAATGAAACCCACGTCACGGTGGCGGTGATGGAGCCGGAAACACAGGCACCGATAGTTACCGGTGTGCAGATACAGGTGCAGCTAACGGCCGTCGCCGACGAATCCCTCTCCTTTACGGCTGCCGCCTCGGCTGACAATTCGGCCAACCGGCTCCTCTATGCAGCCATATTCGAGAACCTGCCGATAGACGGCCGTTGGCGTGGCCTTATTTCTGTAGATGGCCCGGCCGGGGCTGGCCAGGATGTACCCTTTGAAGTAGCGGTGCTGCCGCCAGCGCCGTTTAACTGGCTTTGGCTGGGCATTGGCGGCCTGGTTGTGCTGCTGCTTGCCTGGTGGGTGCGTTCCTGGCGGCGGCAAGCACCATCTCAGCCGTCAAAAGGCAAAGGCATAAACAGACCTTAAACAGGGTTTTTCACTCTGGGAGATGATGTGAATTATCGTTTTAGTGCCATTGAGATGTAAAGTGCTTTTTCGCCAGACGGCACTGTTTTTGCCTTTTCCTGCACGACTGGCATATACACCATGAATCCAGACGGCACCGGACTATTGAAGCTGCTGGAAATCCCCGCTGCCGATAGCTTGTCGTGGGTTCCCTAGCGGCTGCCGTTGCTGGTTCGCCTCTGCTGACTGGGCATACAATCTACCCAGCTTTATCTCTCTTCACAAAAGGTCAATTTCTTGCATCATAATGGGGAATTGGTAATATATCATCACTTGCTGATATATTGATGTCTAGGAGAGACCTATGCCGTTAACTGCTAATAAAACAGAACTTGCTATTAAAAGTAAGCTATTTCGCGGCTTTGGCGATTCTTCTCGACTAAGCATTCTGGATGCTTTGCGAGACAGACCCCTCACCGTTGGTGAAATTGTTGAAGTGACTGGATTAACTCAATCCAACGCCTCCAACCATCTAGGATGTTTGCGGGGTTGTGGATTGGTGGTCGCCGAGCAAAACGGCCGTTACGTTACCTACCAACTCAGCGACGACCGGGTTGATGATATATTGGCGTTGGCCGAGTCCCTCCTGGCTGATGTGGCTCGTGGCGTGTACGAATGCACCCGCTACAACACGCCCAAGTAATCGTAAATGAACCAATGATTAATACCATTCGCCTGCTACTGGCCTTCGTCATTGCCCTGTCGCTAGATGCGCTGACTAAAGCCTGAACAGAACAAACATTGGCACTTTACCAATCGATGCCGGTCCTGGGTGATTTATTGCGCTTTCCGCTCGACTATAACACTGGGATCACGTTTGGCCTGTTCGCTAACAATGGTTTCGCCCTGATAATTGTCACTGGCATCATCGTTTTCGGTATGTTCATCTAGATTTAATTGGCTGTCCGACTCGGCGAATTTTCAGTAACGGTCAATTTGCGGTTGTACGAGGTATACGGCCGTTAATACTTTTTCACCGCCAACTTTATCAAACCACAAAATGAGTCGATTTAATGAATTATCAACCCAAAACAATTCGCACATTTATCGGAGCAAAAAACTATAAAGAGTCAAGAGAATTTTATCGGGCTCTTGGCTTTGAGGAAGTCATCATTGATGAAAAAATGTGCTTGTTCAAAATAAGTGAAGATTTGGGATTCTACTTGCAAGATTACTACGTGAAATCTTGGGTAAACAATTCTATGATTTTCGTAGAAGTTGGCAACATAGAAAAATGTGCTGAAGAATTGCTGAGTAAGAGCTTACACCATAAATACAAATACGTAAGGTTTACAGAAATCAAGCAATTTGATTGGGGCAGAGAATTGTTTATGCATGACCCTTCTGGGGTTTTATGGCATTTTTGTGAATTCAATAGCTGATGAACACTAATTAAGGTGTGTAAATGATGAGTACAAAACAACTTGACCTTCGCGTCGGCAATCTCGACTGCGAACATGACGCCGCCGCCATCGAGCGCGGCTTGACCAATTTCCCCGGATTAAACCAGCTAAAGGTTTACCCGAAAGCAGCCAAAGTGTCGCTGACCTTTGACCCGGAGGCAACCACGCCGGAAACGTTAAAAGAGAAACTGGACGCTCTCGGATTCCCGCCGCAGGCCGGGCTGTCCATGCCTGAGCAGCCAAAGCCCTGGCGCGATCCTACGATGTTGACTGCGGCAGCGTCGGGTGTCCTTCTGCTGGCGGGCTGGCTGTTGAGCCTGGCCGGATTGCCGGAAACAGTTTCGTTGGTGATATATATCATAGCCACCATCACCGGCGGCTACTATTTTGGCCGGGAAGCGTTAGAGGAATTGATTTACGAGCGCGAAATTGGCATTGAATTGCTGATGGCGATTGCCGCTATCGTTGCCACCGCGATGGGCCAGGCCGCCGAAGGCGCGATGCTGGTCTTCCTCTACTCCATCAGTGAGGCAGCCGAAGGCTACACCGAGGAAAAAACCCGTTCGGCCGTGAAGGCGTTGATGGATTTAGCCCCCAAATTCGCCCTGGTGCGGCGCAATGGAACCGAGCAAGAAATTCCCGTTGAAGATGTGGTTGTTGGCGACGTATTCATCCTCAAGCCCGGCCAATCCGTTCCCACCGACGGCGCTATCATCACTGGCGAATCCAGCGTCAACCAGGCCCCCGTCACTGGCGAAAGCGTGCCGGTGTAAAAACAGCCGGGCGACCCGGTTTTTGCCGGCAGCATCAATGGCGAGGGCGCGCTGGAAGTGACGGCCACCAAAGCATTTGCCGACAATACGATTTCGCGCATTATCCAAATGGTCGAGGAAGCGCAGGAGCGCAAAGGAAAGAGCCAGCGCTTCATTGAGCGGTTTGGGGCACGTTATAGTCCGGTAGTGCTGCTTATCGGCATTTTGCTGGCCGTCGTGCCGCCGCTGCTGTTTGGCGCGGATTGGACGACCTGGCTGACGCGAGCGACGGTGTTTATCGTCGCCGCCGCCCCTTGCGCCCTGGTTATCTCTATTCCTATCACGTTGGTGGCCTCGTTAGGCACGGGAGCGCGCCAGGGTGTGCTGATTAAAGGCGGGATGTACGTGGAAGAATTGGACAAGATTGAGGTGGTAGCTCTGGACAAGACGGGGACGATTACGCGAGGCGAGCCGCAAGTGACCGACTTCATTGCCATGAACAATGAAGCAATGAATAATGAACAAATGCTGGCGCTAGCGGCGGGGATTGAAGGGCGCAGCGAGCATCCGCTGGCGCGGGCGGTGGTGCGCCATACCGAGGAACAGGCAATTACGCCGGCGGCAATCAGTGATTTTCGGGCGTTATCCGGCGCCGGCGCACAAGCGCAGTGGAAAGGGAAGACGGTTTACATCGGGAGTCCGGCGCTGTTCCAGGATCAGTTGCAGATCAACCTGGATGGACGGGCAGAGGATGTCAGCCGGTTGCAGGCGGAAGGCAAGACGGTGGTGCTGCTGGGGGATGAAACGGCCGTTTACGGCCTTATCGCCATCCGGGACAACATTCGAGAAAACGGCCGTCAAGCCATTGAAAAACTCCACAAAGCTGGCATCAAGAAAGTGGTAATGCTCACTGGTGACAACGAACGCACAGCGCAGGCCATCGCTCAAGAAGCAGGTGTAGACGAATTTTACGCTGACCTGAAGCCAGAAGATAAAGTCACAAAAGTACGCGAACTAGCTGAGAGATATGGTCATGTCGCTATGGTCGGCGACGGCGTGAATGATGCCACGGCCCTGGCCGAAGCCACCGTCGGCATCGCTATGGGCGCGGCAGGAACGGACGTAGCGTTGGAAACGGCCGATGTGGCCCTCATGGCCGACGACTTAGAGAAGCTGGTCTACGCTCTGAACCTGGCCAAGCGCAACCAATCGGTGGTGAGGCAAAATCTGGGATTATCGGCTGTCGTCATCGGTGCGCTGGTCATCGGAGCCATAGCCGGAGTGTTCACATTGCCTGTTGCTGTGTTAGGGCATGAAATAAGTGAATTTATTGTCATCGGCAGCGGACTGCGTATGCTCAGAGCCTGATTGAGTTGGATGCCAATTTCATCTGCCCTCCATCACATCTCCATCACTTCCTGATAAGCTACAAGTGCAAACAAAGCTGACGATTAATTCAATTCGCCACGTAAAGAGTTGACTCCCACTTAAGCTGCTGATGTAAGGCTCGGTGTTGGTGAG
>CALBTC010000119.1 GCA_937967805.1 uncultured Anaerolineaceae bacterium
ATGCGGGTGATGCGGGAGCTGGAGCTGTAGACAAAACCTTATGTTTCAAATTGGACCGATTCAACTAAGCTTGCCCTGGCTGATGGTGCTGCGCAACTTGCGGGCGCGCTGGGTGCGCACCGTGCTCACGGCCGCCGGCATCGTGGTGGGCGTGGCAGCGATGGTGGCCGTCAACGCCACCAACAACAGCACGCTCAACTCCATCAACCGCTTTTTTGATGAGGCGGCGGGGCAGAGTGACCTGGTGGTGGAAACGGCCGCTGCCGGTGAGCGATTTGACGAAGCAGCCTTGTCCACCGTGCGGCGGTTTCCCGGCGTGGTAGCCGCCGCCCCTGGCATTGTCGGCGTCACCATCCCGGCCGATGAAGCGGAAGGGTGGGAGGAGCAGTATGGCGCGGGTGGCAACCTGGTGCCGGGCACCAACTTCTGGCTGATGGGGCGGGATTTGGCCGCAGATGAAACGATTCACACTTATAATTTGATAGACGGCCGTTTGCTCAACCCCGGTGAAACGGCTTACAACATGATGCTGGTGGAAACCTACGCCGCGGAAAAAGGGATCGAAGTGGGGGAAGATTTTGCCATCCTCACGCCCACTAGCGGCGAGGTAGAGCTGCGCGTGGTGGGGCTGATTGCCAAGGAGGAGATCGGCATCAGCAACGAAGGGGTGATCGGGATTACGGCCGTTCCTGTGGTCCAGGAACTGTTTGGTGCCGCCGGCGAAATTGACCAGATTGAACTTATTGTAGACGAGACAATCAGCAACAGTACGGCCGAAATGGACCAGTTTCGCCAGGAGTTAGCTACACGGCTGGGACCGGAATTCACGGTGAAGCGGCCCGCCTCGCGTGGTGAACTGGTGACCGACAGCCTGTCCAGCTACCAGCAGGGACTCAACTTTTTCAGCGTGGTCAGCCTGTTTGTCGGTTCCTTCCTCATTTACAATGCCTTTGCCATGACGGTGGTCGAGCGCACCCGCGAGATTGGGATGCTGCGGGCAGTGGGCACCACGCAGCGGCAAATCATCAAAATTGTGCTGACGGAGGCGCTGCTGCTGGGGGTGGTTGGCTCGGTGGCCGGCGTGGGATTTGGCCTGCTGCTGGCGCGCGGCCTGGTCATTTCGATGGGCAACTTTGCCGGGCAGACGATTAACGAAGTAACCTCCACGCCGCAAAGTATGCTCATTTCCGTGCTGGTGGGGGTGGTAGTGACGCTGGTGGCGGCCACGGTGCCGGCCTTGCAGGCGGCGCGCATTTCTCCATTGCAGGCGCTGCGCGTGCAGGGCAACACCGATGAGCGGCGCTGGCTGACAATGGGGCTAAAGTTTGGCCCGCTGACGGTGGCAGCCTCGATTTTGGTCCTGTACTATGTGCCGTTTCGCCAGTCGGTGGCCTTTTACATTGGCAGCGGCACCATTTTTATTTTGCTGCTGGGTGCCACTCTGTGCATTCCGGTGTTTGCCAACAGCCTGGAGCGGGTGATACGGCCGTTAACCCTCTTCATCTTCGGCAACGAGGGCCGACTGGGCAGCAGCAACATCAATCGGGCCCGCGGGCGCACGGCGCTGACCGTGGCCGCCCTGATGGTGGGTATCAGCATGGTGGTAGGGATCAATGGGCTGACCAACAGCTTTGAGCAGGACATCGAGCAGTGGATGGACAGCGCCCTAGGTGGCGATCTGTTTGTGCGCTCGCCCCTGCCAATGCAGCCGGATTTGGAGGCGCGATTGTTGGCCTTGCCGGAGGTGACGGCCGTAACCGCCACGCGCATCGTTGCCTCTCGTTTGCTAACCACAACCGGCGACGATGAGTTTGCTCTGTTTGTGGGCGTTGACCCAGAGACTTACGAGACTGTGCGTGATTTACGTATTCAGGAAGGGCTGGACGTGCCGGAGCTGATGGCGCGACTGGCCGAAGGCGGGGCGGTGTATGTGGGGGCCGATATTGCCAACAAATTTGATTTAGACGTGGGCGAAATTGTCACGATGGAAACGCGGCGCGGCCGGCGCCAGTTTGAGATTGTGGCCATCGTCATGGATTTTGGCGCGGGGGAAACGCCGTCGGTCACCGGCTCGATGGCTGATTTGCAGCGCTACTTTGGCGTGAACGACATCAGCAGTTTTTCGGTGAAGTTGGCGGAAGGGGGGGAATTAACGGCCGTTTCCAACACCATCGAAAATCAACTGGGACGCGGCAAAAATTTGTCGGTAGAGGGTAAGGAAGCATTTGAAGAGAAGATTCGCTCCTTAAGCGCCGAAGCGTTCAGCCTGTTTGATGTGTTGGGATTAATTGGACTGGTCGTGGCCGCATTGGGCGTGATTAACACGATGTTGATGAACGTGCTGGAGCGTACGCGCGAGCTGGGCGGCCTGCGCAGCCTGGGGATGAGCCGGCGGCAGGTGCGCCGCATGATTCTGGCCGAAGCGACCACGATGGGCTTCATCGGCGCGATTTTTGGCGTGGGCTTTGGCGCGGTGCTGTCTGATGTGTTTATTATTGGTCTGCGCTCGATTGGCGGCTTTGTCCTCACGTCTCAGGTGCCCGTTGTGCCGATGATTTACAGCTTTTTCCTGGCGTACCTGGTGGCGCTGCTGGCGGCGTGGTATCCGGCCGTGCGCGCCAGCCAGGTAAACATTATTGCGGCGATTAAGAACGAATAACAGGGAAAGAAATCGACCTTGCTCAATAGCTGTCATTCTGACCGAAGGGAAGAATCCCTCTGAAGAGTATCCTGTAAATGCCGCGCCCGCGAAAGGCGAGGCCTGTAGGGATACTTCGTTTCACTCAGAATGACAAGCCAGTGCTTAAACGGCCGTTACCACATTCCTCAATTCCCCAATCCCTTCCACAATAGAAGTCACCACGTCGCCGGGTTGCAAAAATTCGGGTGGGGTGCGGGCAAAGCCAACGCCGTCCGGCGTGCCGGTGGCGATGATGTCGCCGGGCAGCAGCGTCATGCCGCGCGACAGGTAGGCGATGGTAGCCGGGATGTCAAAAATCATATGGCGCGTGTTGCTGGACTGTTTTTCTACACCGTTCACCAGGCAGCGAATGTCAAGATCGTGTGGATTGGGCACCTCGCCTGCGGTGACGATCCAGGGACCCATCGGGCAGCTGCCGTCCAGGCTTTTGCCCTTGAAATATTGTTTGCCCTGCCGCTGCAAGTCGCGGGCACTGATGTCGTTGCATACGGTGTAGCCAAAAACGTAGGCCATGGCCTGCTCAACCGGGATGTTTTTGCCTTGTTTGCCAATGATGACCGCCAGCTCCACCTCCCAATCGATCTTCTCTGAAACTTGTGGATCGAAAGGGATGGGGTCGGTGGGGCCGGAAACGGCCGTTGTCGCCTTGGTAAACACAATGGGCAGCTCAGGCAAGGTGACTGCCTGCCCTTGAGCCACCAGCGATTCGTGGGCATGTTCGGCATAGTTCAACCCCAGGCACATGACGTTGCGCCGGGGCAGTAAAGGCGCAAGCAATTTCACATCTTTTACAGGGATGCGGGGGCTGCTGTTGGCGTGCTGGGCAATCATCGACATGCCCTCTTCACTGAGGTTGATGACCGCCTGCATGGAGGGTGCCACACCAGAGAGGTCAATCAGTTCATCTTCCACGATGAGGCCGACCTGGGGGAAACGGCCGTTCACTTGATAGCGCACAAATTTCAAGTCAATCTCCTTTGCGGTGAGAAATAACTTACCCTTCTGGAGCAATCACCGTCCAGGTATGGCCACATGCCTGGCAGCGGTACTCTGTCTCCATGATGAGCTGCACGTCCAGCTTCACGGCATAGCCGATTGTCTGGTCTTGCTTCAATTCTTTAAGCTGTTGCTCGACAATGCGAACCCGCAAGCTCTCACACTGCGGACAGCTAATCTTGCGCTGTTCCCGGCGCAGATAGCCGACAAATAAAGCGATGAGAATAACGGCCGTAACAGGAAGAAGGATTTCCATAAGGGAGTTGTGCCCGAAGATTGGTCCAATTTTCGAAAATTGGACCAATCTCTTCTAGCGACGACCAATCCGCTTGCCAATATCCCGGCCTACCCAAACCTCTTCCTTGAAGGCCGGGTCGCTGGCGGAGGCCACAAAATAAGTGACGCCCTGTACGGTCGGCCGTTTTTGCAGCTCGCGCCAAA
>CALBTC010000120.1 GCA_937967805.1 uncultured Anaerolineaceae bacterium
TTTTACTCGCTTTTGGTGGTCCCTTTTACTTTTTTAATTACCGAATACTCTCAAAACTATTAAGAGAATGTCTATTTTTACGCTTCTCATCGCGCTGCTGCTGGTGATAGTTACCTCAGTTGCGGCCATCACTGATGGAGAATTGGATGGGGATGGTCATCCCTATGTCGGTCTGATGGTCGCCGATGACGTTGACGGCAATCCTCTATGGCGATGCAGCGGTACGCTGCTCTCCCCGACGCTGTTCCTGACCGCCGGCCACTGCACGGAAGCACCGGCAGCCCGCGCCACGATCTGGTTTGAAGCGGACGTTGAGTCAGGTATTCCGGATAACGGTTATCCTTTTGGCGGGGATACGAGCGTGGATGGGACGGCGCACACGCACCCGAGTTATGATCCCAACGCTTTTTACCTCTATGATCTGGGCGTAGTTGTACTTGATGAACCCGTTGATATGGCAGAATACGGCGAGCTTCCTGAACTGGGCGTCTTAGACCAAATGGCTACGCGGCGTGGCTTACAGGACGTAACCTTTACGGCCGTTGGCTATGGCCTTCAGGAGATCAATCCCGTATTTGTTGAATCAGAAAGGGTACGTATGGTAGCCTACCCGCACCTTGTTCAAATAAATTCGCCGGGCTTCACAGGCGATTTTTCGATCCTGTTATCCAACAATCACGCAACAGGCGGCACTTGTTTTGGCGACTCGGGCGGTCCTAATTTTATCGGTGATTCCAATGTTATTGGTGGCGTTACCTCCTTTGGCCTGAATGGTACCTGCGGCGGCACAGGGGGCGTTTACCGGTTAGATACGGCCGACGATTTAGATTGGCTTAATGATGAGTTTGGCGACCTGTTGCCGTAAGTCTTAGGTCTTAGCACAGCGCATCGTTCCAAGTAAAAATGACCGGGGAAACCCCCGGTCATTTTTAATAAATCGGATAAATTTAGGAGTAGTTACGGCCGTCCGCCACCAGGAGTGCTATCCGGTGGGCCAGCATCATCGGGCGGACCTTGAGGTACGTCATCCGGTGGGCCAGCGTCGTCGGGTGGACCAGCATCATCGGGCGGACCTTGAGGTACGTCATCCGGTGGACCAGCGTCGTCGGGTGGACCAGCATCATCGGGCGGACCTTGAGGTACGTCATCCGGTGGGCCAGCATCGTCGGGCGGGCCAGCGTCGTCGGGCGGACCTTGGGGTACGTCATCTGGTGCACCAGCGTCATCGGGCGGACCTTGGGGTACGTCGTCCGGTGCACCAGCGTCATCGGGCGGGCCAGCGTCGTCAGGCGGACCTTGAGGTACGTCGTTCGGTGAGCCGATCAGGTCTGCATCCAGCATAATCTGGCCCCAGCCATAGCCTTCTTGCCGCAGGGCAAACAGATCGCTTACGGGAATGCCTGTCTCTTCATTAATGCTATAAGCCAGCATGATCTCACCGAAACCGGCCCCGTTGCAGAACCAATCCATGACTTCTTCGGTCGACACTTCATATTGATTGGCAATAGTTTGGGCCATCGGATGATCGGTCATGTTGGTGCAGCGATGTGTGTTAGCCTCGTCTCCGTCATTAACCTCATCTTCATCGTCAACTTCCCCTTCGTTATCAACCTCTTCACCGGGTTCGTCTACCAGCGTTGACAGGATCGAGTCATGCACCGATAGAGCCTCTTCCAGCATGGCCGATAATGCTGCCTGATCGGCACCATCTGCTGTGCCTATTGTCTGGGCAACGGTCGAAATGGCGTCACCGTAAGCGGACAGTGCTTCCTGAGAATGGTCACCATCACCTTCAGCCATTAATGCCTGCGCTTCTTGCAGGCGTTCTTCGGCAAATGCCAGCTGCAGGCCTGCAGCTGCCTCAGGACTAGAGGCCATATTGAGCCGCAATTCCTCTACAGAAAGGTCCAGGCTGTAGAGGGGATCGCCCGGCACGGCCGCATCTGAGGCATAGACTGCCCCACCACCGGCGGCCAGTGAAACAACGGTTGCTATCAGTAAAAACCAGGTCATATTCAGTCTCCTTGTCAATTGGAATGATCCGATACGTTGCCATTGATGACGAAGAGCGTCTAAAAACGTTACAGATTCGTTGGGAAACGGCCGTAATTGATCCATCAGACGCTGGTAGGCAATCTCCGGCGGCCGTGCGGGCGTCACTACAGGTGCCTGGGTGAAGGCTGCTGCTACCGGCAGCAATTCTGCCAGCTCTTCCGCATATTCTGGATATTGCTCCAAACAGCTGGCGATGGTGCGCTCGCCGCGCTCAATCGCCTCCAGACAATTGGCCAGGGCATCAATTTCGTCCATAATTGGCTCACTCATTGGTGATCTCCTGTGCAGCCCATAATGTGTGGGCAGCTTTTAGTGCCCGGTGCTGCAATACACGTACCGAGCCAATGGTGCGCCCTAATATTTGGGCGGTTTCTCCTGTGCTTAAGCCGTTGATGAAGCGCAACGTTAGCACCTGTTGGTCCAAGGGAGAAAGGCGGGACATGATTGCCTTTAACCGCTCAATCTTCTCTTGGGCCATCAGGGTGGTTTCGAAATCGGGACGGCCGTCCGCCAGTGAACTTGCTTCGTTTAACGGTAATGGTCGTTTGCGCGTGCGATAGTGATCGATAACGATTGTGTGCGCTATCCGATAAACCCACGATTTAAAGGAAGCATCACCCCGGTAACCGGGCAAGCGCTCCCACGCCTTTAAGAAAATCTTTTCAGTCAAATCTTCCGCATCCTGTTGGTGATTAACGCGATAAAAAACGTAGCGATAAATGGGTTGGTAATATTGTTGGTACAGTTGGCCAAATGCCTCCTGATCTCCAGACCGAGCCCGTTCGACTATTTTCTTCTCGCTGTGTTCACCATCCATAGAGACCTTTGTAGTTGTAAGGACGAAGGTTACGGTAAAATGTTACAGATTGGTTTGATCATAGGGAAACTTGTTGGCTTCGTGAATGAGAAATACGGCCCTAACACCCTGATCCAGCAAGGCGAAAAGATTGCTGGCAGAAATTCAGCCTTATGGAGGGATAGGGTATAGGGGCGAAGAAGAAGCTAAAACGTGACGGATTTGGTGTGAATATTGCCAGATAGCTACTTTGTGATCTCCCCCAAGCACGGCTCAGGTGAGTTGCATACACCAACCTGCTGGCCATCATAGAGCACGTTAAACTGATTCTTCCAGAATCGATCCGAACCTTGACGTATCACCCGCACGCCCACCTGGTTACAATCTACGTCAGGCGGTTTGGGGTTTCCCCCGTCTTTTCAGGTTGTCACACAGCTACCTGGCTCCAGTTGTCCTAAGTTCTACTCTGTTCCCTGGATGGCCCCATTGCCACTTCTTAGACGCAATAGACCCAGGGAAAAGCTTCCTCCGGGGCAATGTAATGGGGCGAGCCGAGAATTTCGCCACGCATGCCCACGTCTGCCAGCAGCGCCACGAGGGCGCCGTGTTTTGCCGTCACCACAAATTTATCAGCGCAACAATGTCTGAAAGCGTCCTGGCTGCACAACCTGAATACCTTGCCATTTTAAGCAAAACGTTGGTGTCAACAACAACGATCATCAGGGGTTCGTTTTGTCGTGCTCCGCTGCCGCAACAAACTGCAAAGAACCATCGCCGGTGTGCAGCGTGAGCCGGTTACCGGAGCGTGTGTAGTTGGTGGCTTCGGCCAGCATCGCCAGAAAGTCGCTTTCCTGCTGCATCACGTCTTCATCCAGGCAGGCCATGAGCGTGCTGCCCACCAGTCCCACAGATAATGTGCCCTCTTCCGCAAAAGTGACGTCGGCAAAGTAGCTGTTGCAGCCGGCCAGTCCGTTAATCTGCGCGCCGTCAAAATTCAGCGTGAGTTCGGTGCCGGCCAGGACGTCCGTTTGGCTGTCGTTCGGCCCAAAGGTCGTCAAAACCCAGCTGGTGCCGTGCAGTTCGCCGCTGCCTTCTGGTCGGGAGTCTGGTGTGGGGGTGGTGGGAACGGCCGTTTGGCTCACAACTTCTACCAGCGTCATTTCTAGAGAGGATGCATCGGCGGCCGGGTTATCTTTTTCTGTTTCTGTCACGCGCAGTTCGTATTCGTAGCCTGGCTCATAGTCGAAGCCAATAATCTGGCCGTAAAACAATGACCATTCTGTATCTTCGCTTTCACGCACTTGCAAACATTCTTGCGGGGCGACGCCGACGCAATCCACCAGCTCCGACCCAACAAAAATCGTTTTGCTGGCTTCTTCTTCATCGATCTCGGCTTCGTCGTTGGCTTCTTTAACTGGGCCAGATTCAATATCTGGTTCCACATCACCACTCGAGCCGGCGGGGCTGCAAGCAGCCAGAGCCGGCAGCAAAATAAGACTCATTATTAGTTGGTTTACAAACTTCTTATTAAACTTCATTGAAACTCCTTCAAAAATAACCTCACGCAAAGTCGCAAGGATCATTTGGCGCACCTGGCGGCTTGGCGTGAGAATTCCATAGTTTGTGAATCATTTCTCAACCCTGCTGCTTCCTTAACGCCAAAGAACGCCCGAAAGTTCCGTTACGGGTTCAGGCAATAAAAAAGGACATCCGCAGATGTCCTTCTAAAAATAGTGCATATTCACTTGAATTAATGATGTCCGCCCGGTCCGTGAGCGTGGCCGTGGGCCAACTCTTCTTCTGTGGCTGCGCGAAGGGTCGGGATATTGACCTCAAAGTGCAGCGTTTCGCCGGCCAGCGGATGGTTGAAGTCCAGCATCACTTCATTTTCGCGAATTTCAGCAATGGAGGCATCAAACGGTTCGTTTGTTTCGGCATCGCGTACGGTCAGCGACAAACCTTCCTCCAATTCCATATCATCAGGAAACATGGAGCGAGGCACAATTTCAAAGGCGTCCATATCTACCTCACCATACGCTTCAGCGGCAGGCACCACCACTTTTTTGCTGTCGCCAACGGTCAAACCGGACAGTGCTTTTTCCAGACCGGGAATGATCTGGCCATACCCGTGCAAATATTCCAGCGGTTTGTTCTCCTCAGAGGCGTCAATCACTTCGCCATCATCCAAACGCAAGGTGTAATCCAGACTAACAACCACGCCATCTTTTATTTTTAACTGTTCGCTCATCTCTAATCTCCGTGTCCTGATCCTTAAAAAAGAAAGGCTTTCGTCCAAAACTGGAACGAAAGCCTTGAAACTTACTCTTAATTTTTTAACACCTGCTTCCCATCAGGCAAGCAGGTGATCTAAACGAACGATAACCTTATACGGCCGTTACGTTTGCTGCCGCCGGGCCTTTGGGGCCTTCTTCGACGCTGAATTCGACGCGCTGGCCTTCATAGAGGGTTTTACGGCCGAAACCATTAATGGCTGAATAATGGACAAATACGTCATCCCCATCATCCACAGCAATAAAGCCAAAGCCTTTCTGGTCGTTGAACCATTTGACGGTTCCGGTTGTTAATTCTGACATTGAAAAAAAATCTCCTTGTGGTTCTACAGTAAACGGCCGTTTTGTAACCACATCTATTTTTTCTAAATTTGACCGTTTACAAACGCGGGTCTGACCCAATAAAAAAAGCACTTTCCCGACTTTTTGAGTCCAGGTAGTGCTTTTAGGTATCCAGGACAAACTCGCAAAATCTACCCCGATAGCGTACACGATTCTCAGGCTTCCGTCAATAATTTGCAAAAAAAAGAATCACGAATAAGACAAATGAACGAATTTTACGAATTTGCCGGCATAAATTCGTCTCATTCGTTAATTCGTGCCATTCGTGATTAAAAACGACTCAGCGAGGCACGGCCAGGCCCAATGGGTTAACAGTGTAGCCGGGGAAGATTTGCGGCAGCAGCGGGTTGTTGAGCCGCTTTTGGATGAGTTCGCCTAACACGTCGCGGTAATCTGTCGTGACCGCCAGGTCGCCGGGTCCCACCAACTGCTCGTCGTGCAGGCCGGGCCAGTTGGCAAAGACGCGCCCGCCGTTGATGCCGCCGCCCAGCACCATCATCATGTTGCCGTGGCCGTGGTCGGTGCCCAGGCCGCCATTTTCTTGCAGCCGCCGGCCAAACTCAGACATCACCACGACGGTAACATTGCCCATCTGCGTTTGTAAATCTTCGTAAAAGGCGGCCAGGCCGTCTGCCAGTTCCGTTAGCAGACCGGCCATCGTACCCACGGTGCCGCCCTGGGCCACATGCGTATCCCAACCGCCCAGATCGATACAGGCCACTTCTACACCCACCTCTGCTTTGATGAGCTGGGCCACCAGGCGCATCGCCTGGCCAAATTCGTTTTCCTGGTAGCGACGGCCGTTCGCCACATACCCTTCTGTATCAATCCGGCTCAACACCTCAATCGAGGCAAACGTTTGCCGGGCAACGGCCGTTAGCATATCCTGGTTTTGCTCGTAAAGCGTTTGCAGCAGGCCGGTCATCTGCCCCACCCGCTCCGGACGGCCGTCCAGATGGTACTCCGCAATGGATTGCAGTGCCGTAGACGAAACCGCTCCGGTGAGCGAGGCGGGCAGCATGTCGCCAATGCCCACGGCGCGAAGCGAGGAACGGTTGCCGCTGTCCAGCGTGGCCAGATGGCGCGCCAGCCAGCCGGTGTAGTCGCCGTTTTCTGTCGCGCCGCGCTCCATCAAATCCATCGCCTCAAAGTGAGAGCGGGATTCATCAGGCGAGCCGGTGGCGTGAATGAAGGCCATGTCGCCCGCAGCGTAAAGTTGGTGCAGCGCGGCCAGCGCCGGGTGCAGGCCAAAAAAGCCGTCGAGGTTTACGGTACGGCCGTCAGCCGCGCGATTGTCATCCGGCCGGGGAATACCGATGAGGGGGCGATGGGCATAATATTCATCGTCGCCGTGGGGTACCACCATGTTCAGGCCGTCTGCACCGCCGCGTAGAAAAATGCAAACGAGGGTGTCTCCAGCCGGCCCCACGTGCGGGTCGGCCAGGCTGATGCGCGGCATCCAGGTGGGCAGCGCCACCAGCTTGTTGCCCAACATCAGCGCCGCCGCCGACTGCGCGCCCCGGCCCAAAAAGGTACGGCGGTTGATGGTTTCATACTCCTGGCAGTGGGTTATCGGTTGGGTGCTCATTTTTATCTCCTTTGCAGTTGGCAAGTTTTTTCACATTAAGAAAATTGTCGGGTAACCCTTGTAGAACGATTTTCCAAATCGTTCAGGCGATTTGGAAAATCACCCAACATTAGTTTTCTGAGCAGGACGGTTGAATTTCTACAGCGTTGTTAGGCAAAGGTTGACCGGTCTCATCGCTGACGGGCAGCCGTTCATTGGTGGCAGGATTGTAAAAGCCAAGCAGCAGCCTGTATTGGCTCAATGCGTCGCAGCCGATTGCGCCGGCCAGCAGGTGAGTGTCGGGGATGTGGCTGCCGGCGGTCCACCATTGGGTGGGGAAGTTGCCGCGGCGCGGCACGCTGTCTCCCTGGGCAATCAGCTCTCCATTTTCACCAATCAAATGCACAAAAACGGTCCAACCGACGGCCGGCTGGGTCAGGGCTTGCCAATATAAAGTCAGCTCTACGCCAGTCTCGGCGGGGTGAATCTCGTAACCATTGAGCTGGATTTGCTGGCCAAAGGTGTAATTGGTGCGCGTGGCCGGGGTGGAAACGGCCGTCTCACCCAAAAATATCGGTTCTGGCCCTATCCGAAAGAAGTTTTCAGCCAGCGGCTCGCCCTGCCACATAACCGGCAGCGGCGCCTGCGTCGTCTCGTCAAACAAAATTAGATCTAACCAGTACAGCGAAGGCGCGGGCGTATCCTCGGCCAGCGTCAGGCTGTGCCGCTGCACAATGATCTCGTTCGCCTGCCAAAACGGAGCTGGATAGCGCGGCGTGCCTAGCAGTTCAGAAACGGCCGTCACCCGCGCCTCCGGATTCAGCGGTGCCACCTGCACCACGGCCTCTATTAAACCGGGAACGGCAGCAGGTTGGGCCAACTGCCAGAAAAGAGTCAGCGTTAACTCACTGCCGGCCTCAAGCGTTTCTGGCTCAATGATGTACCCGTGCAGATCAACCCGTCCGCCAAAGGTAACGTCGAGCGGCTGATAAGCGGCCACGCTGTCAGGGGGTACAGCTACCGGAGCAAAGGCAGGCTGCAAATAACCAAACGGAGCAAACAGAGCCAGCACCGCCAGCGGAATGATGATGGCCGATTGTCCCACCACGTTAGGCCAGCGCAGACGAGCCAGCCAACGCTGCCAGCCCAGCGCCAGCAGGCAGCTCAACGGCGCAATGACAGGGAAGAGAAGACGGCCGTACGGCGCCGCCGTGCGCCACAGCCAGACCAGCAACAAGCCGCTGTTGAGCAGTACGGCCAGCCATAAAATCTGAGTAAGTTTGGTTAAGGAGATTCTGGCGTGTTGCGGCCGTTTCCCCCACAACCAGCCTGTCAACCCCAAAACTGCCAGCGCAACAAACCAGGCATACCAGAATGGCTGCACAAAAATGGTGGCCCAGCCAAAAGCTGCCCAATAACTTTTGAATGCCCCCCAGCTTTGCCCCAGGGAAAAGAGGAGTCGCTCGAAGATGCTTTTTATCGGTGGCAGTGCTCTGTGGCTTTCCAACGCCAGCGGATCGCCGTAGACGATGCCGTTGAACAGATACCACCAGCCGCCAACGGCCGTCATCACCACCAGTCCACCCACCAAAACCAGCCAAAATCGCCGGCGCGACCATGCCATTTGCCGGGCACGAACGAGGAGTACCAGCAGGGCCGGCGGCAGCAAAATGAAACCCGTCTGCTTGGTGAGAATGGCAGCTCCCAACAGCAGCGCCAATGCCCATTCGCGCCAGCCGATTCGGGGATCATCGCTTTGCAGCAGGCTGGCCATCAGCACAAAGCTCCAGGTGCAAAGCGCAATGAGCAAACTGTCGTTGGTGACGCCATTGCTGATGTACAGAAAGGTAGGATTGAAAACGGCGAGAGCAATAGCCGTCATCTGCCAGCGCCAATTTTCCGGCCAGAGCTGCCGCGTCAGTGCCCAGCAGCCCAACACCGTTGCCAGCCCAAAGGCCAGGGAGAGCAGCCGCACGCGCTGCATGGCGCTGGCCCACGGTGCCAGATCAGGTGGCGTTTGTGCGGCCGTATGCACATACATATTTTTGTTGTTGGGGCCATCGGCCAGATTCAGGCCAATGTCTCGCTCAAAATTGGGATTAGGGATCACCGCCTGGCCAAATTGGCTGTCTGCCTGGCCCACCAGGCTTGAGGCAAGCAGGTAATAAAGCGGCGGTGCGTAGTAAAAAGGAATATCCTCAGAAACAGTAGGGGCTGGCCCGGTGCGCGTCTCTGTAGAGCGCGGCGGCAGCGTGCCATTTAGGGCAATGTAGTTAACGACCTCAAAATGGGAGGGCTCATCGGGCGTTTCCAGGAGGGGCGTTTGCTGCCGGTAGACCCAACCGAGACAGGCAAAAACGAGCAAGCCGGCGGCCGGCAGAAAAAATCTGAATTGGCTTTGCAGCGCACGCAGCAAACGCTTAACCATAAACCTCGTTTCAAGTGAAAACGGCCGATTAAGGGTATTGGACGGCTGGATGAGATCGACGCAAATTGGGTAAGAAATGCAAAAATTGTCTGCGATGAGACCCAATTTATTAGACGCACTGGGGTTTTGTTTTTTAGTATAGATGTTGTTGGGCGGCTGCCGAACGGCCGTTTGCCCAATCAAGGGAGTGCAAATCACATTTCTCATCTGAAGCTCACGTCCACTGGAATTCTGGGCTGGCCAGCATCAGGGCAATGCAGTCGCGCAGCCGGGAATGGGCTTCGCTGCCTTGCAGGGTGCGGCTGCCGATGTAGTCGGTGAACAAAGTGCGTTCCTCTTCTGGCAGGGAACGGCCGTAAATCAACCCGGCAAATAGCTGAATGGCGGTGGCGACTGTCTCCGCTCCGCCTGCCGCCAACAGATCCTCCAGCGGTACGGTGGCTCCGGGAATCTGATTGTGCAGCAGCGCCAGGGCAAAGTTCCAGCGCGGCAGTAGGTTGGCCGCCCACGCTTGCGACACGTCCGGGTAACCATCGGGCGGCGGCCATTGGAACAATGGCTGCCCCATCGCCTGCATCCAGTCCCCGATGTCCCGGCCACGCCCCAGCCGGAAGCCCACATGCAGTGCACGCAAAACGGAGACGATGTAGGTGTGCGGCCGTTTCAGCTTAGGTGGCGCGGTGGCAAATACCTCACTCAGGAAAATCACGCGCAGCATCTCTTTGATTTCGCCGCCGCTTTGCCGGTAGGCATCGGCCACCTGGGCCACCAGGTCGGCCGGCGGCTCATCGGCCACAAAGCGGCGCACCAGCTTGGAGGCCAAAAAGTTAGCCGTGGCCGGATGGCCGGCCAGCAAGTCGAGCAGTTCGGCCATCTCTGCTTCGCCGCGGCCGGCCGGAAATGTTTGGCCCAGCACCTGCTTCTGGCCAAAGTCGTGCTTCGCTTCATCAAAAATGAACTGCCCGCGCAAACGACCGCGCCGGGCCACGGTCCAGCCGGTGAGAATGCGGGCCACCTCCTGCACGTCTTGCTGGCCATAGCCGCCATCGACCCCCAGCGTGTGCAGCTCCAGCAGCTCGCGGGCATAATTTTCGTTGGGATGGCTTTTTTCGTTGCTGATGTTGTCCAGGTAGAGCAGCATCGCCGGGCTTTGCGCCGATGCGCCGAGTAAATCGCGGAAGTTACCCAGGGCATACGGCCGTATCACCTCCCGATCATCCACAATTTTAGCAAGAGGCATCACCGGCTCCTTGCGCAAATAAATGTTGAAGTGATCGGACCAGAACTCAACGATTGCTTCATACAACTGCCGCTTGGAGTAAATGGCCCGCATAAAGGTGGAGCCAATCAGCTCGACAGCGCCATCTTTTGGTTCCTGCTCCAGCAGCAGGCTGGCATCCATCTGGTAAAGATGCTGGTGGCGGATGATCAGCTCATTGGCAGTGTCATTGATGGTTTCGGGTTTGAGCTGTTCTTCTAGATAAGCCGCCAATCCCAGCCGAGTTACGCGCTCAATTTCGCCGGGAGCTGGGCCATAGCCCGCCCGATTGAGCAAGCGGCGTATCGGATTCACGGTCTGGCTGGGCAGATCAGGAACGGCCTGCGCTGAGTTTATCGAAGGGACCGTTGGCACCGTCAGCACCTCTGGCAGTTCACGCTGGTTTAGCTCGCGCCCGATCACGCTGCAACCGGCAGTTCCGGCAGCAACGGCCGTCAGTCCGCCCAGGCGGAGGAAGTCGCGTCGGGTTACTTTCATGTTCAGGCTCCTTCGGAACGGTAATCGGTAATCGGTTATCAGTAAGCGGTTTACCGATAACCGATTATCGTTCACCGCTTACTGATTACTGGCGACCACAATCTGCTCACTCACCGTCGGGCGGGGCAGCCAGCCGAGCAGGGCAAATACGGCCGCGCCCAGCACGGTGATACCTACTATGGGGGCAAACAAAAACCAGCCAACGATGGGGAAGAGACAGGCCAATTCATACATTACCGCGCCGCGCAGCCAGTTCATCGCTTGTGAGCTGGGGTTGGCCAGGACGGTAATTCGTTTGGCCAGCAGGCGGCTCATGCCGGCCGCCCCCAGCGTGCCCAGCCCCATACCCACAAAGGTGGCCACAAACGCCGTGCCGCGCACCACGCCAATGGGCACGTTGGCGGTGATAGCGATCCAGAGGAGGAAAGCGGCCGTTACCGGCACGCCTAAAAAGAAACTTTTACCGGGGGTTCGCTCCAGGCGGGTTTCGATGCGGCCAGTGATTTGGGGCATGAGCAAATTAAGGGCTAAAAGCAGGGCGGGCAGGCAAATTAAAATGCCTAATAGAGAGTAAACAACAATATAAACATCAACCATGAGAATGCCTCCTTACAACACAGTCGCGGCGGGTTGCCGCTGTCCGTTACTGTTTATAGATACCGGAAGCAATCACAAAAGTTGCAATCAGTTTGTAAATTGTTTGTAAAACGGGGCAGCAGGTGTTTCACATGCTGAGGAGGGCTTGCGTGGCGGCAGATACGTCTTGGTGGAACATTTCTTGCATGATTTGGCGACAAGCTTCAAACTGGGCTTGGGCCTGCTGGCGCTGGCCTGTTTGCAGGAACAGATTGATAAGCCGGCGATGCCAGCCTTCGTGATGGGGTTCTATGGTCACAAGCTGCTGGGCCAGGGGAATCGCTTTTTCGATCTGCCCATTGGTTTCATGGTTGTGGATAAGCTGCAAAAGCGTTTCCAGGGCAAGTAGGCGATGCTGCTCGCGTTCCAGCGCGGCCCATTCGATAAACGCTTTTGCGTCCTGCACCTGAATGCCTTCTAAAAAATCACCGCGATACAGCTTAAGCGCCTGTTCTGGCTGCTTGGGGATTGTTTGTTGGAAAACGGCCGTGTCCAACCACACGTCATAAGCCGGATTCAGCCGCACCGTTTGCCGGTTGATGAGAATGGTGTCTTCACAAACGCGGCGCAGCCGGGATAGCAGCACGCGCAAATTGTTGTTGGCATGGTTACGGGATTGGGCGTTAAACAACAGCGAGGCCAATGCTTCACGTAAATGGGGAAACGGATGGCAAACCAGATAGGCAAATAACGCATCTACTTTGTGCGAGGTGGATTCGGCCAGAGGTTGCCCATTAATAAAGAAGGATGGTGTACCAAAAAGACGTATCTCTAGACTGGCTGTTGTCTCCACTATCTCATTCCGCTTGATTAACTGTTCTTGTTCTAATGAGTGCATGGTTTCTTTAATGTTAGAACATCTGCTGCAAATGCGTCCCCTTGCCTGACAATCTTAAATTTCTCTGTTACTGCGTCTAATGTTTAGCAGTGGCCTGGACAATGCTCCCTTGCAGCAGGCATTATTTCAGTTGCAGGTTCATCGTAATGGGGCAAGGTTAACATTAGACTTACGTCTTATTGCGGCGGCAGCAGGCCAACAATTTGGTCGGAAATGGATGTCAGAAAAGAGAGGTGAAGATGAACGGCCGTTTCCTGAAGCAATTATTTCTTTTGATCGTCCTTATTGTGGGCAGCATTGGTTGTGGCGGCGGGGCAAGCAATCCTGGCCCCACGCCCACCGCTGATCCGGCACAGGCGATGCAGGCGGCAATTCAAGCGACCATGGCTGCTGAGTCAGGCAACCGGGGTGAACAAATTGCCGCCTGGCTGGCCGAACTGGATGAGGCCGAAGCGCGCTGGGCGGCTAATCCCGTAGAAAACTATGAAATTGAAGTGCTGTATGTGGAAAGTTCACGGCAAGTGATTCAAGTGCATACCGTTACCGTGGAAGATGGCGCTGTGGCAGCCGAAGAGACGCGCTGCAGCGACCAGGCCACCGGCTGTGTAATTAGCAAGATTCCCGCCGACCGCCTGACAATTCCTGGCCTGTTTCAAACCGCTAGAAACGCGCTGGAAAATGACGAAATTAACGAGTTTGGCGGCGGCTTTAAGTTTCACGAGACGTACGGCTTTCCCCAAAATATCAGCCTGCGCACGACTGGGGCCAATCAACTGCCCTGGTATTGGCAGGTGAAATCTTTCATCGTTAACGAATAGTTCGACCGCGTTTTTGCTGAAAAAAAGAAACGGCCGTCTGTGGGAGACGGCCGTTTCTTTTACCAAGGAGTAGATGGCTAAAATCAGGCGTGTGCCGGCTGGGGCACGTCTTCAAATTGCGCTTCTTCAGTGGACCCTTTCAGAGCGGCCGTTGAGGCTTCGCCTCCGGAAATCGCCAACTGAATCTCATCAAAGTAGCCGGCCCCCACAAAGCTTTGGTGCTTGATAGCCCGGTAGCCGTCGCTGGCCTCCAGACCAAACTCACGCTCTTGCAGGCGGGAGTAGCCGGCCATGCCTTCATTCTTGTAGGCCAGCGCCAGTTCAAACATGCTGGTGTTCAGCGCGTGGAAACCGGCCAGGGTGACAAACTGGAACTTGTACCCCATCTTGCCCAGTTCTACCTGGAATTTGGCAATGGTCGCCTCGTCCAGATTGCGCCGCCAGTTGAAGGAGGGCGAGCAGTTGTAAGCCAGCAGCTTGCCGGGGAACTTCTCGTGGATCGCTTCGGCAAAGGCTCTGGCCTCTTCCAAATCCGGTTTAGAGGTTTCACACCAGATCACATCGGCATAGGGGGCATACGCCAGGCCGCGGGCAATGGCGCTTTCCAGGCCGCCGGTGACGTTGTAAAACCCTTCAGACGTGCGTTCGCCGGTGATAAACGGCTGGTCGCGCGGATCGATGTCGCTGGTGATGAGCTGGGCCGAATCGGCATCGGTGCGGGCGATAATGATCGTGGGCACGCCCATCACATCGGTGGCCAGGCGAGCCGAAACCAGCTTCTGGATGAATTCGCGGGTAGGCACCAGCACCTTGCCACCCATGTGGCCACACTTCTTGGCCGATGAAAGCTGATCCTCAAAATGAACTCCGGCCACGCCTGCTTCAATCATCATCTTCATGAGTTCAAAGGCGTTGAGCGAACCGCCAAAGCCTGATTCGGCATCGGCAACGATGGGGGCGAACCAGTAGACGCCGTTCTGGTTGTTCATATGGTAAATCTGGTCGGCGCGCAGCAGTGCGTTGTTGATCCGTTTTGCCAGCTTGGGCGCGCTGTCGGCCGGGTAAAGGCTCTGGTCTGGGTAGGTATGGCCGGAATTGTTGGCGTCGGCGGCCACCTGCCAGCCGCTGAGGTAAATGGCTTTCAGGCCGGCCTGCACCATTTGCACCGCCTGGTTGCCGGTCACAGCACCCAGCGCATTGACATAATCTTCGCTGTGCATCAGACGCCACAGCCGTTCGGCACCCATTCGGGCTAAGGTGTATTCAATTTGGATGGTGCCCCGCAGACGGCAAACATCTTCGGCAGTGTACGGCCGTTCAATGCCCTGCCACCGCTTATCAAATTTCCAACTGTTTTCCATCTGCGTCACATTGTATTGTTTCATCATGCTCGCTCCTCCTGTTATGGGAATTAATTTAAGAAGAGATTGGTTGACTGGAGATTGGAGATTAAAACAAACTGTTGAATCACCAATCTCTAATCTCCAATCTCAATTTAGATATTCGTAGGCCGGCAGCGTCAGAAATTCGGTAAAGGTTTTGCCAATAATAATTTCTTTAAATAGCTGACCGGCATCGCGGTATTTGCCCTGCTCAAACTGCTCTGCCCCGACCTGACTTTTGATTTGCTGCAGAACAGCAGGCACCATCTCATGGATGAGTTCCGGGGTGATGGCACGGCCGTCTGCCAGCTTGGTCCCGGGATTGTGCAGCCATTGCCACACTTGCGCCCGGGAAATTTCGGCCGTCGCCGCATCTTCCATCAGGTTGTAGATGGGCACGCAGCCATTGCCGTCTAGCCAGGCGGCCATGTATTGAATGCCGACGTCGATGTTGGTACGCAGCCCGGCCTCGGTGATTTTTCCTTCGGGAACGACCAGCAAATCTTCGGCCGTAATCTTAACATCCTCGCGCAGCCGGTCGATCTGGTTGGGGCCGGTCATCACCTTATCAAATTCCTCTTTGGCGATGGCCACCAGGGCCGGATGGGCCACCCAGGTGCCGTCGTGGCCGTCCTCGGCCTCGCGCTTTTTGTCGGCGCGCACTTTGGCCAGGGCGGCTTCGTTGGCTTCGGGATTGTTTTTGATGGGAATTTGGGCCGCCATGCCGCCCATGGCGTGAATCCCGCGCTTGTGGCACGTTTGAATGAGCAGCAGCGAGTACGAGCGCATCATGTGGCTGGTCATCGTCACTTCGGCCCGGTCCGGCAAAACAAAATTGGGATGGTTGCGGAATTTGCGAATGGCGCTGAAAATATAATCCCAACGGCCACAGTTCAGGCCGGCCGAATGATCGCGCAGTTCGTACAAAATCTCGTGCATTTCAAAGGCGGCCAAAATATTTTCGATGAGCACCGTGGCGCGAATGGTGCCCTGGGGTACGCCCAGCAGTTCCTGGGCCAGCACAAAGACGTCGTTCCACAGGCGGGCTTCCAGGTGATTTTCTAATTTAGGCAGGTAAAAGTAAGGGCCGCTGCCCTTGCCGATGAGCTTTTTAGCGTTGTGGAAGAAGAAGAGGCCAAAATCGAAGAGGGAGGCGGAAATGGGACGGCCGTTCAACAACACATGCTTCTCGTCCAAATGCCAGCCACGGGGACGCACCAGCAAGGTGGCTATGGTGTCATTCAATTCGTAAAATTTTCCATTGGGATTGGTAAAAGTGATGGTGCCATCGATGGCGTCACTGAGGTTGATCTGGCCATGAATGGTGTCTTGCCAGGTGGGGGAATGGGAATCTTCAAAATCCGCCATGTACATGTTGGCCCCGGAATTCAGAGCGTTGATCACCATTTTGCGGTCAACTGGGCCGGTGATTTCTACACGCCGGTCCATGAGGTCGGCGGGGATGGAGGCCACCTGCCAGTCGCTGCGGCGGATTTCGGCCGTTTCCGGCAAGAAGTCCGGCATCTCGCCGGCATCCAGGCGCGCCTGCCGCGCCATCCGCTTTTGCAGCAGCTCCTGACGGCGCTCCCCAAAGCGATCTTCTAACAAAGCGACAAAGTCCAGGGCTTCGGACGTCAAAATACGTTCAAATTCGGGCAAAATTCTGCCGGTAATCTGAAGATTGTGGGACATATTGTGGGGCTCCTTGGCTATTATTGATTTCGCTAGTCGAAAAGTTTTCTCGTTTAGCGAAAATTCGCTGTTTGTGAAGAAAAGTATAAACGAAAGAGAACGAGTGTCAAGGGCAAATCAGATCATTTTTAGCGCCAGTAGCGAAAATTCGCTAAAAGATGTATCATTGCCGGCACACATAGTTTTCTATGCCTACATTAGATCAAGGCAATAAAGCGAGTTTTTAATGAATAACCTCATCAATATTATTTTTGGTATGAAAGTGCGTCAGGCACGGCTGGAGGCGAATTTAACGCTCTCTGAGTTTGCCGGCCAATGCGAGCTCTCCCCTTCTTACGTCACAGAAATTGAAAAGGGGCGCAAATATCCTCGCGCCGACAAAATTATGCGCATGGCCGA
>CALBTC010000121.1 GCA_937967805.1 uncultured Anaerolineaceae bacterium
TGCGATAGATGAGCAGCCAGTCAGGCTTGATGTGGCATTCTCGAAAGCCCTTCCAGTTTCCTACCAAAGTATGGTCGCGATACTGTTCAGCCAAAGAGTTTTGCGCTGCAAGTTGCTTGATAACTGCTTCCAATTGTTTCAGATCGGCCCCTTGACGTCTAAGTCGTTTTACGTCTCGCCGGAATTGGGTAGCTTGCCGAATGGAGAGAGACAGTGATCAGCTTTCCCACTTGCTGAATAATTCTTCGGCCGTTTGGAAGCGTTCACCACCTCCGTCTTCAAGTTCCATAATGGCGGCAACCGTTTCTGCATTGGGAGTTTTTGCTGTGGGTTGAAAGGGCAGTCCGCCACTGTTGACTGCTTGTTTCAAAAAAACTCGGATGGCTTCGGCCGTTGTCATGCCAATCGCATTGAAAACGGCTTCGGCCTCTTCCTTTAGCTCCGGGCTAACCCGCGCCTGAATCGTGACGTTAGACATGTATTATTCTCCTGCAGATGCGAGGTATTCTGATAATTGCCTGCATTATAAATTCTATTGGCTGCAAATTGCAACTGTTTGTAGGTTATTCAATAACCATTGCCGGCGCTTCGCCCTTGAAGATGGTTTGCAGCAGTTCGGGGGCATATTTTTCGGCCTGGCGGCTGGTGAGGCTGCGGCTGTGGCAGATGTCCTGGTACAAACGGCCGCTCGCCCGCCATCTCCGCTCTTGTGTTTCAGGATTCAGCTCGATCAGGCCAAATCGCTGCGTCCAGCCGCGGTCCCATTCAAAGTTATCCACCAGGCTCCAATGATAGTAGCCCATCACCGGGTAGTTGAAGCTGACCGCCCGCCACACCTCGCGCAAATGGGTCATGAGGAAAGACGGCCGTAATCGATCATCCTTATCCGGCACGCCATTTTCCGTAATGTAGATCGGCTTTTTGTACGGCAGCAGCGACTCAATTAGCTGGAACAATCCGGCCGGATACACTTCTCCGTAGTTGCCGTCGCTCACCACGGCACCCGGCTCCCACTCCTGCGAGAGTAACCCGCCAAACAGCGGAAAATTGACATAAAAGCGTGTGTAGTAGTTTAAGCCGATAAAGTCAAAGCTGCCGGCTAGATTGGGAATTGTGCTACGGCCGACGGGGAAATAGAGACGGCCGTTTTGCATCGAATCCAGCCACATCCGGTTAAACAACCAGCGCAACTGACCCGCCCACCAGCGGCTTAACACCGAGCTGCCGGGGCGCGCTTGCAGCACCGCCATATTTTTAGCCACGCCCACCAACGCCTGGGGCAAACGCCCTTTAATTGTGAGGTAGGCGGCTGCGTGGCAGCTTAATAAATTGGGAATGGCTCCCAGAGCCCCTTGCCAGCCGCTGTGCTTGCCCTGAGGAAAGTCCCCGGTCAGGTAGCGCATAAACACGTACACCATCGGCTCGTTAATGGTGATCCATTTGGGAATGAGATCGCCCAACACGTCCACCACCTTGGCCGTGTAACGCTGGAAATATTCCACCACAATTTTGCTGTTGAAATCCCCTTTTTCCACCAGCCACAGCGGATTGCTAAAGTGGTGCAGCGTCACCATCGGCTCAATGCCCCGGTTGTGCATCCCCTGCAAGATTTCCCGGTAGCGGACCAGGGCGGCGTCGTCAAAAACGCTGGGTTCCGGCTCGATGCGGCTCCATTCCAGCGAGAGGCGGTGGGCGTTATTGCCCATCTCGGCGGCACTATCTAAATCTTGCTCGGCGTTGGCCCACCAGTTACTGGCCAGGCCTGATTTATGGTTTTGCAGAATACGGCCGTCTGCCTGCTCCCAGGCCCACCAATCACTGTTTGTGTTATTGCCCTCTACCTGGTAAGCGGCCGTTGCCGTCCCCCATAAAAAATCCTGTGGAAACAACAGTTGTGCCTGTGCCATGATTCACTCCGTCTCTGAATAGTTTGCAGGTATGCAAGTCTGCGAGTTTGCAGGTGGGCGAGTTCGGTTTACCATCCACTTGCCACTTGCCACTTGCCACTTGCCACTTGCCACTTGCCATTATGTCACGGCCGTTACCCACTGCCAAATCCAGTTACCGCAAGTAAAATCGCAATCTTACCCTGGACAATACTCCTAATTCACTCTCTACCCAAACGATAATCTTTGTGGAAAAATTATCTGCTGCTATACTTGTCAACCGTGCAGCAATCGTCTTATCAATATGAGTTATCAACATGAGCTAGCTTCGGAGGCTTTTGTGAGAGACTTGGTCCCACTAAGTAATTATTATTACCCCAACAAGATGGGACGCATCATGTTAACATCACTCGAAGAAGTTATGGGCCGCAACGGCTTAAATGCCCTGCTCAACCTCATCGAGCTGCACGAATATATCCAAAATGCTCCCCCCGATAACCTGGAACGTGAATTTGATTTTGCCAACATCAGCAATATCAATCGCGGTTTGGAAGAGATTTATGGGCCGCGTGGAGGGCGTGGGCTGGCGCTGCGCAGCGGCCGGGCCATCTTTTCACGCGGCCTGCGCCAATTTGGGGCGTTGGCCGGCGTCAGCGATTTGGCCTTTAAGGTGCTGCCGCTTAAAACCAAGCTCAAAATTGGTATTCCAGCCGTGGCTCGCATCTTCACCCAGTTTAGCGACCAGACCAGCCATGTGGAAGAGATGGACGACCATTTTTTATATACCATTGACCGCTGCTCTATGTGCTGGGGGCAGCAGGCCGATCGGCCCATTTGCTACATTGCGGTTGGCATTTTGCAAGAAACGCTGCGTTGGGTAAGCGGTGGTCTGGAATTTCGCGTTGATGAAGTTCAATGTCACGCAGTCGGGGCCGAAGCCTGCGTGTTTAAAATTGATAAAGAGCCAATAAAATAAAGTAGTTCTTTCGACAATACGAGGCAATTGGAGGTTGCTGTTGGAACCAGGTTAATCCCTGGTAAAATCTCCGAAAGGTTGCTTGAAAATCGTCGGAAACCCCTAAAATCCTTATGAATGAAGTAGACAAGAAAAGTCAAACAATCTTTATCGTTGAAGATGATAACGATCTGGCCGAAATGCTTCGCGCCTATTTTCGCGTCCAGGGATATACCGTTTCAGTCGCTTCGCGCGGGCACGATGGCGTGGCCGGCATTACGGAAAATGTGCCGGATGTGGTTGTGCTGGACATACGCCTGCCCGATATTGACGGGTATGAAGTGTGCCGCCGCCTGCGCCGTTCGCGCAAGACGCAGCACGTTCCCGTTATCTTTCTCACGGAAAAGCGGGAGCGGGAAGATAAGCTGGCCGGGTTAGAGCTGGGAGCTGTCGATTACATCACCAAGCCGTTTGATATTCAGGAGCTGCGGCTGCGCGTGCGTAATGCTTTGCGTCGGGCCCAGATGAGCACGCTGTTGAATCCGGTGACCGGTTTGCCGGAGGGCACGTTGGTGCGTGAGCAGTTGACGCAACTGCTAAACCAGTCGGATTGGGGCGTGGTGATGGCCGGCATTCGCGGCCTGAGCAAGTTCCGCGACAAGTTTGGCTTTGTGGCCGCCGACGATGTGTCGCGGGCCGTGACGCTGATGATTGCCAACGCTGTGCAGGAGAGCGGCGCGGGCGATGCGTTTGTAGGCCATGCCGATTCCGGCGATTTCATCATTTTGACTACGGCCGAATTATGCCAAAAGCTGGCCGAGCGGTGCATGGTGCGGCTGCATCCGTCGATCCAATATTTTTACCCGGCACTGGAGCGACAGCGGCTGCATGAGCTGCCGGAATCTGAGCGGCTGACGGTGCACGTCTCGGCCGTTTCTTCGCGCCAGTTCCAGGGCAGCAGCATGGAAGATTTGTTTGCGGCGTTGGCCAATCATCGGCTGTAGGTCTGGCTTCCGTTTTTTATCCCCCTCACATTTTGATACAATCCCCAACCGAATTAGAAAGTTCAGATCAGGGCTTCTCACAGCCCTGATTTCGTTTTACCTATACCGGATTTCATCCACAGATTACGCAGGCTTGTGGTGAGCGCAGCCGAACCATTGCGCAGATTTTTCTGTTTGTTAATCTCGGCTTTCTCTGTGTTCTCTGTGGCTTTATTTAGCGTATGAAGCGATTCCGCACTGATTTGTTGTTTTTGCTGGGCTTTTTGCTGCTGCCGCTGCTGCTGTTTGGCAGCGTTACGCTGGGCGGGCAGACGATGCTGCCGGTGGACAACCTGTATCAATGGGTGCCGTGGTCGGCCTATGCCGGCGAGTTTGGCTTGACCCAGCCGCACAATCCCCTCATCAGCGATCTCATTATCCAAAATTATGCCTGGAAGCAGTTTGTGCAAGAAACTGTTTTCGCGGGCGACATTCCGCTGTGGAACCCGTATCTGTTTGCCGGGGTGCCGTTTTTGGCGGCGGGGCAGCACGGGGCCTACTATCCGTTTAGCGTCCTGTTTCTTATTCTGCCGCTGGCGCAGGCGTATGGCTGGTACACGGTGAGCCAGGTCTGGCTGGCGGGAGCGTTAATGTATGTGTACGGCCGTATCCTCAACTTACGCCGCCCCTCTGCCTTCATAGCCGGATTGGTGTTCCAGGGCGGGGCGTATCTGGTGGTTAGTGCGGCCGTTTTCCCCATGATCAGCGGCGCGGTGGTGTGGCTGCCGCTGCTGCTGGGCTGTGTGGAAAAAGTGATCGGTGGCCGGTATTCAGTAAACAGTGAGCAGTCGGGCGGAACAACTTTTTTGTGGATTGGGCTGGGAGCTGTGACACTTGGCTTTCAGATTTTGGCCGGACATATTGAATTTACCATCTACACCCTCCTCGTTATGGCCGCTTACGCCGCCTGGCGGCTGGCCGGCCAATGGTGGCAAAATCGCTCACCGATTACCGATAACCGCTTTCTGATTACTGATTACCGCTTACTAAAAACTGGCGGTTCGCTGGCGGCAATGGTCCTCCTCGGCCTCTTGCTTGGCGCGGTGCAGCTGGTGCCGCTGTATGAGTTGGGGCAGGTGAACTTTCGGCAGGCGTCGGCCAGCTTGGATGAGGTGCGTGATTACGGTTTTCCAGAACGTCGCATCCTGACGTTGGCGCTGCCCAACTTCTTTGGCAACCCCACTCACCACAGCTACACAGACGTGTTCAGCGGCGAAGAAGTGCCCCTGACCCAAAATTATTACGGCGAGAGCAAGACCAACACCGAGTGGGGCATCAAAAATTACGTGGAAGGGGCAATTTATCTAGGGATTTTGCCGTTGTTTCTAGCTCTGCTGGGTATTATTGGCGGCTGGCGTCAGCGGAAAGTGCACGTTGGTTTCTTTGCGCTGCTCAGCTTCTTTTCGCTGGCGTTTATTTTTGGCACGCCGCTGTACGCCGTTTTGTATTATGGCCTGCCGTTTGTGAACCAACTGCACACGCCGTTCCGCTGGGTGTTCCCGCTGTCGCTGGCGCTGGCGGTGCTGGCAGGGATTGGCACAGACTATCTGACCAGTACGCGTAAGTGGCAAAGCGTGGCGGAATGGCGGGAACGAAGACAAGACAGTAATGTGTGGGCCAGCGATTCAACGGTTGTTTGGTGGAAACGGCCGTTTGTCCTCTGGTCTTCAGTCTCTCTTATAACAGGATTGGCCGGGCTCGCCTTTTGGTCCGGCCTGCTTTTGCTGATGGGTTTATTTGCCTCACGCGTTTTTTATGAGCAGGTACGGCCGTTGGTGGAACGTCTCTTCTTAGGTTTGGCCGGCGCGCCAGGTGCTTTTCCAGATACGGCCGCTTTTTACAGCTACGAATATCGCCAACTCTTTTTCCTGGCGCTGATGCTCATTGGGACGGGAACCGTTTTGCGCGTGAGCCGCTGCCCGATTTTTGCGGGGCGTTGGGGCGGCGGACAACCGATCTGGCTTTTCCTGGCCGCTGTGCTCATCATTTTGGACGTATTTGTGGCTAACTTCGGCTTCAACGCCAGCAACGACCCGGCGCTGCTAGATTTTAAGCCGGAGATGGTGCAGTGGCTTGAAGCCCAACCAGGTTTCTGGCGCATCACCAGCTTTGCGCCTAACGGCGACAAGCCGTTTAACGCCAACTCTGCCTGGCTGTTCGATTTACCCGACGTGCGCGGCTACGATTCGATTATCCCCAAGCAGTACACCGAGTACATGGCGGCGATTGAACCGCAGAATGAACTGCCGTTCAACCGCATTCAGCCCATCGTTAACTGGGAGTCGCTCAACTCGCCGTTGCTGGACGTGCTGGGGGTGAAGTACGTCATCACCAGCGAGACGATTGATTTGCCCAAGTACACCGAAGTGTGGCAGGGGGAGGGGGTGCGGATTTATGAGAATACGGCCGTAGTGTCCCGCGCCTACACTTTACCAGACTCGGCAACGATTGAAACAGAAAATGCGCTGGTGGCGATGACAACGCAATATGATCCACGGCAATATGTTGTGCTTGGCCCTGAGGATTGGACGAAGGATACTGAACGGGTGCAGCTTGAATTTAATTCACCAGAACCTGCTTCTCCTGGTTCCGCCGAAATTGCGAGCTACAGCAATCGGGAAGTGGTAGTAGATACGGCCGTCACCGAATACAGCTGGCTCATCCTCAACGACAGTTATTTTCCGGGGTGGAAGGCATGGATACGGCCGTTGTCTGATCCCGATGCGGAAGAGAGAGAACTTACCGTTATGCGCGTAAACGGTAACTTTCGTGGTGTTTGGCTCAACGAGGGTGAGTGGCAGGTGCGCTTCCGCTACAGTCCGACCAGCTTCCAGCTTGGCGCGCTGGGCAGCTTCATGGCCGGGATCATTTTGCTCTTTGGCGCGCTGGTCTGGGGCTGGCGGCGCTTTTACCGGCCCGATGATGGCCAAAGCGTTACCCGCAGCCTGGCCAAAAACAGTTTAGCCCCCATTGGCCTGAATCTGTTCAATAAATTGATCGACTTTGGTTTTGCCGCCTTTTACCTGCGCGTGCTTGGCCCGGCCGGCTCCGGCAGCTTCCAGACGGCCATCGTCACCGCCGGGATTTTTGACATCATCGCCAACTTTGGCCTGGACATTCTGCTCATCCGCGACGTGGCCGGCGACCGCGACAAAGCGCCCAACTACCTGCTCAACACCACCGTCCTGCGCCTGGGCGCGGCGGTATTTGCCAGCCTGCCCGTCGTGGCCATCATTGCCGTTACGAATTTATCTCCCGAAGCGACCGCCCTTACCCGACCGGAAATTTTAGCCACGGCGTTTATCATGATTGGCATGGTTTTTTCCGGCATGTCCAAAGGGGTCACCGGTCTGTTTTATGTTCACGAAGAGGCTGAGGTGCCCAACGCCATGACCACAGTGACCACCATCCTCAAGGTGGGTTTTGGCGTGACGGCGCTGCTGCTGGGCTTTGGCTTTGTGGGGCTTGCGGCCGTTTCCATTCTCACTAACGTCATTACCCTGGTGCTGCTGCTGGCGATTGCCCTGCGCCGCTACACGCTGCGCGGCCCGTGGCAGCTTAACTGGCGTTTACAGCGGCAAATGCTGCGGGCAGGTTTCCCGCTCATGCTCATCCATCTGCTGCAAACGGTGTTCATCTCGATTGATACCTACCTGCTGCGGGTGCTGTTAGACAACGGGCAGGAGGTGGCGGGCTGGTACAGCAGCGCCTACAAATGGTTTAACGCCCTGCAAATTGTGCCTTCGTTTTTCACGCTGGCGCTCTTTCCTATCATCTCGCGGCGCATTGGGGAATCGATCGACGCGGCGCGGCAGATGTACGCCTTGTCGCTCAAGCTGATGCTGCTCCTGGCGCTGCCTATCGCCGCCGTGACCCATTATCTGGCGGTGCCGCTGGTGCAGCTCGTGGGTGGTGCGGAATTTTTGCCTGCCGGGGCGATTGCCTTGCAGGTTGTTATCTGGTCGATTCCGCTGGGCTGGCTGAACAGCGTGACCAATTACGTGCTCATCAGCCTAGGATTGGAGAGCCGGCAGCCGCGCGCCTTTACCGTGGCGGTGTTGTTTAATATCATCGCCAACCTCATTTTTATTCCACGCTACAGTTACGTGGCCGCCGGCGTGACCACGATTTTGTCTGAGCTGGTGCTGCTGGTGCTGTTTGATTTTTACCTGCGGCAGCGGATGCCGGGGATAAAGTGGGGGCGGTTGTGGGCACGGCCGTTTCTCCTCACGGCGATCATGTTTGGCGGCATGTGGCTGGGCGGGCAGGTGCATCTGGCGGTTGGGTTGGTCATCGGTGCGGTCATCTACCCGGCCGGACTATTCTTGCTGGGCATCATTGGCGCGGAAGAAAAGAAGGTGCTGGGCAACATCCTGCCCAACGCCATTGCTCGCCGACTGCGTTTAATTGAGTGAATAGGACGCAGATAAACGCTGATGACGCTGATTTTTGTCATGCTCACGCAGGTTGATTTTGCTTCCTTAACCCAATCGACGGCGGAATTACCAAAACATATCCAGACAGCCCGTGCTGAAAATCGCACACCGCTCATGTTTATGGGGATTCCTCACATTTTGTACAAAGGTGTCTTGTCCCTGGATGGTATCAATATCGTTGAATTCTAAATCGCGGAGAACAATGCATGACCAGTAATCGCATTCAGCAAATTGAAGCGTATGCCGAAAAGATGTTGACCGGGCCATTTCTGGTCGAGGCGTTTCGTATTGCCCATGATTTGCCGCATGTGCGGCGCGTCTACGCCCACGCGCTGCGGCTGGCGCAGGCGGAAGGCTACCCGCACCTGGATCGTGTTGCGGCGGCCATCCTGCTTCATGACATCGGCCTGCCTGTGGTAGAGAAACGGAGCGATCATCCTCGCGTTGGCGCGGAGTTGGCAGCCTGGTTCTTGCAGGAAAACGAACTGTTCGCCCCCGATGAGATTGCCGAAATTTGTGAGGCGATTGTGCATCACGGCCGTTTAGACGGCACCACTCCCCTCATCCACATTTTGCGCGACGCCGACATCCTGGATTTGCTCGGTAACGTGGGCATCATGCGTGCGTTTACTTCCAAAGCGCATCTGCCGGTGTATTTCCCAGAGCATCCGCGTGGCGAAACGTGGGGCTTGACATCTGCGGAGTTCACGGCGCGGTTTCAGGCGGGTTTAGGCATGGGGCCAACGATTTTGGACCAGATTAACTTCCAGATGAGCTGTTTTGAGAATTTGTGTACGGAAACGGCGCAGGAATGGGGACGGCCGTTGCGCGACATCATGCGCCAGTTTGTCGGCCAGTTTGCCCAGGAAATAGGCAGCTATCCCCAGTAAAGCAACCTTGTTATAATGCGTAAGTAATCGAATTGAAAATACCGTACCCGGTGAAGGATCGTTGAGATGAATACAATACAAATCTCTATAGAATTACCGCAAGATGCGTTCTCTGCTTTGCGTCAGGAACCAGCAGCCTTTGTTCAGGAGATGCGGCTGGCTGCGGCCGTAAAATGGTATGAACTGGAGCGTATCTCTCAAGCCAAAGCAGCGGAGATCGCGGGCATCTCACGCGCCGATTTTCTGGCTGCTCTTTCTCGGTACAACGTGACGCCTTTCCAATACCAATCTGCTGATGATCTGATCAACGAGGTTGCGAATGACTAAACGATGGGTCGTCAATGCTTCACCACTCATCGTTTTAGCCAAAATTGGACAGATAGATTTACTGGTTGCATTGGCTGATGAGATTGCTGTGCCGAATGCTGTAGAAAGGGAGATTATTGCCGGACCAGCTGATGATCCCGCTCGAAATTGGTTGTCAGAGCGAAAAATCCCAATCGTTAACCTTCCCAATCTGCCAACAGAATTATTGGCCTGGGATTTAGGTGCTGGCGAAACGGCAGTGTTGGCTTATGCTATGGTAAACTCTGGTTGGACGGCCGTTCTTGATGACAATGCAGCCCGAAAATGTGCCCGTAGCTTTGGTATTCCTATAAAAGGTACGCTGGTCGTTATAATTTTGGCAAAACAACGAGGTTTGATCCCGTCTGCGGCTGATCTAATCCGTCAATTACAGCAGCACGATTATCGAATTCATGACACGATCGTGAGAGAAGCCCTGGAAAAAACCGTTGGCGAGCAATGGTAATGAAGCCTTCTCTGTTTGAACTCCTGAACCTGAACCGCGTTTTAAGCTCGTGGGCACCAATTACTTAAATCTCACCTCAGACCGCCAGCCCATTTGGGTGATGACTTTCCTGTTGCTGGCCGGGGCAGCGCTGCGGCTGTTTGGGCTGAACAACCTTTCCCCACCCGGCATCACCCACGACGAGGTGGCCAACTGGCTTATCGACCGCTCCATTTTGGCGGGTGAACACGCCATTTACTTCACCCGCGCCTATGGGCACGAGGCGGGCTTTCATTACCTTCAAGCCGGCTTTGTCGCCCTGCTTGGCGACAATGTGTTGGCGCTGCGCCTGCCCGCCGCCTTCTGCGGGCTGCTGGGCGTAGCCGTCACCTATGCCCTGGCGCGGAAGCTGTTTGGCAAAAATGTGGCGTTGATGGCGGCGGGATTGCTGGCGGTGTTATTTTGGCCGGTGTTTTACGGCCGTCTCGCTCTTCGTGCCATTGCTCTGCCATTGGTTGCTGGGCTGTCGGCCTGTTTTTGGTGGAAAGCGTGGGAATTTGAAGGGGTGAACGGGAGAAAGGGTGAAGGGGTGAAACAGCCTGTCACCCGTTCACCCCTTCACCCCTTCCTCTTGTCAGGCATTTTCGCCGGCCTCTCCTTCCACACCTACATGGCCGCCCGCGCCGTGCCGATATTTTATGGGTTGTGGCTGGCTTATCTGGCGATTTTTCATTGGCGTGCGTTTAAGCAGCGTTGGCGGGAAATTGTGCTGTTTGTGGTGATGTTTGCCATTGTGGCTGCGCCTTTGGTGATTTTTCTGCAAACCAATCCGGGTGCCGAATTTCGTTTGAGCGAGGTGGATGCGCCGCTGCAAGCGCTCCGGTCGGGCGATTGGCAGCCGGTGGTGCAAAACGGGCTTAAGCTGCTGGGCATGTTTGGCTTTGTCGGCGATCCGCTGTGGCGCGAGGGGGTGCCGACGGTCCCGGTTTTTGAGCCGATTGTGGCCCTGTTGTTTTATGCGGGATTGCTGCTTTGCCTGTGGCGCTGGCGGCAGCCGCGTTATGCGTTCTTGCTGCTTTGGCTGGCCGTTTCGGTCACCCCCAGCCTCGTAACTATCAACGCCCCCAGCCACATCCGCAGCATCTTGATTTTACCTGTACTCACCGTGCTTCCTGCCCTGGTTATGCACAGTTTAGGGCAGTTATCCACAGTTATCCACGACTTATCCACAAGAAGTTCCAAAATTTTGCTCTTGACACTGCTGCTGTTTTATGCTGCCCGAACATCTGTTTTAATCTTCCAGACGTGGCCCAACGGCGGTGACGTGCCGTTTGTGTGGCAGGCGGCGTTTACGCAGATAGCTGATTATTTAGACGGCCGTTCCGACCTCACCGCCGCCGCCATTGCCGGCTGGTCCCCCAGCACGATGGACAGCCCCACGATGAACCTCCTGCGCCAAAACGACGACCTCCCCCTGAGCCACTTCGACCCGCAGGAAGGCACGCTCATTTTGCCCGCTGTGGAACCGGTGGTGGTGTTACGGCCGTCTGACCTGCCGCTCGATCCGTTCTGGGAAACCCAACTCACAAACTGGAACGCCACCATTGAAGACGGTTGTCACCTTGTCACCTTGTCACCTTGTCATTCTTTCACCGTGTATGAAATGCCAGAAAAACCCGCTATCGAGTTAGCAAACCCACTGAACGTCCAGTTTGGTGAGGAACTGCATTTGTTGGGGTATGAATGGGTAGATGAAGGGGAATTGCTGCTGGCGTGGAGGGTAACGGCCGTACCCACCGCCCCGCGCCAACTATTTGTTCACAGCCTCGCTGCCGACGGCGGTCAACTGGCCGACACCTACCGCTTTGACGCGCCCGACCCACAGGGCATCTGGTTTCCCCACTGGCAGCCCGGCGACCTGATTTTGCAGCACCTGAGCCCGCCTGGGCTGGATGAGTCCACCCAGCTCCGCCTGGGTTGGTTCGACCCCACGACCTGCACACCCCCCGGCCTCTGCCAAAACCTGCGCACCGGGGATGGCGCAGAGTTTGTGCTCCTGCCGGTGGAGTAAACAAGAGATTTACGAGGGAAATCTTTATGACTTCAGAAGGTATAAGCTTTTTAATTGTTGCAATCGTTGGCTTCTTATTCTTTGGTTATCTGGTTTTTTTATTACGAGAAAGCCGCAAAACAGTCAAAAGCTACTTGATTTCATGCAACAAATGCCGGGCGCATTTTGGACAAGGAATGCTGGCGCTGGCGGCATTCTGCTTGTCATGATTTTTGTTTTATTTCTTTTCTTTGCTTGCTTATTGAGCTTTGCTTTGTATGGGTTGCTTCAAGGTGTAGGCTAAGTCAGCCCCGTAGATTTACTCCGCAAACTCGGGGGTAATCACCAACAATCCCGAAATTCCCTAGAAGTTTTTCTTGAAGCAGCTACTCACTACGACCACGTTCTGACCGCGTGGGAAGTTCTAATTCCGCACCGCCAATAGATTTAAATTCTTGCGTAATCAACGTGCCAAGCCCCTTCTGCATAGCCTGGTGAACCACGCGGACAAGAATGTCGCGTGCTTCTTCTTCCGGGGAATGACCGTGTTCAGCAGCGATCTCGCGCAATTTCTGAATCGTCGCTTTGTCCAAGCCATGAATGGTTAAAGTTGCCATCATCCACCTCAAAAAACGCTATCGTTGATTCCAATGAAACCAACGATAGCACACTTTTTTCTGAACGAAAAACCACATTCGCTCAAGTTTTACCGATTACTGATCACCGATTACCGCTTACCAAAACTATGTCCAAACCGGACTCCATTGGCCGATCATCATCAGCTCTTCTTCCGGCACGTCGTCCAGCTCGCCGGTGAGGATGGCCTGGACGGTGGACATGGTTTCCGGCAGGGGGACATAGGCGGCGGGCGTGCCCGACCACGGTTCGGCCACCGTAAGCGGCTGGGACAAAAAGCGATGCAACCGCCGCCCGCGAATGATGGTTTGGCGTTCGGCCTCGCCGTAATAGGCCATATCA
>CALBTC010000122.1 GCA_937967805.1 uncultured Anaerolineaceae bacterium
TCGTTGTAGGTCCAATAGCGGTTCACGAAGAAGTTCCAGAACATGACGATGACCACCGCCAGAACCAGGGCTAAATTGTCGCCGATGCGCACGCTGTACGGTTCCAGCGCGGGAACGGTGGCGACCAGATCGGTAAAGATGGTGTGGGTGTAGGTGATGATGGGAATGCGAATGATGATTCCCGCCACGCTGACCACAGTGAACTGGGCCAACTGCCGCCGCACCGAGCGGGAACGGGAATCGGGATAGGTCCAGTGCCGGTTCCACATGAAGTTGCTAACAATCGCGCAAATAAATGATAGCATGGAGGCAAAGGTACGGGCCAAAGAGATGGTTTGTTCATCGTTTAGCCCCAGGCCGACCAAAAAGTTGTGCACGGCCGTTCCGTTATCCAGCAGCAGTTCAAACGGCCGTAAACTCAAATTAAAAATGCCAAAATCAACAATAAAACCGATAACCCCAACCACGGCAAACTTAAAGAAGCGCTCGGCCTCCCGCTCGTTTACCCCAAATCGGCCGGCCACGCCGGCAAAAATAGAAACCATGCGAATCCTCTTAACAGAAATTTTTCCACTATTTCACCGCAAAGCACGCAAAGATTTTTCCTTTATTTCTTTGCATTCTTGGCGCTCTTTGCGGTTCAGTTTTTTATCATCTAGCAGCTGGAGCAGGCCAAAAAGCGCGCCCAGCTGGATGTAAATGTTATTGACGTACAGCTTATCAACCAAATGATGGGTGGTCAGCGCCACCCAGACGCCGAGCAACCCCAGGGCAACGCCGCGCTGCCAGCCGTCTATCTGCCGAATGACGCGAACGGTTTGCCAAAAAACGGCCGTCCACAGCAGCAAATACGCCAGCAGGCCAATGATACCCGTCTCTGCCAATAAGTTTAAATAGTAATTATGGGCGTGTCCCAACGGATACGGCCAGTTGATCAGTGCATAATCGGCGTAGGCCGGTTCGTAATTGCCAAAGCCCACACCAAGCCACGGGTGGTCTTCGGCCATCGCCAGAGCCGCCTGCCAATGGGCCAGCCGCTCCAGCACGGCGTAATTCTCATCGGTGATGTCCTCGCCGCGCACGTCGCCAAAGCGCAAATCCTGTCTAAAGCTGGTGATGCGTTCCGTCACGGAAGCGGGGACCAACCCAACCTGAATACCGGCCAGCAGCAATCCTCCACCCACCAGCAGCAGCAAAACCCCCTGCCACAGCTTCCGGGGCCAAAACAGCAGCAACACGGCCGTTGCCACTGCCAAACTCAACCACGCCCCTCGGCTCCAGGAAACGATGACGCCAAGCAAGGATACGGCCGTTGCCAAACCCACGCCCAACACAGGCAGCCAAATGGGAGATTGAAGACTAGAGATTGGATATTTGAATCTCCACTTTCGAACGATTTGCCACAAAACAGGCAGGTAGCTTAACAGAATACCTAAGGCTAAAACGGCCGTAAAGTTCAAAAAACCACCAAACGGATTCGGCTGGTTAAACGTGCCGTATGCCCGGTAAAAGCGGCCCAGCACCAAAAAATGCTCCGGCCCGTCGGGCTGCAAGGCAAACTGGTAAATGCCCAGCGCCGCCTGGCTCAATCCGGCGGCAAACAAAGCCACCAGCAGCCAAACGACGGCCGAACCGCGCTGACGGTATCGCGCTTGCCAGATGGTCACCCGGTCCACCACCAGCAGCATGATCGCCAGTATCTCTACCCATTTAAGCAGCTCTCTCAAGCCAAAGCTATAGGATGGCGCGTTGATCACCGAAACGGCCGCAACCCCCGTAAACAGCGCCAGCGGCAGCGCCAAAAAAGTACGCGGCACAAACAAGCGCCGCATTCGCAGCCCGTGGGCCAGCCAGGCCAGCAGGCTCAGCAGCAAATAAAATTGGCCGCTGTCTAACAATCTGGCTTCAGTTGCGCCCAATGGCCCGGTCAGCAGGGCGGCAAACAGCCCAGAAAGCGGCTCGATGAGGGTGAGGATGATAACGGCCGTCCGCAATAGCAGTGTCCCCGATTCACCTGGCGAAAGCTGTGCCAGCAGACCACCCACCAGCAGCGCCAGCAAGACAAACCAGATTGGCTGCCATTGATTACCATCGGTCAGGTTGACAAAATTAAGAGAAATGTACGGCCGTATGCGCTGCAAAATAGCCTCATCTAAGACCTGACAGGTTTTAACCATAGAAAACCTGTCAGGTCTGGCATCCTAAACTTTGTCGCGGAAGAAATCCAGTGTCTTGGCCAACCCATCGGCCAGCGCCACCTTGGGTTCCCAATCCAGCACCCGCTTCGCCTTGCTGATGTCAGGGCGTCGCTGCTTGGGATCATCCGTAAAGCGGTCATCGGTTGGCTCTACAAACACAACCTCAGAATCGCTGCGGGCAATTTCTACAACCGCGTGGGCAAAATCCAAAATCGTCATCTCGTTGGGATTACCAATATTCACCGGGAGATTCTCATCCGAGAGCAGCAGGCGATAAATACCTTCAACCAAATCGCTGTAATATTGAAACGCCCGCGTCTGGCTGCCGTCGCCATACACGGTGATAGGCTGGTTGGTAAGCGCCTGGTGGATGAAGTTGGGCACAACACGGCCGTCGTTCAGCCGCATTCGGGGACCGTATGTATTAAAAATACGCACAATGCGCGTTTCCAGGCCATGAGACCGTTGGTAAGCCAGGGTCATCGCTTCGGCAAATCGCTTGGCTTCATCATAAACACCGCGCGGGCCAATTGGGTTCACGTGTCCCCAATAGGTCTCCGGCTGTGGATTCACCTGGGGATCGCCATACACCTCCGAAGTTGAGGCCAGCAAATAACGCGCACCTTTGGCCTTGGCCAACCCCAGCGTGTTATGCGTGCCCAGAGAACCGACCTTGAGTGTGGGAATGGGATGTTCCAGATAATCATTCGGGCTGGCCGGGGACGCAAAATGCAAGACAGCGTCAATTTTGCCAGGGACATAAATATAGTTGCTCACATCATGCTTAATAAAGTGGAAGCGTTCATGCCCAAACAGGTGAGCAATATTGTCCATATTGCCGGTGATTAGATTGTCCATACCCACGACAGAATGACCCTCAGCCACAAAACGGTCTGAAAGATGAGAGCCAAGGAAGCCGGCGGCTCCGGTAATTAATACGCGCATTGTGTCTCCTTTTGGTAACTATACAGGTCTGAGACCTGTGGTATAAATAAGCATCATGGATTACCAGCA
>CALBTC010000123.1 GCA_937967805.1 uncultured Anaerolineaceae bacterium
ATTCACTGGATACGATCAGGAACTGGCCCAACTAAATGTTATAATCGAGCCGTATGACGGCATATAAGGTAATCCACAAATAACATTAAAGATTAATTCATGACGCCCCTAGCTAACCTATATTTTTTTGCATTTCTCATCATTGGCCTGGAATTGGTTTTAATGGCGTATATCTTCATGTTGCAGCCCAAGCTGTTCAGTAATCGCCTGTTTGCTGTTTACATGCTGGTATTGTCTGGCAGCACCTATTGTATTCTGATTGCCAGCACCGCTGTCGAAGCCGCTATTATTTATGATGCTTCGCGTATTCACTCGCTGACAACGATGATGGCCGCCCCGCTGCTCTGGCTGCTGGTTCTGCATACACTTGTTCCTCAGCTGCGTTTCTTGCGCGGGATTACATTCTTCTTTGCGTTTTTGGCGGTTCTGCCACTGGTTTTTGGATTGATTGATTGGACAGTGGGCACCACCTATCTCTTCAGGTACGAACCTGGTTTTTTTACCGGTGGGTATGTGCCTGTTAATGATGTGTTAAACGGCCGTTTCAGCGCCTTCTTTTATTCTTTTTATATCTCTCTTTTAAACAGCCTTCTCGTCATGCCCATTGCCGTTTTTGCCTTTTCAAACATCTTGCCGGAGAGGTTACGGCGGGCTGCCCGCGTTTTGTTAATTCTTTCTGTTGCCGTTGGCCTGCTTTATGTGCCCCAGTTTGACATTCCGCTGGCTTTACGCAGCATGTTGACCCCAATTTTTGCGGCTGCGGGTGCTGCTTGGGTCGTCAGTACCTATCGTTTCTTTTCGCCAATAGAGCTGGCCACGCAGCAGGTGGTGGATACGGTAACCATTGGATTGATGGTCTTTGATGATCAGCTTTATTTAATGGATGCCAATGCTTTTTCCACCCGACTCCTTTCTATTAAACTGGCCCAGGACAAACATCGGCTGGCTTTGCCTCAATTATTGCACCGGCTGCTGCCGCGCGTGGAAAACAAGGCTGATCTGATCCAGCTGCAAGCAGTGATCAAGCAAAAGCCGGAGCAAATATATACGCAAGAAGTAATTTTGTTAGACGGCCGTTCTCCCGATGCCACCGACCTGTCGCAAAAATCGTGGCTAAACTTAAACATTCGTCCGATTTATGACACCAATAACCTTTACATCGGTTCTTCCTGCACGATTGAAGATTTAACCGTTGAGCGCCGCACCCAGGCCTACATCACCGAAACCCATCAAGCCATTGAACAATACGCTTACAACCAGGCGCTGCTAAACGACATCACCCAGGCTGCCATCAGCACCCTGGACTTTGATCAAGACTTATCCTCATTGGCGGGTCGTTTGGTCTGCGTTTTTGAAGCCGACAGTTGCTACATTGCCTTATGGGACGAATCAGAAAAAAAGATGAATCCGTTGGTGCATTATGGTGTCGATGAAGAACTGATTCGTTCCATTAAGCGGCAGCCAGGGGAGCCTTCTCTTTGGGAGGAAATTTGGACGCGTAAGCAGGCCATCGCTATTGAAAATATTCTGGACACGCCTTATCTCAGCCGGCGGGTGGCCCAACTTCTGCCTGCACGAGGGCTGCTGGCGCTGCCCATGGTGGCCGACACCCGGCCGGTGGGTGTACTGCTGATTGGCTATAACCAGCCGCGCGCTTTTACACCAGAAGAAGTGAAATGGGGAGAGCAAGTGGCGCGGCAGCTCACCCTGGCCATTTCCAAGAGTCGCCTGTTGGCCTCGGAGCGAGAGCAGCGTGTGTTGCTGGAGGCGCTGCAAGCAGCCGGGCAGGCGATCATTAGTACGTTGGACTTTGAGCAGGTCATGGACCATATTTTGGAAGAAATTGCCCGGGTGGTTCCCTATGACACGGCGAATTTTGCCTTGTTGAAAAAAGGGAAAGCCCATATTGTGCGCCGCCGCGGTTTTGAAAAGGTTGGTGAACCGACCGCTTCTATTCAGGTAACTGATTGTATGGTCATTGACCAGATGCCGACCTTAAAAATGATGTATGAAACGAAACGGCCGTTGCTCATCTCCAATACCGCCCAGTCACCCATTTGGATTCCGATTATCAAGCATGTTAATTCATGGTTAGGCGTACCTCTAATTGCAGGGGATGAGCCAATCGCCTTCCTGATGCTGGATAAAATGGAGGCCGACTTTTACCAGGAGCAACACAAAGAGCGTCTTGTCGCTTTTGCCAGCCAATCTACCCTGGCTTTGCAACATGCTCAACTGTTTACTGAAATTCAGCGGCGCGTTACGGAATTAGAAGCGCTCAGCAGCATTTCTGCCGCCCTCCGTTCCTCGGGTACCGTGCCCAGCATATTGCAGGCAGTGTTACGGGCCATGGTTGAAGTTTTATCGGCCAGAGTGGGGGTTGCCTTTTTGCTGGACGAAGCAAAAACAACCGTCATTTCTCAGGCGAGTTTTCCGGCCGACTTTTATCCGATGGGGATTCAATACGCGCTTGGTGAAGGCATCACTGGCTATGTGGCTCAAACCGGCCAAATGTACGTAGTATCCAACATCAACACTGACCCTATGCGAATAGACAAACCGGGTGAACCGTCTGAAATCGGCGAACTTAAATCGACCATTGCTCTGCCACTCATCAGCGAGGATGTGGTTCTGGGCGTTATCCACCTTGGCCTGGATGCGCTTTATGAGTTTGCCGACGATGAGATTCGCACGTTAAAGGCAATGTGCAACATCGTGGCCAACGGCTTACAGCGTATCCAGGTGATGCAAACGTTGGAGTCGCGTGTTGCCAACCGTACCTATGAACTGGAGAGAGCCAATGAGCAGCTCCAGGAACTGGACAAATTAAAGTCCAAATTTATTGCCGATGTTTCACATGAGCTCCGCACACCGGTTGCCAACCTGAGCATTTACATTAATCTCCTACAAAATGGCGACCCGGAAAAACGGAATCATTACCTTTCAGTTTTGCAGAAGCAGGCAAATCGTTTAACGACTTTAGTTGAAGCGACGCTGGGTTTGTCACAGTTGGAAATTGGTCATCAAGAGCTTCAATTTGGGCCGGTTGTGTTTAACGATATCGTAGAAGAAATTGTGTTGGGCCATCAGGCGCGGGCGGATGCATTTAACCTACGGTTGACGACGCTGCTTCAACCAGACTTGCCAATGGTCATGGGGAACCAGGTCCAACTGGCACAGCTCATCACCAATTTAATTACCAATGCAATCAACTATAATCGGGCGGATGGTCAAATCATTGTCGAAACTAATTTTGTAAAAGACGAGGAAATGGTTTGCCTTAAAGTGCGTGACAGCGGCATCGGTATTGCTCAGGTTGAACTGCCGCATTTGTTTGATCGCTTTTACCGGGGGCAGCAAACGGGCCAGTCTAACATTCCTGGCACGGGCCTGGGGCTGGCAATTGTGAAGGAAATTGTGGCGCTGCACCAGGGAAAAATTGATGTGACCAGCCAGATTAATGAGGGAACGACTTTTTCCGTTTTTTTGCCGGTCCATCACAATGGGAAAGATGAAACTAAGGCAGTAGAGCAAATCACAGAAAGGGTGATGAAGTTGAAGATGGAAGAAAAAGAATGAGCCAGGCGCGTCGATTTTTAACGGCCGAATGGCGTTACCTGATCATGTTGAATTATCATATTGACCCGGCGGTGCTACGGCCGTTCATCCCCCAGGGCACCGAGCTGGACAGTTGGCAAGATCAAACCTTTATCAGCATTGTCGGTTTCATGTTTCGCAACACCCGCCTGTTGGGCCTGCCCATCCCCGGCCACATCAATTTTGAAGAGCTCAACCTGCGTTTTTACGTGCGCCGCAAAGGGCCGGAGGGGTGGCGGCGCGGGGTGGTCTTCATCAAAGAGCTGGTGCCGCGCTGGGCCATTGCTACCATGGCCCGGCTGATCTATAACGAAAACTACGTCTCCTTGCCAATGCGGCATGAGATTAAGAGGGGTGCGGGAGAAACGGCCGTTGCCTACCAATGGCGTTGGCAAAATACGTGGCATTCGGTACAAATACGAGCACACGGCCAGCCCCAACCGCTGCAACCCGGCTCCCAGGAAGCGTTTATTACCGAACATTACTGGGGCTACGCCCGCCAGCGGGATGGCGGTACGGTGGAATACCAGGTGGAGCACCCCCCCTGGAACGTCTGGCAGGCAGCCAATTACCAATTTGAATGTGACGTCACCGCGCTGTACGGGCCGGATTTTGCCCCAGCGTTGCAGGCGGCCCCCGCCTCCGCCTTCCTGGCCGAGGGTTCGGCCGTGACCGTACGGCGGGGCATCCGCATTCAATAAAAATACAATCCGCAGATTGGCGCAGATTACGCAGATTTTCCTCTTTTCCTTTGCGTTCTCTGCGCTCTCCGCGGTTAAAATCAAGGAGAAAAGATGGCGCAGCAAGAAGTTCTGATGCAGCCGCGAAAGAAAATTGCCCTGGTCGCCCACGATCACAAAAAAGATGATCTGTTGGCCTGGGCCAAATACAACCTGGAAATTTTGCAGGAGCACACCCTGTTTGCCTCCGGCACTACCGGCTGGCTGTTGGAAACCGAACTCAACCTGGAAATCACCAAGCTGATGAGCGGCCCGCTGGGCGGCGATCAGCAAATTGGGGCCAAAATTGCCGAAGGGGAAATCGACACCCTCATCTTCTTCTGGGACCCACTGCAAGCCCAACCGCACGATCCGGACGTAAAGGCGCTGCTGCGGCTGGCCACCGTGTGGAACATTCCCGTGGCCACCAACCGCACCACGGCCGATTTCCTGATCTCATCCCCTCTGATGCACAGCAGCTACCCGCGCCTGCTCACTGATTACGAGGAATACAAACAGCGGCTCAGTCACATCTATGGCACCGACACCTCACAATAGGGGTCGTTCACAGATTGGTCCAATCTCTTGTGTAGATGCACATGGGGTTTTTACATCGAGATTGGACCAATCTTTCGGCTGGATCATCTTACAAATCCTAGTAAAATCCCTTTCATAAACAGATACTGTTTATTGTATGCTGTGCGTTAAAAATTAGGAGTTTAGAATGGAAATTGAAGTCGTTGCGCTCGATGAAGCCAACCTGAAGACACCTCCCACCGATGATTTCGGTTTTGGCAATAAATTTGCCAACCGTATGTTTAGCCAAAAGTATAGTTTAGACAAAGGATGGCACGATGCCCGGATTGGCCCGTATGAAAATTTTAGCTTGCCGCCGGCAACGGCCGTTTTCCACTACGCCCAGGAAATATTCGAGGGCACCAAAGCATACCGCCGCGCCGATGGCAATATAAACCTGTTTCGACCGTGGGAAAACATGAAGCGGTTCAATAATTCTGCCCGGCGAATGTCCATGCCCCAGGTAGATGAGGAAGAGCATCTGCACGCCATCATCAAGCTCATTGAGATGGAGCACGATTGGGTTCCTAGTGCCCCCGGTGCCAGCCTCTACATTCGCCCCACAATGATTGGCATCGATCCCGCACTTGGCGTCCACGCCAGCAAAACCTACCTCCATTTTGTCATTGTCGGGCCTGTGGGCGCTTACTTTAAAGAAGGGTTTAATCCCGTTTCTGTTTACATTTCAGATACGTATCGCCGGGCAGTGCGCGGCGGTGTGGGGGACGCCAAAACGGGTGGCAACTACGCTGCCAGCCTGTTCGTTGGTGAACAGGCTAAGCAAAAGGGGTACTCCCAGGTGCTCTGGCTGGATGCCATCGAGGGGCGCTACGTGGAAGAAGTGGGGGCGATGAACATCTGCTTTGTGTACGAGGGCAAGAAGATCGTCACGCCGCCGCTCACCGGCTCGATTTTACCCGGCATTACGCGCAAATCCGTCCTTGAGCTGGGGCGCGATCTGGGTTACGAGGTGGCCGAAGATGCCATCGATGTGTATGAAATGCTGGCCGACATTGAAAGCGGCAAAATCACCGAGGTGTTTGGCTGCGGTACGGCCGCTGTCATTGCCCCGGTCGGTAAGTTTGGCCTCAGGGACAAAGAGTACGTGATTAACAATTACGAAGTGGGGCCGGTAGCCAAACATTTGTACGACGAGCTGACCGGGATTCAATACGGCCGTATCCCTGACC
>CALBTC010000124.1 GCA_937967805.1 uncultured Anaerolineaceae bacterium
TTCCGGTCAGTCAGCCGGCGGCGGCGGCGATCACATAATCCAGCGTGGTGGCGTGCGGCTCGTGTACGTTTTGGTCCACGCCGTAATGTTCCGCCACTTTGGAATGAACGCCAAAGAAAATGGGGTCCGGTTCCTGCGGTAAAAACGCCCGCCGCAGCGGTCCTTTCACCCGCTCAATGCGCACCTGTGATGTATAAACAACGAATTCGCTCACAACTTCCTCCTTGCTCGTAGCCGCGGATTCTTTCCGCGCTTTGGCTCTGCGCGGAAAGAATCCGCGGCTACCTAATTCATGCTTGCCAGGTAAAGATATTACCCAATTCCACAGGTACTCAATTTCCAGCTTTCGCCCGCTCTTGTTCCACCAATACGCGGCGCAAAATTTTGCCCGACAGCGATTTGGGGACCTGATCCACAAATTCGACGCGGCGAATCTTCTTTTGCGGCGAGACGCGCTCCGCCACCCATTCCATAATCCCTTCGGCTGTCGCTTCAGCTTTTAGCACCACAAACGCCTTGGGCACTTCACCTGCTTCTTCATCCGGGCTGGGGATGACGGCCACGTCGGCAATGGCCGGGTGGGACAGTAGCAATGCTTCCAACTCGGCGGGAGCAACCTGGAATCCTTTATATTTAATCAACTCCTTGAGCCGGTCCACGATGTAGAAAAAGCCCTCATCATCGACGTAGCCAATATCGCCGGTGTGCAGCCAGCCGTCTTCATCGACCGTAGCGGCCGTGGCATCGGGGTTGTTCAAATATCCCTTCATTACCTGCGGGCCTCGTATCCAGATTTCGCCATTTTCGTTGCGCCCCAGCGGCTCTCCGGTGGCCACATCGACCACCATGACTTCCGTGTTGGGAATGGCCGGACCCACCGAGGACAATTTGTCGCTTTTGGTTAGGGTCCGGTTGTAGACGTGGGTCACCGGGCTTGTTTCGGTGAGGCCATACCCTTGCAATACGCGACAGTTGAGCCGGTTCTTAACTTCATTGGCCAATTCCTGCCCGAGCGGGGCCGCGCCGGAAAACAGCTCGATGAGTGAGGTAAGGTCATAATTATCCACCACGGGATGTTTAGCCAATCCCACCAAAATCGGCGGCACCAGGTTGACGCGAGTCACTTTGTGCTTTTGTACCAACTCCAGGAACTGTTCCAGCTCGAAGCGGGGCATGGTGATGATGGTGGCGCCCCGCGCCAGGCTCATGTTCATAATAACCACCATGCCGTAGATGTGGAAAAAGGGCAAGATGCCCATAATGGTGTCGCTGTCATTGGTCATGTCGATGCCCGTAATACCATCCATCTGCATCAGGTTGGCTACAAGGTTGCGATGGGTGAGCATGACCCCCTTTGGATACCCGGTGGTGCCACTGGAGTAGGGTAGCACGACAAGGTCTTCTGCGGGATCAATGTCAATATCGGGGAGTGATCCGTCGCTTTGCAGCAAGGTGGCAAATGGGGTGGCACCGTCTACGGGGTCGAAGGTGAAAATTTCTTCGATGCCGGTTTCGGCAGCGGCCGTTTTTGCATTCTCTAAAAAGAGGGAAATGGTCAATAGATATTTGGCACCGGCATCTTTTAGCTGGTGGGCCAATTCCTGAGCCGTGTATAGGGGGTTCACAGTGGTGACAATGCCGCCCAGCAGCGAGACTGCGTGGAAGGCAACAGCATATTCGGGAATATTGGGGCTGTAAATGGCAAACACATCTCCTTTGCCGAAGCCGCGCTTTGCCAGGCTGGAGGCGACCAGCCGAACCGCGCCGCCCAACTGCGCATAGGTGATGGTACGGCCGCTTGGACCATCAATCAGCGCCGGTTTGTCACCATACTTTTGTGTTTCCTCCAGAATGTATTCGGTAAGTGTCACATTAGGAATATCAACGTCTGGGTACGGGCTTTTAAAGATCATAACTGCTCCTTTCTCCTGGTATAGAAAATAGTAAGACTTCTCTCATTGAGTGAATTCACGCGCTTTCTGCTCGTTGACAAAGCTGAGAACGGCCAGCCCCACCAGCAAAAAGAGGCCAATAGACAAAATTGCCAGCTTTTGCCCCATTTGTTCCGCCGTAGCCACGGTTTCACCCTGTGCCTGGTACCAAAAGGCGGCTTCGGCGGCGATGAGACCGTACACGGTGGGGCCAATGAACGAGGAAGTGCGCCCGGCGACGGCAAAGAAGCCGTAAAATTCGGCGCTGCGGCCGGGCGGGGCAAAAAAGCTCACCATGGTGCGGCTGACGGATTGGATGCCGGCCATGGCGAAGCCGGCCAAAATGCCGACCAGGTAAAAGCCGGTGGCGCTGCTGTTGAAATACAGCCAGATGATAGCGGCAATCATAGACAGAATGGAAAGCGACAGGGAACGTTTGCCGCCTAGCTTATCGACCCAGTTGCCGAAAGCATAAGCGCCGGCCACGTTGCTGACCTGCACAATGATGACAAAGATGATAAGCTGCTGCTGGTCCAGGCCGTACAGCACGGCACCGATGATGGCGGCAAAGTTTAGGGCCATAATGACGCCATCATTAAAGATGAGGAAGGCGGCCATGAATTTGAGGAACTCTTTGAACCGGCTGGCGGTTTTGATGGTTTGGCGAAGCTGCTTGAAGGCCACGCTGAAATAATTCTCACCGGCGGGCAGCGCTTTGCCTTTGGCCCGCTCCGGCAGCCAGAGGAAGATGGGCAGGGCAGAGATGGCGAAGAAAACGGCCGTAATCACCAACGACACGCGAATAATAAAATCTCCCTCAATTAAGACAATCAGCGGCAGGATGATAAGCAGGCAGAGGATGCCGCCGGCGGTGCCGATGGCCCAGCCGTTGCCGGAGACGCGCCCCATCTCATGTGGGGCGGCAATTTCGGGCAGCAGGGCATTGTAAAACACCTGGGCGCTGCGGTACCCGATCTCGGCCAGAATAAAAAAGCCCATGCCGATGGCTACGCTGCCTGCCTCGGCAAAAAAAAGACCTGCGGTAAAAACGCAGGCCATGATGGTATAAAACAGCAAAAATTTCTTTTTGGAGCCGGAGAAATCAGCGATGGCTCCCAGAACGGGGGAGGTGAGGGCGACGACCAGCATGGCAATGCCCACGGCCAGGCCCCACAGGCGAGACCCTTCCGCGCCACCGACAACGACACCTTGAAAGTAGGCAGAGTAAACGGCCAGCAGCACGACGGCCGCATACGCTGAGTTGCCAAAATCATACAGATACCAGGCCCAGCGCTCGCGTCGGGTGGTGGGGGAGGCCTGGGTGGGCAAGGAGACGGTTGTCATGGGGGTTTCCTCTTTGTGTTGGCTGTTGTTGGCGAAATATTGTACACGGGAAACGGCCGTTCCCCAAAACGACTCAATTACCCTCTCTGTCCCACCAACGCCTCCAACCGATCCACATACCCGGCCAAAACGCCAAACGTCGTCTCCACCGGCTCCGGCGAAGTCATATCGACCCCGGCAATTTTCAGCGCGTCCAGCGGGAAGACCGAACCGCCGGCTTTGAGGAAGCTGAGGTAATTGTCGGCGGCGCCGTTGTCACCGGCCAAAATGTTCTGCGCCAGCGCGTGGGCGGCGGAAATGCCCGTGGCGTACTGGTAAACATAGAAGTTGGAATACAAATGGGTGTGGAACTGGGCCCAGGTGATGCCCACCCGCTCCCGGTCCATCTCAACCTCATCGCCAAAGCCCTCGCTGAACAGGTTGGCCAGCAAATCGATCAGCGTGTCGGCGTTAAGCGCCTGGCCGCGCTCGACGCGCTCGTGGATTTCCAGCTCAAAGCGGGCCAGCGTGGGCATGATGAAGAAGTAGCGGTGGAAGTTGGACATCGCCTCTTCGATGACGGCAATCTGGAATTCAGGATCGCTGTTGTTTTCCAGCAGGTGGGCCCGCACCATCGCCTGGTTGAAGTTGGAAGCCACCTCGGCCACAAACAGGCCGTAGCGACTGTAAATCATGTTTTGCTGCGTTTGCCACGTCAGGTAAGAGTGCATCGAGTGACCCAGCTCATGCGCCAGCGTGCTCAGACCAAACAGATCATCGGTGTAGCTCATCATGATGAACGGCTGGGTGCCCTTGACTCCGGAGGAGAAGGCGCCCATGCGCTTGCCCTGGTTGGGGTACACATCCACCCAGCGGTTTTCCAGCGCGCCGCGGCGCAGCGTGCCGGCATATTCCTGTCCTAATGGCAGCATCCCGGTGGCAATCCAATCGACGGCCGTTTCATACGGCACTTCCGGCGGGTCCAGCGACAGCGGCGCTTTCACATCGTACGGATACAGCGTGTCGTACTCCAGCGCCCGACGGCGGATGGCCCAGTAGCGGTGCCAGGTGGGTAGGTTCGCTTTGTAAGTATCAATCAGGTTGTGGAAAACCTTGGTGGGGATAAAGTTGCTGGAGAGCGCCGCCTCTAACGAATTTTTATAGCCGCGCACGCGCATGTTAAACACATCTTGCTTGATGCCGGCCGCCAGGGCGTTGGCCATAGTGTTTTTGAAGGCGAGATGGGCATCGGCGTAATGGGTCCAGGCGGTGCGGCGCACTTCGCGGTCGGCGTGGGTGAGCAGGCCGCCGATGGTGCCCTGGGTAACGTCGTGTTCTTGGCCATCGCTGCCCACGGCCGGTTCGTATTGGAGGTCTGCGGTGGGCAACACGCTTTGGGTGGCGGAAGCGGTGCCAAACGCATCGCGCACCAATCCCAGCACCTGTTCCACCTCGGCCGATTGCACGTATTCTTGCTGCTGCTCCAGACGGTCCAGGTAATGTTCGTAATCGGCCAGCCGTTCCTCCTGCGTCAGCCAGTCGCGCAGCGTGTCAAAACCGATGGCCAGCATTTCTGGTTGGGCAAAGGCGTTGGCGGCGATGGCCATGCCAAACAGCCCGCGGGCCCGGTCGTTGCGCGCGGCCGTTTCCTGGTTGGTGGTGTCCACGCTGTAGGTCAGCCCGGCGTAGACGAAGATTTTGCCCACGGCCGTCATCAATTCATCGGCCGCATCCAGGTAGTCGGCCAACACGGCCGGACCTTCATCCAGGCGGCCCTTGTATTGACCGATTTTTTTGAGCTGGTTTTGCAGTTGGGATACGGCCGTTTCCCATTCTTCCGGCGTGGCAAAAATAGATTCAACATCCCACTTGTACTGTTGGGGAATTTCCTCACGTTTCCGTGCAACGGTGGACATACATCTTTCTCCTTGCGGTTAGTGGCTTTTTAATCACGAATATGACGAATGGTACGAATCAAAGAGACTAAAACGAATTTAGTAATAAGCAAATAGAAGTTACAAAAAATTCGTTGATTACTTCAATTCGTTGTTGTCATATTGAAACACGAATCGGCGAAAATGGCGACTGCAAAATCTGACCTGCCTCAGGTATAATCAACGCACCAAACTCTTGGAGAATTGTGTCACGTCATGAAGCCAACCTTTTTCCAGCTATTTAAGCAGCGGTTCAAAAATTTGGTGAACCAGGATCGGCTGGGCGTGCCGGATGAAAAAATCCGTCAGGCGCTGCACAAAACGCAGATGGATGGGCTGCCGTTTATCTACTTCAGCTTTGGCATCATGTTTTTTGTTTATGCCCTCATTCAATATTATTTACTCAATGAAGACGGGCAACTGCTGATGGTGCAGGTGGCTGTGGGCAGCGGTGTTTTTCTGCTAATGGGGTTTGTGGTGCTGCTGCGGGGTCACGTGCCTGCCAGATATGCTGAGGGGGGAACGGCCGTTGTCGCCGCTGTCATCTTGTTAACCATCCTGCTGCGCTTTTACCTCAATCCCGTGCCCAATCAGTCGGCCAACCTGGCGCTTTTTTTGTTTGGCGCCGGAGTAATGTTTACCTCGCTGCGCTGGTACCTTTTCATGCAAATTCTGTGTTGGGTCGCCTGGGGGCTCATCTACTGGATGAATCCCAATCAACCCGAATGGCTCTATTTTGGCGTGATGATCTTCGTAGCCACGTTTACCGGGCTGGTGGCCCACTGGGTGCGTATGCACGCCCTGGAAAAAGCGGAGATTTTTCGCTTTGTGGAGCAGCGCCAGCGCAAAGAGTTGATCCAGCGCACCGTGCAGCAGCAAACCAGCTATGCCGTGGGCCAGCGCATCACCTCCATTTTGGAGCTGGACAGCTTGCTGGATCAAATTGCCACGCTCATTTGGCAAATGTATGATGCCTATTACGTCGGTGTCTTTTTGCCCAGCAAAAATCGGCTGGCCATTGCTGCCGTGGCTGAGGCGGGGGACGGCGTGCCGGCCGGCGGTTTGAAGCTGCAAGCCGGATTAAAAGGTCTGGTGGGGTGGGTGCTGGCCAATGGACGGCCGTTGTGCATCGATGACATCACCCGCGATTTTCGTTACAAGACCCACGAAAAAGCGCCTGACGCCAAATCGGAAATTTTGCTGCCGCTGAAGATGGGGGATAAGGTACTGGGCGTGCTCGATTTACAGAGCGACAAGCCGGCAGCGTTTTCGCCGAACGAAATTCCTAACTTCCAGCTTTTGGCCGACCAGGTGGCGATTGCCCTGGAAAATGCCCAGCTTTATGCCGAAATCAAGCAGTTTAACCAGCAGTTGGAGCAAAAAGTGGCCGAGCGTACCCAGGCGCTGCAGGAGGCATACGGCCGTCTGGAGCGCCTGGACAAAACCAAGACCGACTTCATTACCATCGCCTCGCACGAGCTGCGCACGCCGCTGACGATTGTGAACTTTAATGCCCAGATGCTGCTGGAAGATGAGGAGATTCAGGCCAACAGCTTCCACAAAAAATGGTCAGAGGGTATTGACCGGGGGGCAGCCCGCATGGAAGAGATTGTACAAAGCATGTTGGACGTGGCCAAAATCGATAGCAGCTCGCTGGAGCTTTACCTGGCCCCCGTTGATATTTCTTTTTTGTTGCGGCAGCTTGGCAAACGGTTTGCCGAGGCGCAGGCAGAACGCCACATCACGCTAAAGCTAGACGGCTTAGCAAACCTGCCGGAAGTTGAAGCGGATGTGGAAGCGCTGCAAAAAGTGTTTTACCAGGTGTTAATCAACGCCATTAAATACACGCCAGATGGAGGAACGGTGTGGGTAGACGGCCGTTTCCATCCCGCAAACGACCACAGCGCCGGTGAAGTTGAAATCGTTATTGCCGACAGCGGTGTGGGCATTGCGCCGGAAATACAGGAGCTGATTTTTGAGAAGTTTTACCAGACGGGGGAGGTCATGCTGCACTCTTCGGGCAAGACCAGCTTTAAAGGGGGCGGTGCCGGTTTGGGGTTGGCCATTGCGAAGGGAATTGTGGTGGCGCATCACGGCCGTATCTGGGCCGAAAGCGAAGGCCACGACGAAGACCTCCTCCCCGGCAGCCGGTTTCACATCGTTCTCCCCGTTCAGCAGCCTAAATAGCTCTATTTATCCTGAACTTGACGTGTCACTCCCGCCCCACATTCAGGGGGGCAGGCTGGCGGGCGTCCAGGCATATGGATTAATGTAGCCCATAAATTGTCATTCTGAGCCGCTTTTGGCGAAGAATCCTTGCAGGCTTAACCCGGTTTGCGCCATGCCATCTTTAGAGGGATTCTGGCTGACAGCGTCAGCTTTTCGCTCACTAATGACAGGTGGGATGGCGCGGTGGGGGAAACGGCCGTTTTGGTCTAGGTAGAAGTTGGCAAGTTAGGCGGGGCGGCGGGACGCTGGCCGCAGCGCATTAAGAAGACCACGCCGGAGCAGGGGTCGTATTCCAGGGGGGTCTGGTGGCCGACGAGGCGGCAGATTCTGCACTGTGAACTCGCCACGACATCATAGCAAATCCATACTTTCGTGACAACAAATTTGGGTGGGAACGGCCGTACGCCGGCCAGGTCACTTAAACTGCGTCAGGCGCATTCCGTTGAGCGTGACCAGCAGCGATGCGCCCATGTCGGCCAAAACGGCCAGCCACATCGTGCCGAAACCGAACAAGACCGCGACCAAAAAAGCGGCCTTAATGCCCAGACTTAGGGCCACGTTGGCCCGAACGGTGCGCATGGCGGCCCGGCTGAGGCGGATGGCGTAAGGCAGCTTGCCTAAATCATCGTGCATCAGGGCGATATCGGCCGTTTCCATCGCCTGGTCCGTACCGGCGGCCCCCATGGCAATGCCCACCGTGGCGCTGGCCAGCGCCGGGGCGTCGTTGATGCCGTCGCCGATCATGGCAATATGACCGTATTCCGCGCGCAATTCTTCAACCTTTTCCACCTTTTCTGCCGGCAGCAGGCTGGCAAATACGCGGTCGATACCCGTCTGCCCGGCAATGTTTTGTGCCGTGGCCTGGTTATCGCCCGTCAGCATGGCGGTTTGGATGCTGAGATCGTGTAATTGGGCAACGGCCGTTGCCGCATCATCCCGCACCTGGTCTGCCACGGTAAGGTAGCCCAGATACTTTTCGTCTGCCGTAACTAACATTGTGGTCAGACCTTCGGCTTCGGCTGAAGAGATAGCGGCACAGTGCGCGTCGTGCGGTAGCTCGGTCAGGGCGCGGTGGCTGCCAACCAGCACCTGCTGTCCATTTACCGTGCCGGCAACGCCGGCGCCAACATGAGCCTGAACATCCGTCGCAGCCGGATAACGATTTTGCACGCTGTGGGCGCCTGCGGCCTGGGCCACCGCCTGCGCCAGCGGGTGTTCGCTGGATTGCTCCACCGCGTGGGTCAGTCCCAGCAGGTCACTGCACGGCTCGCAGCCGTTGCCCTGGCAGTGGATCGATTGGAAGTGAATGACGGCCGGTTTGCCCTGGGTGAGCGTGCCGGTTTTGTCGAAGGCTACCAGCTTAATCTGGCTCAGCGCCTCCAGGTAAGCGCCACCTTTTACAAGCACGCCATTTTTGGCGGCATTGCTCAGGGCGCTCACCAAACTAACCGGAATGCTGATCACCAGGGCGCAAGGGCAGGCCACCACGAGCAGGGCCAGCGCCCGGTAAAGCCAGCCGTTTGTCGGCGTGGCGGTGTCGATAAACGGCTGCTGCCAGAGCAGCGGCGGCACAATGGCAACCAAGGCGGCCAGTGCCACCACAGCCGGGGTGTAAACGCGGGCAAAGCGATCAATGAAGCGCTGCGCCGGAGCGCGTCGCTCCTGGGCTTCTTCCACCAGCCGAATAAGGCGGCTGATGGTGCTGTCTTCAGCTAGGTGGGTTACTTCCAGATGCAGCACGCCGGCACCGTTGATGCTGCTGGCAAAAACGGTGTCGTCTGGCTGTTTGGCGATGGGGGTGCTTTCTCCAGTGATGGTGGATTGATCGACTGTAGAGCTGCCGCTGAGGATACGGCCGTCCACCGGAATCCGTTCTCCAGGTTTTACCAGCACCGTTTCACCCAGCTTTACCTCTTCTACCGGCACCCGGTGGGGCTCGACGCCACAAAACGGGCAGTCGCCATTCGTATAGCCATTTTGACCCAAATGCGTTTCGCAATCCATACAGGGGCGCAGGACGGTGGCGCTTTGCGGCGAAACGCGCATCAGGCTGCGAATGCTGTTGCGGGCGCGCACGGCCGTATACCCTTCAAGCGCCTCGCCAATGGCAAACAGCACCATCACTAATCCGGCCTCGGTGTAGGCACCGATGAAAACGGCACCAACGGCGGCAATCGTCATCAGGGCGTTGATGGTCAGCTCGTGGTTCACGCGCAGAGAGCGCCAGCCGCTGCGGGCGATGGGCACGCCGGCCAGCACCAGCGCCGCCACGGAGGAAAGGTCAAGCAGGGGATGTTCCCAGCCCAGCATGGGCAGCAGTTCGTTGAAGAGCAGTCCAGGCAAAATGAGCAGCGCGCCGAGCAGAGCGAACGTTGTTTCCCGCCGCTGGCGCATGAACTGCCAGAAGGAAAGCGTTTCGGCCGTTTCTGGTTTTTCGTCTGGCGAGGCTACATCGTAGCCCAGCTCCTGAATGCGATGGATGATGTTTTGCGGCACGGCCGTTCCCGACACGCGCAAAGTCTCGGTAGTGAAATTTAATTGGCAGCTTTCCACGCCGTCCAGCCGCGCCACGCCGTTTTCCACCGTTTGGGCACAACTGGCGCAATCCATCCCGGTGACGCGAAAGGTGTGTTGGTTACTCATTCGTCTTTGACTCCTAAAATAGTTGCTGGTGGTTAGGGGCTAGTTTTTACCAGCCACAAACTGCTAGCCACAAGCCTCACCATTTTACACCTTAAAGTCGGGTTGAAGGTCAAGTTTTATCGGTAATCCGTAAGCGGTGGTCGGTAATCGGTAGCCGTTAAACTGATGACCGATTACCGTTCACTCTCCAGGGCCAGGAACAGCCGGGCCAGAATAAAGGCGCTGTCGCCGGTGGCCACGAGGAGAAAACCTTCGTCGTTGTGGAAAAATTGGGGGGCGGCGTTGGTGTGCAAATCGCAGTTGGCTTCCAGCTGGGTGAGCCGGCGCAGGGCATTGCCAATTTCAGGGTCGCTGCTGACGACGAGGATGTGGTAAGCGTCATTTTCCTGCCAGATGTGGACGTGCTGGCCGCGCAGGGTGTTGAGGAGATGGTGGCCAACGGCCGTATTCAACACGCATCCTCCATAATGTCCCAACCAATCCAGCAGCGTACTGGCCGGCGTTTGTGCTGCGGGGTGCGAACAGAGCCTGGCCAGCAGCTCGTTAATTTGTTCCTGGTGCAGGGGGGATTGGCGCGACTGCACGTCCTGCAGAAACAGATCGAGTTCGTGGCGCATCACCAACAGTTCGGTGAGCTGCTTTTCCAGGGCGATGAACCGGTTTTCCGCCAGTTCACTCAACGTGCCGCTGTCGATTTTGCCTTTATCCCAACCGCCCAGCAGCGTGCTGATGTCGGCCAAAGAGAAGCCCAGCCGCTGGGCGCGCTGAATGAGATGGAGCCGTTCGGCCGTTTCTGGTTTGTACAACCGATAGCCGGCCTCGGTACGGCCGTGTGGCGTGAGCAGCCCTTCCTTTTCATAGTAGCGCAGGGTGGAGGGGCGCGTCTGGGCCAGGTCTGCCAGTTGGCCGATGGTAAGAAGATCGTCTTGAGTCATACCACCATATTAATCTGTAACTGAAATTTTGCCATGTTTCTCCGGTGCTGTTGCCTGGAACTAAGGTGTGGCTTAATTAGTCCAGGCAAAATATTTAGATGTATCTAAAATTATTTTGACAGCGTACTAAATATGTTTATAATTTAGCCCGTTAATTAGATATTCTTAAAAAACATATTAGTCATTAATACCTTTTAGCTGACTGATTCAACAACACAACACATCGGAGGATAAATTGTCTAAGAATAAACTGACACTCATTTTTTTATTATTGCTTCTGCTAACGGCCGTTGCCTGTGGCGGCACGGCCGAAAGCAGCTCAACAGAGCCACCGGCAGACGAAGTGGCTGCTAACGGCTCCGGTGTCTATACCGATGGTGCCTTCAAGATTGTGGCCACCACGACTCAGGCATTCGATATCGCCCAGATTCTCACCGAAGGTGTGGACAACGTCGAGATTACGCCGCTCATGGGGGCTGGCGTAGACCCCCATCTGTACCAGCCGACCGAATCGGATATCGCCGCCATGAATGAGGCCGATATGGTGATTTTCAGCGGCCTTTTCCTTGAAGGCCAGTTCGACACCGTTTTTGCCGCGCTGCGCGAGCAGGGCGTTCTTATTCATGCCATGAGCGAGCCAGTGAAGCAGGGTGGGTTCACCATCGGCGGCTTTGAGCTGTCCGACGAGCTGGTAGACGTAGACGATCCCCACTTCTGGTTTGATCCGCGCAACTGGGAACTAACCGTCACCGATTTGGGTGAGGCGCTGGCCGAAATTGACCCGGACAACAGCGATACCTACACGGCCAACGCCGCTAACTACGCGGCGATGATGTCCCCGCTCTATGAATGGGCCAACGATGGTCTGCGCTCGGTGCCTGAGGGGCAGCGCTATCTGGTCACCTCGCACGACGCCTTCCAATATTTTGGCGCGGCTTTTGGCTGGCAAATGGAAGCCATCCAGGGCTTAAGCACCGAAGATGAAGCCGGTGTAGGCGACATTCAGGGCACGGTTGATTTTATTATCGCCAACCAGATTCCGGTTGTGTTTGTCGAGAGCAGCATTCCGCCGGACACTATTGAAGCGGTCATTGAAGCGGTGGCGGCTGAAGGCGGCTCGGTGCGTATTGGCGTGCGCGAGATGTATTCAGATGCGATGGGTGAACCGGGCACGTTTGCCGGAACCTACGTGGGCATGTTGGCGACGAATGCATACACTGTGCTGCAATCTTACCAGTGCGCCGGGGTTGCGGTCACCATTCCTGAGTGGCCCGCCGATTTAACGCCCACGCCGCCTGAAGAATTATTGAACGTGGATTGTGCTGAATAAGCAAAACTAACCGCGGAGGACGCGGAGAACACGGAGAAAACAGTAATCGGAAAAAATCTCTGCGCTCTCCGCGCTCTCCGCTGTGAAAAAATATCAAGGAACTGAAGTTATGAGTGATAAACAAGAAACGGCCGTACCCCACAACCCAACCATCGCCCTGGTTATCGACGACTTGACCGTGGCCTACAGCAGCAAACCGGCCATTTGGGACGTCGATTTAAAAGTGCCCGAAGGTGTATTGATGGCTATCGTGGGCCCCAACGGTGCTGGTAAAAGCACATTAATCAAAGCGGCGCTCAATCTTATCCCCCGCGCGGCGGGCACGGTGCGCTTTTATGGCCTGCCCTACGAAAAGGCGCGCAGCTTTGTCGGCTACGTGCCGCAGCGCGGCAGCGTCGATTGGGATTTTCCCACCTCGGTGCTGGACGTGGTGATGATGGGACTGTATGGCAAACTGGGCTGGTTTCGCCGTCCGGGGCGCAAGGAGCATGAGCTGGCCATGCATGCCCTGGAGCAGGTGGGCTTGCAGGATTTTGCCCACCGGCAAATTAGTCAGCTTTCCGGCGGGCAGCAGCAGCGCACTTTCCTGGCGCGGGCGCTGGTGCAGGATGCCCAAATTTATTTTATGGATGAGCCGTTTGCGGCCGTAGACGCCGTGACGGAACGGGCCATCATCGCCATCATGCGCGAGCTGCGCGAACGGGGTAAAACCGTGCTGGTGGTCCACCACGATTTGCAAACGGTGGAAGAATATTTTGACTGGGTGACGCTGCTCAACGTGGAGGTAGTGGCCAGTGGCCCCATCGGCACCACGTTTACGCCGGAGAAGCTGCGCAAAACGTACGGCGGGCGCGTTTCTTACCTGCATGAAGAGAACGCCCAGACGGTGATGGAGACAGGATAATGTTGGCCAGACTTTCTGCAGAAGACCGGCGTGTCTGGCTGTTGATAGGGGTCATTGCCCTGATTGCGGTGCTGTTTTTGCCGTTTAGCCAGCTTGTCTTGAATGTTCGTTACGATTACACGCTGCGCACGGTGGCCGTGGGCGGTTCGCTGCTGGGCGTTGTGAGCGGTGTGCTGGGCTGCTTTGCCGTGCTGCGCCAGCAAAGCTTGATGGGGGATGCGCTCTCCCACGCCGCTTTGCCCGGTGTGGCCATCGCTTTTTTGCTGTTTGGCCGGGAACTGGGTTTTTTGCTCATCGGGGCGTTTATTGCCAGTTGGCTGGGCGTGCAGTTCATCAACATGGTGACTGGCACAACGCGCATCAAGCAAGATACGGCGATGGGCATTGTGCTGGCCGCCTGGTTTGCTGCCGGCATTGCCCTGCTGGCCTATATTCAGGCCCGTCCGGATGCCAGCCAGGCCGGATTGGACACCTTCATCTTTGGCCAGGCGGCAGCCATTGTGGAAAACGACGTGCGGCTGATCGCCGGCGTCGGCGCGGTTGCCTTTGTGCTGTTGGCCCTGTTCTGGAAAGAGTTCAAGCTGATCACGTTTGACGCCGAGTTTGCCGGGGCGAATGGGTTCCGTGTGAACCTGTTTAGTATGCTGCTGTCTACGCTGATTGTGGTGGCAATTGTGCTGGGCTTGCAGTTGGCCGGCGTCATTTTGATGGTAGGGATGTTGATTGCCCCCGGCATTGCCGCCCGCCAGTGGACCAACAAATTGACGCAGATGGTGATTTTAGCGGCCGTTTTTGGCGCATTTGCCGGTGGTACAGGGGCAATCATCAGCGCCGTAGACACCGACGTGCCCACAGGCCCGATGATTATCGTGGTCGCTTTTCTACTGGTAGTCATTTCGATTGGCTTTGCGCCGGGGCGGGGGCTGGTCTGGTCGCTGCTGCGGCAGCGCGGCGACCGGCGGCGCTTTGCGGCACAGACGGTACTGAATGATATGTTTCATTATGCGTATGATCATGGTTCGCTGGAGACGGCCGTTCCCCAAAAATTCCTGCTCGGCGTCAGCGGCAACATTGCCAATTTGGGGCTCAAGCGGCTGCTGCGCCAGGGGTACGTGCAGCAGGATGGTGAGAGCTGGCGGTTGACGGACGCCGGCGCTGAAGTGGCGGCGCACCAGGCGCAAAACGCGCTGCTGTGGGATGTATACCGCCAATACAATGAAACCTTGAACTTACCGCTGATTGCCGAAAATCGGCAGCAGGACATACGCCAGCTTTTACCGGAAACGGCCGTGGCCCAACTAGAACAAAAACTGGAAGAAGGCGTTCACTGATGGTTCAAATTGAAGAATTTTTCATTCCGTTTTTACTCAACTTTTTTGATCAGGCGGTCATCAACAGCTTTTTGCGCGATCCGCAAAACACCGCCACCATCATTGGCGGCCTGATTGCCGTGTCCGGCGCGCTGCTGGGCACCTTTTTGCTGCTGCGCGGCATGTCGCTCACCAGCGACGCCATCAGCCACACCGTGCTGCTGGGCATTGTGGTTGCCTTCTTGATATTAACATCGTGGTTTCAGCAGGAACCGGACTTAAGCTCGCCCTGGCTGATCATCGGGGCGGCGCTGGCCGGCGTGGCCACGGTGGTGCTGACCGAAGCGATTTACCGTTCTGGCCTGGTAAAACAGGATGCCGCCCTGGGACTGGCCTTTCCCCTGCTCTTTGCCATCGCCGTTATTCTTATTTCGCGCTATGTGCAGGATGTGCACCTGGATGAAGACGCGGTGATGGTTGGCGAAATTGGCGTGGCCTGGGCCGATACCAACAGCCATTGCCTGGAAAACTGCGAAACTGTTACCATCACCCCCGACGATCCCCAGGCTGAGATCATCCGTCGCTGCACCAACTGCCGCGAGCTGGCCATCACCCCCCGCGATGAAGGGGCCGAATTTACGGAGACGTGTGCCAACTGCGGCACCTACAGCCCGGCGCAGGCGTGGCAGGCCGGTCTGCTGGAAACGGAACCGCTGCTCGTCTTCTGGCCAAAATCGATCACCGTGATGCTGCTCATCACCATATTGACGCTGGTTTTTGTGACGCTCTTTTTTAAGGAACTGAAGCTCTCCACGTTTGATCCGGCGCTGGCGGCGGCGTTGGGCTTTCGGCCCACTTTGTTGAATTATGCTCTCATGATCACAGTGAGTCTGGTGGCCGTGGGTGCGTTTGAGGCCGTTGGCTCTATTCTGGTGATCGCCTTCTTTATCATTCCCCCGGCAGCCGCTTACCTGCTTACCGACAATCTCACCCGGATGCTGATTTACAGCTCAGCCATCGGTGCCGCCGGCGCTTACTTTGGCTACGATTTGGCGCGCGGCAGCTTTTTGGGGTTGTTCCAGTTGGATACTGTTTTAGCGGGCCTTAACCGGCTGTTGAATTTGGGCTTGCTTGAGGAGTGGGATTCATCAATTTCGGCGTCGATGGTGCTGATGATTTTCTTCTTTTTCCTGGCTTCCTGGATTCTTTCGCCCAAATATGGTTTGGTGTCTACCATGCTGCGGCGCAAGCGGCAGCAGCGCAGCTTTGATAACCAGGTGGTATTGGCCCACATTCACAATCACGAAGGCACGGCTTCTGCCCAGGATGAGCTGGCAGTGAACACATTGTACCATCATTTTCGCTGGTCGCCGCAAAAAACCAGACGCATACTGAATCAACTGCAAGCGCGCAACATGGTTCACGTTGATGCCGACCAGGTGCACCTGACGGCCAGAGGGAAAAATCGGGTACAGACGTTCCGTGAAACCCAGTTGGCCCGCGAAACGGTGATTCCCTGACAGAAATTGGCGCGCTGCCCGCAAACCGCTTATACTGACGCATTCTGCCTGCATAAAATCAATAAACAACGAGCAGGCTTAGACTAACGAAGGGCTGAGATTGGACCTTGGCTCAAGGCAGTCAAGGAGCAATTTCAGTGAGTTTTACCCAATTTTCGCTTGATCCACGCCTGGAAACGGGCATTAAAGATGTCGGCTTTACCGAGCCGACACCCATTCAGCAGCAGGCCATTCCCCACGTTTTAGCCGAATCGGATTTACTTGGTTTGGCGCAGACAGGTACGGGCAAAACGGCCGCTTTCCTTCTTCCCATCCTGCAGCGCCTCACCCGTGGACCGCTGCGCCAGGTGCGGGCGCTCATCGTCGCCCCCACGCGCGAACTGGCCGAACAGATTCACCAAACGGCCGTTGATCTGGGCAAATACACCAAAATCCGCAGCGCCACCGTTTACGGCGGCGTCGGCAAAAAAGGGCAAATTGATGCCCTGCGGCGCGGCGTGGAAATTGTCGTTGCCTGCCCCGGCCGGCTGCTCGATTTGGCCGGTGAAAAGCAGATTGATCTCTCTAAAGTAGAAGTGCTGGTGCTGGATGAGGCGGACCGCATGTGCGACATGGGTTTTTTGCCCGACATTCGTCGCATCCTCAAGCTGGTGCCGAACCGGCAGCAAACTCTCTTCTTCTCAGCCACCATGCCCGATGACATCCGCGAACTGGCCGACGACATTCTAAACGATCCGGTTACCGTGCAAATTGGCCTGATTGCCCCGGCCAAAACAGTGTCCCACGCACTTTACCCTGTGCCCAGCGGCATGAAGAAAAACCTGCTGTTCACCATGCTGGATGAGATGGCCACCGGGCGCGTGCTGGTCTTCACCCGCACCAAGCGACGGGCTCGATTTTTGGCGCGTGATTTAGACAAGAAAGGCTACAAGGCGGAGGCGCTGCAAGGGAACATGTCGCAGAACCGGCGTCAAAAAGCGATGGATGGTTTCCGCAGCGGCAAGTATGATATTTTGGTGGCGACCGATATTGCCGCTAGAGGCATTGACGTGGCCGAAATCTCGCATGTGATCAATTTTGACATGCCGGATACGGTGGATGCGTATACACATAGAATCGGCCGTACGGGCCGGGCGGCTGAAGAAGGGGATGCCTTCACCTTCGCCACCGATGACGACGCGGCCATGGTGCGCGACATTGAGCGCGTGCTGAAAACGCGGCTGGAACGGCGGCGCTGGCCCGATTTTGATTACGGCAGTTTTGATCCGGAAAAAGCGCTTGTGCCTGCGCAAAATGGCAGACCGAATCGGGACGATGGCAGTAAGCCACGCGGCAACTATTCGCGGCGGTCTAGTAACAAAAATGGCTCGTCAAGGCGACGACAACAGGGGGGGCGCACCAACAATCGTGGCCGAAGATAGTTTGCTTGTGGGCAAGGAAAGTTATGAGCGAAGAATTACTGAAACAGATAACTTCTAAATGGGTTGATTGAGCGCGCCCTGGACCCTGATGATCGCCGGCGTTTCAACATTGGCCTGACGGACAACGGGCGGGCCCTCGTTGAGCAGCATACGCGCAATCATCTTAAAACCATCGATCATTGTTTCAGCATTCGAAGTTACCTGAAGCCGTACATGTTTATGCTGACGGTTTCCATCGTCTTGTTATTCATCCAGGCCAACCTGGACCTGGCCTTTTGAACGTGCTTTCTGTAGTCATGCTTTGGGTAGGGGCCAACCAGGTAGCCCAGGCCAACATGCAGGTAGGCGACGTAATGGCTTTTCTGCAATATGCTATGCAGATTGTCTTCGTTTTTATGACGTGGCGGACGGAGCGATCTTGCTGGACGGCGTGGATATTCGCGAGGTGACGCAGCACGATTTACGCGACAAGATTGGCTACGTGCCGCAAAAAGGCATCCTGTTTTCCGGCACCATAGAGAGCAATTTGCGTTATGCCGACGAATTGGCCAGCGTGGAGGATTTGCAAACGGCCGTTACCATCGCCCAGGCCGCCGAATTCATCAACAGCAAACCAGAGGGGCTGCAAACTGAAATTTCCCAGGGCGGCACTAACGTTTCTGGCGGGCAGCGACAGCGCCTTTCTATTGCCCGCGCCCTGGTGAAGCAGCCACCCATCTACATCTTCGATGACACCTTCTCGGCCCTGGACTTTAAAACAGATGCCGCGATGGAGAATATTCGCTACGGCCGTCCCGAAGCAACGGACGCCGAAGTCGAAGCTGCGGCCCAGGCTGCCCATGTCGATCACTTTGTCCACACCCTGCCGGATGGCTACAACATGGTCATCAACGAAGAAACCACCAACATCTCGCAGGGGCAGATGCAGCTGCTCACCATCGCCCGCGCCGTTCTGTCCGATCCCAAAATCCTGATTTTGGACGAAGCTACCAGTTCGGTGGACACGCGCACGGAAGTATTGATTCAACAGGCAATGGACCGCCTCATGGTGGGCCGCACCAGCTTTATCATCGCCCATCGCCTCTCCACCATTCGCAACGCCGACCTGATTTTGGTGATGCGCGATGGCGACATCGTGGAGCAGGGCAACCATGTAGAGCTTTTGGCACGCGGCGGCTTCTATGCCGAGCTGTACAACAGCCAGTTTGAGCATGATGAGCCGGAGGAAGTGGCAGCAGAAGCTGAACCTACCCTGATGCCTGCGGATTAAACTTTAGGAGTGCCAGGCACAGGATCGACCGCGTACACCCGTAAACGGTTACGCCTTAGCCCTCCCTAAGAATTCATATGCAGCAATCGTACCATGCTCTACAATCTTTAGAGTATTGGCAAGCAGGCGACGAGCTGAGTGATTCTTAAGGTATGGCTGACCCACAAACCCAACATGCAGGCACTGCCCAAACCGGGGCTTTTTCCTCACCAAAATCTTCACATCATCGCAAGATGTTGGCGCTTTTTGGCTGCCTAACAATTGTATTTTTGGGGGCGGCGGCGTTAACTTTTTGGCTAGATTCCTTTGCTCAGGCAACTGAAGGGCGCGAACTGCGCCGACGGCCGTCTGCCCTGCGCGACATTCCTCAATTTATCAACCTCACCATTACCGAAACCGGCATTGCGGCAATTACGACCGCTGATTTACGGCCGTTCAACTGGCAGCTCTCTACTTTTTCCCATGACACCATCAACTTAACGCGTCAGGGAGAGCAGGTGCCGTACTTCATTGCTGAAGACGGGCGCACTATGTTTTTCCTGGCCGAAGCCATTACCAGCACGATATCCGCTCCAGCTGTTTACCGGTTGAGTCTTGGTGAAGGGTTAGCCATGGCTGAAAAAGAGGTTGCTGCTACCGGACGCGGCAGCAACAAGGCCACCTTCCGCCAGGTGTGGGAAGAAAACAGCAACTTCCTGGCCGAAACCAGCAGCAGCGATCCGTGGTACGGCCGTTTACTGTTGGCCCCACACACCTGGAAGTTTCCCCTCAACAATATCCAACCCAGCGGTGGCCGCGGCCGGCTTACTATTTCTGTTTGGTCCAGTACGGCCAGCCCCAGCAACCCCGATCACCATTTACAAATTGGGCTGAACGGCCGTCAGCTAGAAGATTGGGTATGGGACGGTATTCAATACACTTCTACAACCGTGGAGCTGCCCAGCGGTGTTTTACAGCCGGGCGAGCGCAATCTGCTCAGCCTCACCAGCCCCGGTGATATTTCGGCTGCCGGTGAGGCGATTTACGTGGATCGCATTGAGCTGCTTTACGAAGGTGTTTTGGAAGCCGGACAAGGCCAGTTCTGGTTTGGCAGCAGCGCCAGCACCATCACCATTCAGAACGCGGATGCCGATCTGCTGCTGTTTGACGTGACGCTGCGCCAGGACCCGGTGGCCTTGACCAACTTCACCCAGGTTGGCAACGATGTGTTGTTTGCCGGCAGCGGGGTGAACAGCCGTTACTATGCCCTGAATCCTGACGAAGCGTTACGGCCGTCTTTCTCTAACAGCCTTGTCACCAAGCAGGCGCTGCGCCACAGCGAGCGCGGGGCAGATTACATCGTCATTTATCCCGACGACACTATGTTTGTAGAGGCCCTTCAGCCGCTGTTGACCTATCGTGCCGAGCAAGGCTTGCGGGTCACGGCCGTTCCCCTCGGCCAGATTTATGCCGAATTTGGTTACGGGCAGGAAGATGCTGCTGCTATTCGCAGCTTCTTGGCGTATGCCCAGGCCAACTGGATTGCGCCGGCACCCCGTTTTGTGCTGCTGGCCGGCGATGCCAGCTACGATATTCATAATCACCTTGACGGTAAAAACAGCAACCTACTGCCGACGCAGCTGGTGCAGTTGCCTCGGGGATACGCCAGCAGCGATACCTGGTACGTTTTGGGGGAGAATGGGTTACCTGCACTGGCCATTGGCCGGTTTCCGGCGCAAACGGCCGAACAGCTGCAAATCATGGTGGCCAAAACGCTGGCCTATGAGGCAAACGGCCGTTCCTACTGGATCAACCGCGCCTTGTTTGTGAGCGACGCCGAACCCGACTACGATCAGTTCAACACCGGGTTAGCTGCACACCTGCAAAACGAGGGTTACGAGATCAACGCACTGCAATTGGGCCAAAACGATTCGACTCATTATGATCTTATGGGGGCCCTGGCAAAAGGCGTGGGCCTCATCAATTATGCTGGAGAAGGCTACGTTTCCCAGTGGGGAGATGGCCAGGTGTTTACGGGAGATGACGTGGCGATGCTGGCGAACAATGGGCACACACCCATCTTCACCACATTTACCTGCAACAACGGCGCTTTTGCCGAGCCGGAAACAGACAGCCTGGCCGAAAATCTGCTTTGGGTGGAAGAGGGCGGTGTCGTGGCAGCCATTGCCCCCACCAGCACCGGTTCGCCGCCCGCACTCACGCCTTTGGGCGATCTGTTTTATGCGGAGCTGCTCAAGAATGAGGTGGATACCGTGGGCGAAGCGTTACTCAATGCCCAAACGGCCGCTGCCGGCGATCCCGGTTTGCAAGACGCGATCCTGGTTGTCAACTTACTGGGCGATCCGGCGCTGCGTCTGCAACGGCCATAACAATCCAAACCTGACAGGTTCACACAAAAATTTAACACAAATGTTTCTTTGCAAGACGAAATTGATTTGCTTTTGCCTAAAAAGCTCAGCACCGGTGCACTAACCTGGGCCGCTTCGCTGGGGGACAGCGGCGAACCGTAAAAGGGAACGGCCGCATGAACATCCGGGCTGTTAACGGCCGTTTGCAAAACCAGTCCACCCCCCATGTAAAAACCGATTTACCTCCGCAGGAATCTATGCCTCTGCTACCTTTAGCACAACACCCTCATTTTGATGCAGTGACAACTGTTGTCCTTCGATTTCTTTGTCGTTTGGTAGATGCGTCGTCAAACCTATCTCAAGCCGGCCAATTTCGTCCGGTATGGGCCAGACTTGCTCACGGTTGGTGAAATTAAGCACAACGACATACCGCTCTGCGCCGTACGCCCGCAAATAGGCAAAAAGACCCAACGGGGCGGACAGCGAACGGTACTCACCAATGTGTAAGGCTGGCGCAGCACGACGCAGCCCAATTAGTTTTTGCGTGAAGGTCAGCATGGAGTCTGGCCGGCTGCGGGCCAATGCCACATTGTTTTGCGCATAATCATCAGCTACCGGCAGCCACGGCTCGACATCCGGCGGGCAAAATCCGGCATTGGGTGTGTCGTCCCACTGCATGGGTGTACGCTCCGGGTCGCGGCCCAACCCCAGGCCAGGCGAATAAATCTCCCAGGGGTCCTGAATTTTTTCGGGCGGTATCGCCACGTCGTGCATTCCCAATTCGTCGCCGTAATAATTGATCGGGGTTCCCCGTAAGGTGAGCAGGAGCATCATGGCTACCCGTGCCTGATCCTGGCCAATGCGCGTGGCCACGCGGTGCTGGTCATGATTCCCCAGTACCCAGTTGGGCCAGGCGCCCTCCGGCAGCAGCGCCTCATACTGCTCGACTAAAGCGCGGATTTTCTCGGCTTCCCAGGTGGTGTCGTGCAGGTTGATGTTTTGCGGCAGATGGATTTCATCGTTTTGGCCGTGATGCTTTACCAGCGCGGGTAGGGGCAGGTTAATTTCACCGATGAGTACACGGCCGTCATATTCATCGGTAACGGCGCGCAGCCAGCGATTAAACTCGTGGGCATCAGGTGTGTTCTTGTTGTACTTTTCAATCAGGCGGTGACCCGGGTCCATGCCTTCGCGCCAATCGGGATTGGGCGGGTTGTCCCGCAGTTGCGGATCTTTCATCACCCGGTAAACCACGTCAACGCGAAATCCATCCAGTCCGCGATCCAGCCAGAAGCGCATGACGTTCAGCATGGTTTCCCGCACTTGGGGATTGCGCCAGTTGAGGTCGGGCTGTTCAGCCAAAAAGGAATGAAGGTAATATTGCTCTCTATTTTTGTCCCAGGTCCAGCCGGATTTGCCGTCGAAGCGGCTGAGCCAATTGTTTGGCGGACCGCCGTCCGGTGCCGGATCGCGCCAGATGTACCAATCATGCTTGGGATTGTCGCGGGATGATCGGGATTCTAGAAACCAGGGATGTTGATTGGAGGTGTGGCCGGGCACAAAGTCTAGCAGCACCTTTATATTGCGTTGGTGAGCGGCCGTAATCAATTCATCCATATCGGCCAGCGTGCCAAACATAGGATGGACATCGGTATAGTCGCTTATGTCATAGCCAAAATCAGCCATGGGTGACGGATACATCGGCGAAATCCAAATAGCGTCAATGCCCAACCAGTGCAGATAGCCCAGCCGCTGGATGATTCCATGCAAATCCCCAATACCGTCTCCGTTTGTATCCTGGAAACTGCGCGGATAAATTTGATACACAATGCCTTTTTGCCACCAATGGGTCATCGATTTCTGCTCCTTTTCTGAGAATGGTTGACCATCAAGCCGCTGCTGAATCTACCAACGCCTGCGCCTGCCGGCGTATGCTTTCTAGCCGTTCCGGGTCGGCAACCAGTTCGGTGTGCAGCCGCTGGATACGTTTGGCCAACGCTTCGTTCTGAAACGAGTAGGCAATGTTTTGCACCTGGTTTAACCGGGCTTGAAAGCCTTCCGCACTCAATTCATCCTGGTGCAACGGCCGTGCCGCACCCCAATCAATATGCACAACCTCACCGTCGCTATCCTGCAAAATAAAGTTTGCCGAATGCCAGTCCCCATTTTCAACCCCCAGCGCCTCGCACGTTTGCTGGTGCAGCACAAACAGTTCGTAGAGATCGGCCGTCATGCGCTCGTGGTCGGCCAGCACATAATCTTGAATCGTGTGTCCCACAACAAACGCTTCCAGCGTGAAACCCATCAACGTTGAGAATGTCATATCATGGGCAAAAATTTGGTGCAGGCGTGGAACAAATCCTTCTTCCAGCAGCAGGCGCACCCGGCCGCGAGGCGTCACTAAGGCACCGTCCTGGGTCAGGATGGGCCAGTTTTCCGGCTGGCCATTTGCCGTTTTGGCGTTTAATTTGATTTCGTGGAATGGTTCCGGGGCTGGCTGTTTGACAACAACGCCCAACTCTGGGGCAATCAATACCAGGCTGCCCCGGTGGCGGCCGGCGATATATTCTCCTTTGACAATCATCGTCATGCCCGTTTCTTGTCGCCATGCTTCTTGCCACGTTTGGATGGTTAAAGCGGGCCACGTGTCACCGGACATCAGGTAGCTGCGTCGCGCTAATTCAAGCCGGCGCATCTGGCTCAATAATTCGTCGTAGAGCAATATTTTGGGCACAGGGGGTGTATCGGCCGTTGCCAGGCAGTTTCCCGAGGCAGCTTCTCTAAAGAGGCGTTCGATGAAGGTAGTGGTTGCGGCCGTTTCTCCCTCTGCTTTCAAGGCTGGCCTGGGGCGCAAGCTGTGCAAATAGAGTAATGACGACAAAAAGTCAGGCCAGGGACAGCCTGCTTCTTCTTCCAGGCGAGAGGCTACCTGGTCGGCATCTGCCCCAAAGTAACGCACCTGTTCACCATAGTCGGCCAGCAGTTCCAGGTGTTTGAGCAGGGGGTCAGACGGCCGTTTCCTGGGCAAGTAAGCGACAGCAAAATAAATGGGCGCCCAGCCGCCCAGGTTGCGGGTGAGAAAATCAGCTCTGGCTAGAAATTCTATGGGCACCAGCCGATCCGTGTGCGTTTCAACCAAATTATGGCGGGGATTGTCAATGTCTAGAAAGTCAGCCACGGTAGGATCGGTTGCTTGCCGAAGCCCCCCAATCCAGGCGCGCTCAGCCTGGGGCGACGGCCGTTGCCCCACTATCTGCAATTTGGCACCTCTGGGTTTGCGCGTGGGCGGCAGCAAAAAGCTGACAATATCCGGCCTGTTTAGGGGCAGGGCAATCACGGCAAAATGGCTGGTTGAACGCATGATCCACTCCTTCGAAGCACAATAGACCTATTGTCGGCCATCGTACCCGTTTGCACAAGATCGATCAAAATTCCCCAATGTCGGCGTAGCGGAACCGTTCGATGGCGATGAAGCCAACGGCCGTTACCAACATCAGTATCGTGCTCATGGCCAGTGCTTGACCGTAGTTAAGCACCCCCGGCTGCCCTAAAAAACGCTCAATGGCAATGGGGATAGTCAGGTAACCGCTGTTGGGCCGCACAATAAAACTGGTCGCACCAAATTCGCCCATGCTCACCGTAAAGGCAAACACCGAAGCTACCAGCAGCGCCCGGCCCACGATCGGCAAATCCACCTCGCGCCAGACGCGGCTGGGGGAGGCGCCCAGCACGGCCGCTGCCTCCCGCAGACTGGGCTTGATCCCTTGCAAAACGGGCAGCAGCGTGCGTACCACAAAAGGAAAGGCTACCAAAACGTGGGCAATCAGCACCAACAGCGGCGAGGTGCGCAGCCAGCGAAACGTGACCACGTAGCCAAACCCCAACGTCACCGCCGAGGCGCCCAGCGGCAGCATAAAGAGCGGATCGAGCCAGCTACGCCAGCGGGACGGCCGTATCAAAAAAGTGGCTGAAAACAGCCCCAGAACCCCGGCGACAATCACCGTGAGCAAAGCGTACCCCAGCGAATTGCGCAGCGCCACCAACGGCGGTACAAATACGACGCTGTCCCGGCGCAAGGTGGGCAGCGCCTGGTAGTAGGCCAGGGTAAACTGCCCCTCGCGGTCCACCAGCGACTGCCACACCAGCGCCAGCAGCGGCGTCAGCAAAAAGAGCAGCAGGCCGGCAACCATGCCGCCCAGCGCCAGCTTCTCGCCTACTGTTTTTGCCTGCCGCTGGGTGCTTTCTTGCGGGCGCAGCTCAAGGGAAACGGCCGTTTGCTGCTGCCATTTTGCGTATAGTGACATTAGGCCAAAAGTAAACACAATTTGCAATAACGAAAGCGCCGCGGCCACATCGGGCCGCAAAAAGGTAATGTATTGGCGGTAAATTTCCGTCTCGATGGTGCTGAATGCCGGACCGCCCAAAATGAGGATGACGCCGAAGCTGGTGAAGGTAAACAGGTAAATGAGCAGGCTGGCGCTGATGAGTGACGGCCGTAGCAGCGGCAGGGTAATCTCCCAAAAAGCGCGACGCGGCGAAGCGCCCAACGTCTGCGCCGCTTCCACCAATCGCGGATTCAGGTTGCCCCAAAAACCACCGACCAGCCGCACCACCACCGTGACGTTGTAAAAAACGTGGGCCAGTAAAATGATCGTCAACGTTTGCTCTAGCTGGATGAGCGGGGTGTCTGTTTGTAAAACGGCCGTCAGCAGGCGGTTAAGCGGCCCGTTGACCCCCAGCAGGGCGCGGAACGCGGCGGCCACCACCACGGTGGGCATCACAAAAGGAATAGTGGTGAGGGCGCGCAAAACCGTCTTGCCGCGGAATTCGTAGCGGGCAAACAGATAGGCGGCGGGCAGCCCCAGCAGCAGCGTCAGCCCGGTAGAGAGCGCCGCCTGCCACACCGTAAACCAGACCACGTTGCGAAAAGACGGCCGTTGCACCAGTTCCCCCAACGCTTCGGCCGTCAAACTCAAGCGAAAAATGTTCCCCAACGGGTAAAAAAAGAAGATCAGCAAAAACAGCAGCGGTAGGAGTAGTACCACCGGCCATCGTTTTGCTTGTTGTTGCCAAAAATCGCGCTTACCTGTCATCTTGAATGATCGTAAATTTGTAGGGAGCTCGCTGAATTAAAAGGGAAAAAACTCGGGCAAAAAGATTGTCATCAAAATCCAGATCAAAATGGTGAGCGGCAGCCCCACTTTGGCAAAGTCAAAAAAACGGTAGCCGCCGGGACCGTAAACCAGCACGCACGCCTGGTGACCAATTGGCGTCACAAATGAATTAGAGGCGGCAATGGCGATGCCCATCACAAACGCATGAGGGTCCAAATCTAAGCTAAAAGCAGATTGAATGGCAATGGGCGCCACCAAAACGGCCGCTGCCGCATTAGACATAAACGCCGTGAGGATCGTTGTGAGCATGAAGAGCCCTACCATGACGCCCCGAGGCCCCATCGAGCCAACCAGGCCAATTACCTGTTCAGACAAGAATTGAGCAGTGCCTGTGATTTCCATAGCGATGCCCATCGGCAGCATCCCGGCAATCAGGTAAACCGATTTCCACTCGATAGATTTATACGCCTCGTCCATTGTTAAACAGCCGGTGAGCACAGAAAGGACTGCCCCCAAAACGGCCGCAACCGAAATGTGCAGCCAGCCCAATCCCACCATCGTGATCATCGAGACAAAAATAAGCAGGTTCATGGGTGCCTTGCTGGCGCGTAGCGTCGGTTCCTCGCGTTCGGTGAGAAGTAAGAAGGAGATGTCATTGCCTGCTTCTTCAATGCGCTCTTTGCGGCCTTGCACCAGCAGCGTATCCCCCAGCTTAAGCTGGGCATTGCCTAACCGCCCGGCAATCGCTTTTTCTTCGCGCCAGATAGCCAGCACCGTCAGGCCATACCGCGCCCGGAAATTGGCGTTTTTAATCGTCTTGCCGATGAACGGGGCTTTTTGGCTCACTACCAGTTCGGCCACTACCACTTCGTCCGATTGCAGTTCATGCTCGTCGATTTCGCTCTCAGGCACCAGCGTCACGCCGATTTCGCGGCGTACCGAGAGCATTTTCTCCTCAGATCCTGTTACCAGCAGCATGTCGCCGGCGCGGATGTGGGCATTGGGCAAAATTCCCAACCGCATACGGCCGTCGCGCAGCACCCCCATCACCGTCAAATCATAATGTTCACCAAGACGGCTTTCCACAATTGTTTTGCCAATGAGCGGTGACTCCGGCAGCACATACAGCTCTGCCAGGTAATCCTTTAGTTGGAATTCCCGGTTAAAATCCTGCGGGTCTTCATGCAGGGTTTCTTCATAGCGGGGCAGCAAATGGCGGCCAATAAAGTACATATAAACCAGACTGCTGCTCAAAACAATGAGACCCATCGGCGTAAAATCAAACAGTTGGAATGGCTCCAGACCCACTTCCTGCAAGGCGTCGCTGGCCAGCAGGTTGGGCGGTGTGCCGATGAGCGTGGTAGTGCCACCCAGCAAGGAACCAAAGGCCAGCGGGATGAGCAGTTTGGAGGCGGGAATCCGGGCTTTGCGGCCTAATCCAATCGTCACCGGCAGCAAAACGGCCGCAGCCCCAATGTTGTTCATAAAGGCAGACATTACGGCCACCGCGGCCATGACGACAAACGTCAGGCGGGCCTCCTCCGTACCCGCAATACGGCCGATATATTTGCCAATGACGTCGGCAATGCCGGTGTGTGTCAGGCTGGCGCTGACGATGTAAATGGCCCACACGGTAATAACGGCCGGATTTGAAAACCCGGAGAACGCTTCTTCGGGGGTGAGCAAGCCGGTTAGGAGCAGCGACAGCAGCACCATCATGGCTACCACATCAACCCGAATTTTTTCTGATGCGAACAAAACGACGGATGCTCCCAAAATGATTAAGACCAAACTGATTTCACCACTCAAGAACGCCTCCCTCTGCCTTTGAAAAAGTTGGCCGGTAATCTTACGCTATTTCGGTACTTTGCCGCAATAAATTAGTACCTGGGACAAAATGCACAAAAAAAGCGCCGCTGCCAAAACAACGGCGCTCGCCAATGAGCAAGAAAATCATCAACAGATTGCGCAGATTGAAAAGATTCTTATCTGTAAATCTGCGTAATCTGTTGACAAAAATCCTTTATCGCTTGAACAGGCTGACTAGTTTAACCCAAAGCTGATCCGTCAAGCTGTAGACAACGGGCACCACAATGAGCGTTAAGGCCGTGCTCACCAGCAAACCGCCCATTACAGCGCGAGCCAATTCTGAGGCGATGATGGCCCCGGCTTCGTTGCTGGCGGCCAGCGGAATGAGCGCCAGGATAGCTGTCAGGGCCGTCATCCAGATGGGGCGCAGGCGGGTACGGCCACCTTCCACCAGAGCATCGTACACGTTTTGGCCTTTGGCCCGCAGCTGCTGCACCAGCTCCATCAGCACGATGCCGTTGGTCACCACAATGCCTACCAGCATCATCAGGCCAATCATGGCCGAGATGCCCAGTACGCTGTTGGTGATGAACAGGGCCAGCGCCGCCCCCACCAGAGCAAACGGCAGGCTGAACAAAATGGTAAACGGATGGATCAGGCTGCGGAAGGTCAGCGCCATGATGATGTAGACGATGACGATGGAGTAACCAATCGCCGTCAGCATCGACTCGAACCCTTCCACCTGCTGCTGCGAATCGAACCCTTCGGTTACTTCAACCGTGCTCGGTAGTGTGTCCAGCTCGTTGATCGCCTGCTTGGCCGCGTCGGTGACGCCCAGCGTGTTTTGCGTTTCCAGTTCGCCACTGAAGCTGATGGCCGGACGGCCGTCTATCCGCAAAATCGTTTCATTAACGCCATCCCCATCTTCCGCTCCATCCACGTTGCTGGACACATTGGCGATGTCGGCAATGCCGTCGCCGTCTACATCGACCGATTCGATAGCCGCTTTGACATCATTAACCAGCGTTTCCAGCTCACCCTGAGATTCACCCGTCAGGATGATGGAAAAGCCGCTAAAGCCGGTCTGAGAGGCGGCCGAAACGCTCACATTGTCTTCGCCCAGCAAATCCTCGGCTACGGCGCGAACTTCGTTTGTCAGGTCGTTCAGCGCCTCACTGTCCTGCACCAGCTCTTCACCCACGCTGATGGTCATGTTAGCCAGATTCTGGCTGATGCCGCCGCCAAAAAGCGCCTCAAAACCACCGCCGCTGCCAATCTCGGTCTGGACCGTTTCGATCTCTTCAAGTGGCTGCAAAGCACCTTCCAACTCTTCCACTATCTCATTGGTTTCCACCATGCCGGTGCCAGGTGGCAGGGAAATGGAGACATTGATGGTCGGCTCGCCGATGCTGGGGATAAAGCTCTGCGGCAGTTGGCCTAGCAGAAACAGGCTGCCGGCAAAGATAAGTGTGGCTGCCAGCATGGTGACGAAGCGATGCTGCAAGGCCCACTCCAGGGCGGGCGTGTACCAACGCTGCATCGTAGTTTCTCGCTCGTCGGGAATGTTTTCTTTGCGAATGAGCAGGTAGGTGAGCGCCGGCACGACCGTGATGGAAACAACAAAGCTGGCCGCCAGGGCGTAGGCTACCGTCAGGCCAAACGGCAGGAAGAAGGAGCCGATGATGCCGCCAATCAAACCCAGCGGCAGGAAGACGGCCATGGTTGTCACCGTCGCCGAGAAGATGGCAATGGCCACCTCTTTGGTGCCCTGCAGCACGGCGTGTTTGGGATCGTCACCTTTCTGAATGTAGCGGTAGGAGTTTTCCAGCACCACAATCGAATCGTCTACCACGCGGCCGATGGCTACCGTCAGGCCGCTCAGGGTCATGATGTTGAGCGTTACTTCGGTGGGGAAAAGCTGTGAGATGAAGCGCAAAATGCTGTTGTCGGTGGAAAGCACCAGATTGTGCAGCCATTCGCCAATGGTGGGCGGCACCCAGGCCATCAGCAGGAAGGCGGTAAAGATAGAGAGGGGGATGGAAACGGCCGTCACCAACGTTGCCTGCCAGCTTACCTGATACTTGTTGCCAATGCGGCCGCTCAGGAAGATCAAAATGACGATGACGGCAAACACCCCACCCAACGCCCCTTCACGCGAGACGCCGGCGACCGATTCCTCGATGAAAGTCGCCTGTTCAAACACCATGTTCACCGACGTGCTCGGATTGGCCTCGGTAAAACCGTCCATCCTGGCAAAAATTTCTTCTGCCACGTTTACCGTGTTGGCATCCCCTGCTTTGTACAGGCTCACCAGCACGCTGGGATTGCCGTCGGTGCGGGTGATGGCTGCTTCAGGCACAAAGACTTCAATGTCACCTTGAGCAATGCCTTGGAGCCGCTCTGTTAGTTCGGTGTCAAAGGCGTCCGGATACGTTTCCAGCATGAAGGTGAGCGTTTCCGGAGCAAAAAGCTCCAGCGTTGTCGGTGATAGTGTTTCGACAAACTCTTCTTCATTTTCGGCCAGGAACTGAATGACCTCAGGCGTGAGGGCGCTCATCCACTCGGCCGGATTTTCCACGTCGGGCGCAGTGGGGAAAAAGTTGAGGAAGTTGGCCGCGCCGGGCACAAACGGGTTGTTGAGCAGGTCTGCGGCCGTTTGAAACAGCGAAGGTTCGCCCTCGGGGCTGGGCTCCAGCCAGATACCGCTAAGCTGCGGTGCACCTTCGGCCAATTCGGCCGCTTCTTCGGCTTCGGCGATGGCCAAAGTCCCGGCTCCACCAAATTCAACGGCGATTTCGTCCAGCTCGGCGCGGAGATCTTCGGGCAGCGTTTCCACAAATTCAGCCGGGAGCAGGGCGATCACCTCCGGCTGCAGCAGGCGCAGATTGTCCGGTGTGAGCAGCTGCAATACCTGGATACCTTGCGGACCTAGACCACCAAACAGGCGGATCATCTCCGGCGTGATCTCCTGGGCATTCTCCAGTTCAAAGCCGGCCTGGGCCGCGCCTTGAATGAGCAGGTCGGGCAGGCGAGCCGGATCGATGGGTTCTGGTTCAGCTTCTTCGCCGGTGGCAACGGCCGTTTCCGCTTCAAACTGGGCATTGGCAATTACCACATTATTAACAGTTTGCTGTAGAGCGGGTTCGAGCTGGGCCAGGAAAGGTTCAGGAATGGCCGCCAACGTTTCGGCCGGGAAGGCCAGCAGGATTTCCGGCGTCAGTTCGGTCAGCAGCTCCGGCGCAACGGTGGAGAGCAAGCCAAACGCCTCAGCCGGAATGTCGGCCGTGGTGGAGATGGGGAAGCCAGACGCCGTCGCCGTGGCAATCCAGCTTTCCGGCAGGTCTACCGGTTCCGGCGCGATGCCGTTAGCCGCATTTTGAATGGCGATGAGCTGCGCCGCCAGCATCGGCTCCAGCGTTTCCACGATGTCGGGCAGCACGACGGCCACGGCATCAGGATCGATGGCGCGCCACATGTCGGGGGTCAGTTCGGCCAACTGCTCGGAGGCCAAACCGGCAATGCCGGCCATAAATTCCGGTGAGATGTCACTGGTGTCGGTGATGACCTGACCTAGCTGGGCGGCGCCGGCAATCCAGGTTTCGGGCAGCGGTACGGGCTCCACGGTGGGCAGTTCGGCTACGGGTTCGGCTTCTGGTTCGGTGGTGGGAACGGCTGTCGGTTCGGCGGTGGGTTCAACTTCCGCCACTTCTTCCTCGGGGGAGAGTGCCGTGATGGCTTCTTCAATGTTGTACTGGCCTACGCCGCCAAATTCGGCGGCAATTTCATCCAGCTCCGCTACCAGTTCCGGGTCTAATCCTTCCAGGTATTCTTGCGGTAGATAGGAGAGCGCTTCCGGCTGGATGTACACCAGCAAATCTTCCGGCAGCAGGTTGAGCACCAGCAGCACCTGATCGGCCGCATTCTCGTAGCGGGTCAGGCTGCGCAGCAGGTCAACCGTGATTTCCTGAGCGTACTCAATTTCGACGTCCAGCACGCGTGCCCCCTGGACGACCGTGAGCGGCAGGCGGCCGGGGTCTTCATCCTCTTCTTCCTCGATTTCGTCGGCTTCAACCACAACTTCTTCAGGCAGTTCCTGGCCACCGCTGATTGTCACTTCACTGACGTCGTTCACGGCGGCTAACTGCGGCTGGAGTTCGCTTTCAACCAACTGCTTCAGCTCAGATAGTTCTAGATCGGCGGCAGAGACGCTGGCAATAACGACAGGCAGGTCGGTCAGGCTAAAGTTGAGGACGTTTGTTTCGGCAGTATCGGGGAGATCGGTTTCGGCAACGGCCGTTTCAATTTCGGCCAATAAACGATCTTGCTCCAGCCCAAAATCGTAGCGCACGATGATAACAGCAAAGCCGTTGTTGGTGGTGGATTCCACATTGACAACCCCCTCTACTACGGACAAATTTTCTTCCAGGGGAATGGTGATCTCGTTCAGGACCTCGCTGGAGGATTCACTGTCGCCCCACTGGGCAATGACGATGGTTTGCGGGAATTCTACCCGAGGCAGCAGCTCCAGGTTGAGCTGGGTGGCAGCATAGATGCCCAGGCCGAGGATAACGGCCGTTAAAATAATGGTCACCCAGCGGAACCTTAGCGAGAGACGGGTGATTTGGTCAAAAAATTTTGAAAGCATTTGGGTCTCCTCATCTATAGAACGCTGCTCCGCCTGATCCTTTTAATCAGGCAGATCAGGGTAATCTGCGTCCTATTTTTCTTCCTTCTTAAAGGTGAATGGTGTAAAGACGGTCTGTAAAATGGCCAGGCCATCTTGTAATGTTTTTAAATCAGTGCCAGGTATATCGGAAAGTTGTTCCGCGACGTTATTAACCAGATGCTGGCCAATATTTTCCACAAGCTGCTGTCCGGCGGGCGTCAACGTGAACATGACCACGCGCCGGTCGGTTTGTGAACGCTGGCGCGCTACCCAGCCGGCCTCCACCAGATTGCTGATGGTGTTGGACATGGTTGGCAGGCTGACGCCGTGCAGTTCGGCCAGTTCGCTCAGGTTATAAGACGTTTCGGCCAGGAGGGTGAGTGCGCTTAGCTGGGGCGGTAGCAGCGGCGTATCGGCTTGGCGCAGTTCGGCTGCCAGCAGGCGCATGATAGACGGAATAATTTGTAGGATTGACAGGGCAATCCCGTGACGATCGCTGTTCATAATTGATTGCAAAAAAAAGAAGCGAGGGGGAACGGCCGTATGGAGGCTCCACCTTCCCGCGAGCTGTGTTATTTGTAAATAGTTAGCATACCTAATCATTAGGCCGGCTAATTTTAAGCCGAAGGCTCCAGAATCGTCAAGGGGGGTCAGACGAGACAATGGTCATGGGTCTCACAATCGGTTAAGGTAATATCGACGATTACCCTACGGATTGATTCATGAAGTTGCCCGTTTGCCCCAAAAAAGATAAAACCACGCCACAATTGCATAAGGGCAAAGTGCTAAGGCATCAATGCCCAGGGATCGATAGCGCAAGGCCCTTTTCCAGTAATCGGTAAACAGTGATCGGTAAGTAGTTTTACTGATTACCGAATACTGATTGCCGAATACGGAAATGGGAGACGCGGAGGAGGTTCTCCACTTCAGGTGGATGCTAACGGACAGAACCTTACTTGTCACTCCTGCGTAGGCAGGAGTCCAGGCTTTTGGATTCCCCGCCTGCGCGGGAATGACAGTTAGTAAATTTGTTTGGTTTTGTTCCGGAAAAGCGAGAGTTCAGCGGGTGCCTCCCAGGGTTGGTCATATCCTGAGTCGGGTGGTTTAATTCCACCAGGTTGTTTGCCAAGATTTCCCCGGCAAGCAGCAAATCCCTTCAAAAGAAAGTGTTGCGTCAAACCAGAAAGGTAACTTTCTGTTGAAATCGCAGCGCATTGGCCATGGAAGACCCTAAGGGTTTTCTATTTACTTACTTGTTCATCTAGTTTAGGGCAAACCCTTAGGGTCTAGCTTCTAGATGGCTAATCGCATTTAACTATCGAAGGGACAGCTCCATTTTTGGGCAATTGTATTTGGACGTCCGCCAGCAAGAGGTGTGCAGCGGAAAACGGCCGTTTTCTGCTGCACACCTCTCGCAACCAAGCGGAGGTTAAACGCTTATGTGTGGTATCGTGGGTTATGTTGGACCGCGTCAGGCGGTGGAAGTAGTTTACAACGGGCTGAAGCGGCTGGAGTACCGCGGCTACGATTCGGCCGGGGTAGCCGTGCTGGCGCAAAATGGGCATATTGCCATCCGGCGCGACGTGGGCAAGCTGAACAACCTGGGCAGCCTGCTGGCCGAATCACCGTTGGGCGGGCAGATTGGCATTGGGCACACGCGCTGGGCGACGCACGGTGAGCCAAGCCAGCGGAATGCGCATCCCCACATTGGCATGAACGGCCGTGTCGTGGTCGTGCACAACGGCATCGTGGAAAATTTCTTGCCGCTGCGCGAGGAGCTGGCGGCCGAGGGCATTCAGTTCAGTTCGGAGACGGACACCGAGGTGATTGTGCAGATGGTCGAGCGGTATTTGGAGAGTGGGCTGGGATTTGAAACGGCCGTGCGCCAAACTTTGTCTCAACTGGAAGGGGCCAATGCCGTTGTTGTCATGAGCGTCGATCAGCCGGACCAGCTCATCTGCGCCCGGCTGGGCAATGCCGGCGGCATTACCCTGGGCATTGGCCGCGACGAAATGTTCATCGCCTCAGACATCCCCGCTATTT
>CALBTC010000125.1 GCA_937967805.1 uncultured Anaerolineaceae bacterium
GCCAGATCGCCATCTCCCTGGTAGGTAAATACAATTTTGTCTGGATTAACCCGCTTGACGCCGGTGGCCATTGCCGGCGCCCGGCCGTGGGCGGCTTCGCAGCCGTCAAGATTAAAATAGTTGTACGAAAATACGGAACAGCCGACGGAAGAAACCAGGATACTGTCCTGGGCAATTTCCAGCTCGTCGATCACTTCGGCCACCAGTCGGTGGGCGGTGCCGTGGGTGCAGCCGGGGCAGTAGTGGGTATGTACGTCGCACAGGCTGGACGGCCGTTCATGCATAATTTTTTCAAAAGGTTGAAGGGTAACTTGTTCTGAGATCATTGTGTCCATTTGCATATCCTTAATAAAACCGGAACACAGAGTTACGCAGAGAAGGCGCAGAGTTACACAGAGCATTTGGAGAAAATCTTATCAATCTGCGAAATCTGCTGATTTCATACGTATTCATGTGCCGTTTTTAGCATGGTTAAGCACTGACTACCGCCAGCTGTTCGAGTAAGGCTTCCGCTTCACGTTCCACTTCTTCCGGAAGCGGAATCCGACCGCCCATGCGTCCCAGGAATTTGACCGGTTTGTGAATACCGGCTACCAGGCGCACGTCGTGCAGCATTTGCCCGGCGTTCATCTCTACCACAAACAGCGCCTTGCTCTTTTGGGCCACATCGGCCAGCTCTTTTTCCGGGAAGGGCCACAGGGTGATGGGCCGGAACAAGCCCACCGGCAGCCCGCGACGGCGCAGCCGCTGCACGGCCGTTTGCGCCACGCGTGCGGCCGTACCAAACGCCACCAGAACAATTTCGGCATCTTCTACAAACTGGGTTTCGTAACGCACTTCCTCCCGCTGAATCTGGGCCAGCTTGGCTTGCAGCTGCTGGTTGAGCGCTTCTAATCCTTCCACGCCCATGTAGAGGGAGTTCACCAGGTTTCTTTCACGGTTTTTGGCACCGGTTAAGGCCCAGGACGGCCGTTCCTTCGGCAATTCACGCATGGGGGGCAGTTCGGCCGGCTCCATCATCTGGCCGATGGCCCCGTCGGCCACCACAAAAACAAGCGTGCGGTATTTGTCCGCCAGGTCAAAGGCCAGCACCGTCAGATCAATCGCTTCCTGCACGTTGGCCGGAGCCAGCACAATGGGATGAAAATCGCCATGCCCGGCCGTTTTGGTCACCTGGTTGTAGTCGGATTGGCTGGGCTGAATATTGCCCAGGCCAGGCCCGCCGCGCATTACGTCGATGATGACTGCCGGCACTTCAGAGCCGGCCATATAGCTCAGCCCTTCCTGCATCAGGCTGATGCCGGGGCTGCTGGAAGACGTCATGACGCGCACGCCGCCGGCGGCGGCACCATACACCATGTTGATGGCCGCCACTTCGCTTTCGGCCTGTAAAAAGACGCGGTCCAGTTCGATCATGCGGCTGGACATATGCTCAAGCAGTTCAGTTTGGGGGGTAATCGGGTAGCCAAAATACGCTTCACAGCCGGCGCGAACGGCCGCTTCGGCAAAGGCAACATTGCCTTTAAGCAACTCCTTAGGCATATGCCACCTCCTGTTGTAGTTGTTGTTTTTGCTTCTGGGGTAGATCGCGGAACACTGTAATGCAGCCGTCCGGGCAGACTACCGCACACAAGGCACAACCCGTACAGGCATGTTCCGGGTCGGCATACAAAGCGGGGCGGTATCCTTTTATATTGAGGCTTTCAGCCAGTAGGATAATGGATTGAGGACAGGCTGGGCGGCAAAGTTCACACCCTTTACAACGTTCGGCATCTATGACAATTCGTCCAGTAGCCATAAATTTGAAACCTCCATAGTTGTCAGGGGCTTAACCACAGTTTGAGACAGCGGTCAAGCATCCGGGAAATAGCGGGGTCTGCTGCCGATGTGGGTTTTGGCAGCAGGCTCTAAAAACGAAAAGGGCCGCCCAATAACGTGGTCAGCCCGAGGGTTTATTAACGATCAAGACAATAATCCGACAATGGAAGTATCCCGTTTTAAATGTAGAAATTGTAGTGATGTTGTGCCATTATCATCATGAAGAATGTCATAAGTGATTGATGCAACCTTCCGCACAGATCTAGCCTGGTGAGGGTCGGCAATCGTACTCATGAGTTTTTGTAATACACTCTTTCTGGACCTATACTGAAGAAACAAGTCAAGATGATAGGACTGGACTTTATCCATTTAGTTGACAAAAAAAGCGGGCAAGATAGGCTGGTTCCA
>CALBTC010000126.1 GCA_937967805.1 uncultured Anaerolineaceae bacterium
AAAAAATTACCTCAAGACATTCAACGCCGTGCCAGATTGAAGTTGGAAATCCTTAAGGATTGTCATGAGTGAGCAACAACTGTTACCACCAATTCACCCAGGAGAGATTCTATTGGAAGAATTTCTGCAACCCATGGAAATCAGCCAGTATCGATTGGCCAAAGATATTGGAGTTCCCCCCAGGCGAATAAATGAAATTGTACATGGCAAGCGAGGCATATCTGCCGATACAGCGTTGAGATTGTCGCGTTATTTTGGCCTTTCAGAACGTTTTTGGATGAATCTTCAGGCAAGATACGATCTTGAAGTAGAAAAGGATAAGCTCAGGGGACGCCTAGAACAAGAAGTTAAGGTTCTTACTATTTCTACTTAAACGCCTTTACCGGTCGATTTCGGTAAGCAGGAGGGCGTCTACGGGGTTGTTGTTTTCGGGGGTGGTGGCCAGGAGGCGCTTGCCGCTGTCGGGGTCGTACAGGCCGACCAGCAGTTGGTAGGTGCCGCTGCCGACGTTTTCCAGGGGGAGTACGGCCGTATCCACCACAACTTCCCCAGCTTCCCACCAGTTGGTCGGATAGGTCCAGTCGCGCGGTACAAAATCGGCCTGGGCCACCAGTTCGCCGCTGCCAGCATCAATGAGATGGACGAAAAATTTGTATGATTTGTCCGGGCGGCTCAGCGCCTGCCAATGCAGGGTGAGTGTTAGCTGCTCTGCGGTTTGGTGCAGATCGTAGCCGTTGAGCTGGATGAGGTTTTGCCAGACGGCCGTTTTTACCTGCTGCGGCGCTGAGGGCAAAAACTGCCTGTCCAAAGCCGTAACAGAAACGGTGCCCAGGAAAAACGGCCGTTCCGTCACCAGCCGTTCATTCTCGGCAAGGTGCAAAAACACCACATATTGGCCCGGTGGGGCGAAAGGATCCAGTTGCATCTGGTAGCTGGCGTGAATGACGCCATCCTCCTGCCAGTTCGAGGTGGGCCAGAGTTGAGACAGCGGCTGGCATGATTCCATCTGGTAGGCCGTTTGCAGGTGGCTCAGCCGGAAGCAGGCGGTGAGGTCCACGCCAATCGGTTCCGCAACGACCCAAACTGCCTGTAGCTGCAACCAACTGCCCTGATCGAGCGCAGCCGGAAAGATGAGGGATGAATTGAGGCCAAACTCCCCGTAGCGGGGCGGCACTTTGGCGCTTTCATTTAGGACTACATCCTGCCCAACTTCAACCGGGCCGGTATCAAAAACGATCACTTCCTCATCCTGGTGATCTGGCGGCCGCACAAACCAATGCAGCCACGCCGCCTCTTCAGATTCGGAAAGAAATTGACGGTGCAGCACGATGTAGCGTACGTTTTCTTCGGCCAGCAGCTTTAGCTGAAAAGTCACATTGGGCACCTCGCCTGTTGGCGTTTCGCTCACCTGCAAACTGTCCAGCAGCGGCACGTCTTCAATGTAGGTTAGCGCATCGTCGGGCACGCGTGACACACGGCCGTTCACCGTCGGTTTGCCGTGTGTCAACTGGTAAACCATGTACTGTTTGTTAAATGGTTCTTCATTAATGGGCAGGTCTAGAACGGCAAACTGTTCTGTCTGTGTGGCCAAACTTTTGTACCATTCCGGTGTGTCTAACGACAGCGTCTCGTACCGGTTGATGTATTCGCCCAGCAGCAGCAGGCTGATGAGGGCGGTGATGGTGAGGGGGTGTTGGCGGAACGGCCGTTTGGCCAAAATCGTCTGGCAGCCCAAAGCCACCAGCGGGGAAAACGGCAGCACCAAAAGCACATTAAACCGGTCGGGAAAGCGCAAATTTTGGATGATGTACGAATTGTCAATCAGTTGGTACGGCAGCGGGATGGTGGGCGTTCCGGCAATGGTCAGCATGGGTCCCAGGGCCAGCAGGAAATAAACCAACAGCGCCAGCAGCCAAAAGCGAGCCCGGCGAAACTGAGTCGCAGCACCCAAAATTGCCAAGATCAGGGCACTGAAGCCCAAAAAGCGCACGTAAATATGGTTGCCTACAAAACCGTGCGTTACCGGCATAAACGTTTCGCCCCACAAAGGATGATACGAACCGGGCGTCACATAAGCGGCTAAATCAGTCGGGTAGGCGTTTTCGTTAATGAGCAGGTCTTCCGGATCGTCTCTGGTGATTTGATACCTGGCAACGGGTAATAGGAGAGGGGCCATGAGCGAGAGTGCAGCGCCGCCGGCCAACAGGGAAAGCTTCAACATGGCGGCCAGCTGCTGACTATCTGAATCGAGCAAAAACAGCCAATACAGCCCAAGCAGCGGCACGGCCATGATGAGCAGCTGCCACCGCGTCAGCCCTATCAGCGCCAGAAAAATGCCGGCCCAAACCGCATCTTGCCAGCGGCGATCTTTTTGCATTCGGCGCAGGAACAGCAGCGTTAGCGGCACCCAGGCAATGAGAATCAGGTTGGGGTGGCCGTGATGAGACAGGTTGTACGGCCAGAAAGCTGTCACCAAACCGCCGATGAATGCGGCCGTTTCCGGCAGTTCAATCTCGCGCAAAAACAGGTAAGCCGCTAATCCATTCAGCGGGAAAATGAGTAAAAAGCTGAGGCTGTAGCCCGCCTCTGCGCCAAAGATGGCCTGCAAGGGGAGCCAAAAAAGAAAATTTACCCAGGCGATATTGTGGTTTAGCAGGGAAACGCCAACCGGGTAAAACATCATATCGGTATAGAATGGATTTTGGCCGCTCAACAAAGTTTGCTTGAGCCAGGTGAATACCCACAAATGCTCGTACGCGTCGCCAATTTCGCCGGGAATGTGCGTGCCCAATTGGGCAGCCACGGGCCAGGTCATCACAACGGTGAGGAGGGCGTAAATAAGCCAGATGAGTGTGAGACGGCCGTAACCCCGCCATTGTCTAGTTGCAGTCATCGCTTAACGGCTGTAGTTAGTAAGCGGCACCCTGTTCTCGGGAAAATCAGTGGGCAGCCGTTCGCCACTTTCTTCATCATAAAAGCCAATAAACAGTTGGTAGCTGCCGCGCGGTAAATCTTGGATGGGCAGCACAATCTTATCCTCCACGATTTCCCCCACCTGCCACTGGTTGGTGAGGTAAGTCCAGTCAACAGGATACGTGTCTAGCTGGGCGATCAGCTCATTGCGGGCCGGATCGTGCAGATGGATAAAAATTTTGTATGATGTCTCCATTTCTTGCTTTGCCTGCCAGTAGAAGGTCAATTCCAGGTTATCCGGGGTGGGCTGGACCTCGTAGCTGGTGAGGGCAATCAGGTCGTTCCACACAATCGACCAGGCAAGCTGGTCAATTTGAACGGTGCCGAGAGGGATTGGTGGGGATACGGCCGTTTCCCCTTCCACTTCGCGTAATTCCAACCGGACTGCATAGCTGCCGGTAGGTAAAGACGGATCAGCCTGAAAGGAATAACGGCCGTGTACCATATCGCCGGCTTCCCAGGTGGTGGTGGGCCAGCCCTCAGCGATGGGTTTGCAATATGTTTGGCTGGCTGCTTCGGCTTGATTCTGCAGAGAAAAGCAAACCTCATAATCTGCGGCCGGCTTGTCTGTGCTAAACCAGAGCAGGTCAGCCTGTACCAGACCCAGCGACGGCGCTTCTGTCGTTGGGATGTTGGCCTGGATCAGGCTCAGCGCATCGGTTACCGTGTGACTCAGCCCGAAATCCTTGCCCGGCTGCGGGTCGGTGGGATAGACGGCCAAAAATTCATCTTCGTGCGTTGGTGAAATGCCCAGCCAGCGCCTCCAGCCGGCCAGTTCCTCGGCTGTGAGCAAATCTTTGTGCAGCACCAGGTAGCGGACGTTGTTTTGGGCTAACGGCAGTAACCGCTGCGTCACGGCCACCTGGTTAAAATCCACCGTGTTGTCAAAAACAGAGCGAAGAAACGGTGTGCTGTTGAAAAAAGCCAAAGCTTCATCCGGCACACGAGCCACCTTGCCGTTGACAATCGGCTTGCCATGCGTCACCTGGTCAAACATATGCCGCTTGTCATCGTTAAACAAGCCGACAGGAATATTCAGAATAGCGAATTCTTCGGGCTCGTCTGCCAGTTGGCTAAACCAGGTCGGGGTGCTGTAATTGGTGATGGGGAAGGGAAAAGCGGCGTACTCAAACAAGATGATCCCCGTAAACAAAGCCGCGACAGCAACCTTCTTGGGCAAATCGTCCCACCGTTGGAACCAATATTTAGCTCCCTGAGCTGCCAGCAGAACCAAAGGGATTCCCAAGATAATGTTAAACCGCTGCGGCTGGCGCAAAATACGAATAAAGTAAATCTTCTCAATAAGCCGGTAAGGCATCGGAATGTCTGGAAAAAATTGACCGTTGATGCGCAAAATGGGGCCGAGCGCGATGAGTATATAGATGACGGCCATTATCCCCCAAAACCAGGTTTGCCGCCGCCTGGCCCAAAAAGCAGACAGCACCAAAAAAATCAGGGTGTACCCCAAAAACGGCGTGCGCGGAATGATTCTTTCCGGCTCTTCATACAGATGAATCTCATCGGCAAACGGCCCTTTTTGCCAGAGCGGATGGTAATAACTGGGGACGAAGTAAGCCAAAACGTCGGTCTGGCGCGTTTCTTGCTCATCTAAAAAAATGTCGTCAGGGTTGGCATCGGTTAACTGACTGACGGCTACGGGAACGGCCGCGGGCAAGGAAAGCAGGCCGGCAATGCCCATGATAAAAACCAGCCGCTTTAGATTGTCCCGATCATAATTGTTTGCCAGCAAATAAAGCGCATACAGACCCAGCAAAATGCTGCCCATGATAAACAGATGCAGCCTGGCCCAACTGATGAGAGCCGTAAAGATAATCGCCAACCATACATCACGTCGGGTGCGGTTGGTCAGCGCCCGCTTCAAAAAAAGGAGCGCCAGCGGCAGCCAGGTAACAAATATCATGTTGGGGTGATCGTGATGGGAAAGTACGTAGGGCCAGATGGCAAAGATCAGCCCGGCAATAAATGCCGCCGGCCGGGAGGAAGTGAAGTCAGCGGCCAGCAGGAAAATGGCCACTCCATTGAGGGTAAGGATGGTGAGGAAAACAAGATTGTACGCGGCAATTTCGCCAAAAAGTGCCTGTAACGGCAGCCACATCACGATGTTCAGCCAGGCAATGTTGTGCGTCGCCAGAGAGACGCCCACCGGATAAAAAATGGCTTCGGAGTAAAAAAGATTGCTAAAAAATGATTCCTTTATCCAGTTAAATGTCCACAAATGGGTCCATTGATCAACGTGCCCGCCAATGAGCTGGCTGTTCAACTGGGTCACAAGGGGCCAGGTCATCAAGATGACAGCCAGGGCATAAACAGCCGCCGCAAGAAGGGATTCCCGGTGTTTTTGAACCACATTTTTTGGTGAGTTTGCTATAGCTTCGCTGAAATGGTCTTCTCTCAAATTTGTCTACCTTGCCTGAGATTTTCTCGCATAAGATTTTGGACAATAGCTAATGGTCAAGATTGGGCCAATTTGTTTGGTGTGAGCTCTTTTCTAGAAAAAATTGGCCCAATCTCCAGACAGAAAAACCTCCGGCATCGACCGATCTGCCGGAGGCTTCTATGTTGTGTTTAAAACGGATTCGGCAGTTTAGAACAAGCCAACCACCTTGCCGGTTTCTAAATCCAGATCAACGTCGTAGAAAGACGGCCGTGTCGGTAACCCAGGCATCGTGCTCATCGTCCCCACCAGCGGGTAGAGGAAGCCCGCGCCCACGCTGGCCCGAATCTCACGAATGGGCAGAATAAACCCGGTGGGCCGACCTTTCAGGTTGGGATCGTGGCTCAAGCTGAGGGGGGTGTTGGCCATGAACATCGGCAGCGTG
>CALBTC010000127.1 GCA_937967805.1 uncultured Anaerolineaceae bacterium
CCGCCGCCCGCGAATGATGGTTTGGCGTTCGGCCTCGCCGTAATAGGCCATATCAAACCCGGCCATGCCCTGGTTGTGGTAGATAAGGTGCAAATCGGCGTAGCGGCGGGCCAGGCGCACGGCCGTTTCCGCCAAAGCGCTGTGTTCATCATCTTCATAATGATGGCTGTACGAGCGCATCATGTCGATGGCCGGCCACCAGCCTTCCCCGGCCCGCAGGCGGTCGAAGGTGACGGCCGTGTCCAAATCAGCCAGCGCCGCCGGCTCCGCACCAATGCTCTCGATGCCGTCGTACAGCATCGTCACGTTAGCCTGCGCATCCAGTGCGGCGAAAGTTGACATAACATCATCTGTGGGGACGATGCCGGTGTCGATAATGAACAGGACCGGCTGATCAACGGCGATGGCCTGAACCTGCTTCACCACCTGTGCTGCCAGATGCTGTTTGCGCGCCGTGGAATCGTTGAGGTCACAGGCAAGCAGGTCTACATGCGCATCGACGCCGTAATTGCGCCACTGCCACATCCGGCTCTGCGCGTTAAAGTCGCCGCGCTCGAGCACAAGCTGCACCGTCTTGCCTTGATAATAAGTGGCCATACGCTGGATCAATTCACCCACCAGCACATCGATGCCGATGCCGGAGAGCGGGGTGAAGATGCCGTTACGGCCGCCCCATTTGAACGGGGCAATCAAGTCGATGATTTTGATGCCCGTTTCCCAGATTTGCTTTGTTGGGGTTGGCTGAACAACGATGGAACTTTCGCTCTTGCTGCCATCCAACAGTTTGGTAACGGCCGTTAACCCCTTAAGTTGTGCCCAGTCGAGAGGCGTGCGGCCCTGGCTGTCTTTGCTGGCGGCGTCGCTGCCGTAATCCAGCAGCAGCTTCACAATTTCGGGGCGGTTGCGGATGACGGCCGTATGCAAAGCCGTTTGTTGGTGATTAGACTTGATGGCCGGATCGGCCCCGTGTTCCATCAGCCACTGCACCAGGTCAGCCTGGCCCATGTGCACGGCGCGGTGCAGCGGCGTGCCGCCGTTGTGGTCCAGCACATTGAGATCGGCGCCAGCTTCCAGCAGCAGGGCAGCCAACGGCTGGTTGCCCGTGCTGGCGGCCCAGTGCAGCGCCGTGATCCCCAGCGGCCAATACCAGCCGTCGGCGGCCACACCCCACTCGGTTTTTGTGGCGAGCAGGTCCGGATCGCGCCGCACCAACTGCCGAACCTGGATCAGATCGTCATTTTTGAGGGCAATAAAAAAGGATATGCGATTGCTAAACTTGTCGTCTTGTGAAGGACGGTATGCTTTGCTTGTCATGGGACTTATATTCTCCTTGAGCTGTTGTCGCGCGTCGTAAAGACGCTTTTTGACAGTCGAAAGGGGCAGATTGAGTTCGTTGGCGATGTTGTGGTAGGAACGGCCGTTCAAATAAAACAGCCGCGTCACTTCCCGGTAAATCTCTGGCAGGTTATTCACCGCAGCCAAAACCGACTGCCGTCGCTGCAATTGCTCCAGCATCGCCTCTGGACCGGTGAGGTCGCTGGCCAAATCCGGGGCATCGTCCAGCGCCAGCAGCGTGACCCGCTGGCCGCGCGTCAGCCGGTCGCACTGCTTCAGCACGATGCGCCGCAGCCAGGCGGGGAACGCTTGCGGTTGGCGCAGGTTGGGCAGGCAGCGGTACGCTTCCCAGAATGCTTCCTGCGTGGCGTCCTGCGCCTGCTGCCGCTGGCCCAGATAGCGGTATGCAGTGAAGTACGCCATGTCCTGAAACTGGACCACCAGCTTGCCAAATGCGGCACGGTCGCCATTTTGAACGGCCGTCACCAACTCTACATAATCATTCATCTACCCGTTACCTGATTTCATCATCTTGAAGGCCTTCTACTAAACGTAAACCGCATAAGCATCAGTTTGGAGGACCAAACATGTGAAAGCGGTTTACGTAAAAGTCCCAAATTTACCCGCAAAAGTTACCAAAAATCTAAAACTGTTGCACCGATTAGGCCAAACCGATCATAATCTGTAGGAACCCAACACGCTTATATTTCTTCAGGTAAGGACGCTAAACTATGCGCGAAGCCGATTTTCTCCAACAATTCCTCCATCTCCTCAATGCAGACGTGCTTGGCTTGAACCTGGAACAAAAAATAAGTTTGCTGCAAAGCCTCAGCCAGAAAGCCCAACAAGCGCCAGAAAAACCATGGCCCAACTGTCGCATTGTTTCGTTCATAACGGGCCGGCGCCCCATTGATGAAGCCGCCCATCCTGGACTTGGCTCCAGCGACAACACCAGCATGATCTGCAACTTTCCTGATCCGGAGACAAACAAAACCTATATCCTGTTTGAATTAAACGGGCTGGAACATTACTCGCCTGAAGCATGTGATTCATTCGGATTAGATGTGACCCTTTCTTTTAACGGAACGGCCAATTCTCAGCACACGCACCCCATCCCCAGCTGGAATAAGCGCCCAATTGAACCCATGATCTTCAAGAATGTGCCGGGCGACAATCCCATCCTGCAACCTGTTTCTTTGCGGGAGATTGCCGGACACAATTTGGTTTTCGCTTTATCGCCCGAAAAGGATTTTTTGCCTATCGACTGGTCTTGGGATGAACTGGACCATACCGTTCGAGCTGCGGCCACCGACGGCACAGATCCATTCACCTTTGGCCATTTGTTCACGCAGATTGTGCATGTCTCCATACGGCTCACGCACGACGAACTGCCCGTCGCTGCCGCCCACACCTTGCTGGATGTTTGTGATACACGGCGGTATGGCTCTCTGTACCAGCGCATTGTGGAACGGTTACTCGTGCCGGACACAGAGCAACAGGCGCAAAGAGCCGGAGCAGCGCCTTTAGACGTATCTTTTCATCCCTGGTTTCCGGTTTTGAAGATTGGATCAGACAAGGCAGAACTTTACACCGATGCCTTGATTGAAGACATTGTTCACAAAAAACGCCACCTGACCGATCCCAAATGGTTGATGCGCGTCGGACTTTACCTGGAATTACTGACCTGCATTGGCATTTTTGAAGCCGTCAAAGAAGACGTCGGTGACTTGCTCAGCCCAGCGGAGCGAGCGGCTTACGAAACCCATCCTTTTTTCGCCGAAATTCGCACGCGACTGAATCCCAAAGGGTGGCGCAAAGTGTGGCAGCTGCGGGAAATATCATTTCCCAGGTTTGGCGTACCGCAAACCGGTCCGGTTAGCAGCCTGAACCTGCTGCAAAAGAAAAAGGCGACGCTGGCTTTCTTGCAGGTCCACCATGATGATTTGAAACATGCCATCGCCCTGGCCGGAAAGAACGAATACAACGCCCAGGAAACCTGGCACAGAGTTTTTCGCGATGCAGAGCGTGCTGTGCTGCGCAAAACAGATGACGCTTTCCCCGAATTGGGATTTTTAGACAACACGCTAAAAGAGATTATCCTCTGGCATCAAAAGGGCAGAACCGCTCTTACCGGGACCGCATTAAGACAGTTTACCAGCATCATTGGCGATCAGGATGGTTTGTTTGCCTCCGCTTGCAACCAGTACCGGGCTTCGATGAATGAAGTGGCTGAATGGGCCAAGCACCACGGCTTGATGGACTATACAGGCGAAGAGTGCGTTCCCTATCAGGTGAGTCTCTTGCAGGCCTATATGGAAAAACAAACCGGACAGGTGGAACGGTTGCAGCGCCGGGATGGATATACTGAATCGTTAGGTGCAATTGTCAAGTTGCCCACAGAATTCAACGTTTCTTCTGAATTGATCTTTGAGCTGCTTTCAGAAGTGCCCCTTTTTCGGATGCTTACCGCAGACGAGCGCCGCCAACTGGCCAATACAGCGCGCGAGATTGTACTTGGGCCGATGGAGCGAATCATCATTGAGGGACGAGCCGGTTCCTCCCTGTTTTTAGTTGGGGGCGGCAGCCTGGAAGTGTTAATTCGCCAGGCCGATGGCGTGGACAAGGTAATCGACATCAAAAGTCGAGGAGATGTGGTGGGTGAAGTGTCCTTGTTAACCGGTGCCCCCCGCACGGCAACTGTACGGGCAGTGAAGAGTGCCACGGTTTATGAAATTGGCAAGCGACAATATCAACCGATCATTCAGGCCAGGCCCGACCTGGTTGATGAATTGGCTGCGATTATGAAGAAAAATATGCAAAACATCCAGCAGCAGCGTGAAGCGTACGCGAGTGAAGATGCATCGCTTGCCATCAAAGAGCGTATCTGGCGCTTTTTCTTTGGGAGCTAACGTTTCGCTTCTCGATTCTAAACTTTCATGGCGTGAGCCGCTTTTGGTCACGCGGGAACAGCGTCGCCAGCCGCAGGTTGGGCAGCCCCAGCAGCTGCATCAGCAGCCGCTCCAGCCCGATGGCAAAGCCGCCGTGCGGCGGCATCCCGTAGCGGAACGCTTCCAGGTACGTCTCGAACGGTCCCGGTGATAGATTGGCTTTTTCCAGCGCTGCCAGGTAGTCGGCATAGAGATGCAGCCGCTGCCCGCCGGTGATCAGCTCTGTGCCGCGAAACAGCAGGTCGAACGAGTTGGAAAATTCGGGGCTTTCCGGATCGGGGTGGGTGTAGAACGGCCGTTTCCCCATCGGGTAACCCACCACAAACAAAAAGTCGCTGCCGTGTTCCTGCTGGGCCCCCTCACCCAGCCAGCGCTCATCCTGCGGCGACAGGTCTGGCTCGCCCCGCACGTCCACGCCGTGCCGCTGCCAGATCAGCTCCTGCGCCTCGGTAAAATGGATGTGTGGAATTGACGTTGGCACCTCGGGCATTTTCGCGTTTAGTGTTGCCAATTCAGGGCCATACTTATTGGCCAACGTTGTGAAGATGCCCGCCAGCACCGTGCGCACCATCCCCATCACCGTAAAATGGTTCTCAATGAAGCCAAACTCCACGTCCAGGCTCACATACTCGTTCACGTGGCGCGTCGTGTCGTGCGGCTCGGCGCGGAAAACCGGCCCCACCTCAAACACGCGGGCAAACACGCCCACCATGATCTGCTTGTAAAACTGCGGACTTTGCGCCAGAAATGCATCGCCGCCAAAATATTCCAGCTTAAACACATTTGCCCCGCTTTCCGTGGCGGAGGCCACCAGCTTGGGCGACTGTATTTCGGTGAAATGTTCGGCCGTTAGCGTGGCACGAAAACCGGTCATAACGCCCGCTGCCAGACGAAACACCGCCTGCCGCAGCGGATGCCGGTTGGCCACCACGGCGTGGTCCAGCAGCGTTGGCAGACCGGCCTTGAGCCGTTTTTGCTGCAACGGCACGGGTGTCGGCTCCGTCACCGGCGTGATGACGTTGATTTGCGGCTGATGCAGCTCCACGCCGCCTGGGGCCTGCCCCGTGGCCACAACCGTGCCGCTCAGCGCGATGACGCTCTCCAGGTTCAGTTCGGTGATGGGTGCCAGGTCCGCCTCGCTTTCGGTGACGGCCTGGAGGGTGCCCCAGCCGTCACGCAGCACGACAAAGCTGACGCCACCCAGGCGGCGCACGTTGTGCAGCCAACCCGTCAGGCGCACTTGCTGCCCAACGTGGCTGCCGGCTTCGACTGTTCTAATTCTGTTCATAAACACCTCCGTAACTGCCTCATAAGCCTCCCGCAGGTTTTATCTAAATGGGTGGTTCTAGGCGGAACCTGCGGGAGGTTGTTCCTGCTCGCAGGGCAATTTTTAAAATTGACTGACAAAATATAAAAGCCCTCGCCTCCAATTTGGAGGACGAGAGCCGCTTTTGGACAGCAAAAAGCGCTGCCCAACGCCAAAAAAACGCCCGCCCTCGCTTTGGAGGACGAGCGTTCAACTTAGCGCTCGTGGTGCCACCACCAATTTGTCAGCGTTAGAAAAATAACGCCAACCTCTTGCGGCCTGGGAATTGTTTGTACAAATCGCCTAAGCCTGGACGCTGTAACGGGCGCGCCCGAATTCAGTTATTTAGTAATCAGTAGGTCAGTGGTCAGTAATCAACTGTTTTACTGATTACTCACTACCGATCACTGAACACTGTTCACCGATCAGCTCGAGGGTGTCATTAACAAGAATTGCCGGCGGCGCTTGCAGCAAATGCGTCGCTCTCTGGGCGGCAAGGGAGCCTGTTAACCTGTCCCTTTCATAGCATTTGGTTTATGGGTTGTTTGGGGATGCATGATAACAAATGGGCCGGCGGGCTGTCAATGTGGTTTCAATGAACTCTAGATTAGATAAGGAAACGAGCCCTAAGTTAAAGGGCAAATAAAAAAACGGCCGTTTCTTTCTAGTGAAAAACGGCCGTTCAAAAAATCAGTTTGGCTGACGGTTTACGCGATGTTTTGAATTTTTAACTGGATTTGCCCGCCTGGTGTTTCTACGGCAACCGTCTGGTTTTTCTTGGCGCCCAGCAAAGCCCGGCCAATGGGGGATTCGTTGGAGATACGGCCGTTCGCCGGATCGGCTTCATGGGCACCCACGATGGTGTAGGTTGCCTCATATTCCTCGCCCTCATCCAGCTCCAAAACGGTGACGGTATGGCCCACGCGCACCTTGTCGGCCGGACCGACATCCTCAATGATTTTGGCGCGGCGCAGGGAATCTTCCAGGTCTTTGATACGGCCGTCCACAAACCCCTGCTCCTCTTTTGTGGCATGATAGTCGGCGTTTTCTTTTAGATCGCCTTGAGCAATTGCCATCTGCAATCTGTTGGCCAATTCTTCTCGTTTTTCGCCTTTGAGATAGGCCAATTCCTCTTTAATTTTTTGTAATCCTTCTTCAGTTAAGTAGACAACATCGGTTAAATCTTGTGTCATTGTCTTCTCTCCATGCACGAATCAAACACAGCTCGTGCGTAAAAAACGCGGCTATCAGGAAATTGGTTTGGGTAATTGCCGTGGAAATGTGTGTCACACCCCAGGCGCAGGGTGATGAATGAATTGCTACACTTTTAATAAATTTCCCACAAATTTCTCAGGTATCCAAGGCGGCATCCCCGGCTAAATTGAACCAAATAACCCCGCTCATTGCGGGGCAAAATACCTGTTTTTTGATGACGGTTACCATACGCTGA
>CALBTC010000128.1 GCA_937967805.1 uncultured Anaerolineaceae bacterium
TTGCCTGGTCTGGTCGAAACTATCTGTTACGCCAGGTGAAATGGATAAAGTCGAGCACCTCAAAAGGGGAAAGATTATGACAAAGCGTGAGTATATGGCCTATCTGCTGCGGCTGTGGCGCGAGAAAAGTGATGGGACCTGGCGCGCTTTGCTGGAGAATCCGCACAGCGGCGAACGGGCCGGCTTCGCCACCCTGGCAGAACTGGTCACATTTTTAGAAGACAAAACCGGGGAAACGATTCAGGCAACGGCCGTACCCGCCGAAGACGAATCGGTTAGCCTCAATTGAGACAAAATTAGTAAACACCCATTTTCTTTAGGAGGAAACTCATGAACAAAACATTCGCTCTGATTCACAAAGGTTTGGCGGCTTTCATTGCCATAGGCGTCTTTGTCCAGATGTTTTTGGCCGGGGTTTGGCATTCAGGCATTGTAAACACCCCCGACGCCCACGTGTTCTTTGGTCTGAGTATGCTGCTGGCTTCGCTGCTGGCGCTGATTGCTGCGGCCGTTGCCAAATTGCCCAAAGCGATCATCGGCCGTACCGCCTTCCTGTTCTTCCTGATTTTGCTGCAGCCGTTCCTCATGGAAGCACGGCGCAACGGTTTGCCATTCATTTCTGCTTTTCACGCACTTAACGCGCCCTTTATTGGCATCGTGTCCGGCACGGTTTTTGCGATGGCCCGCGGTGTGCATTCGGAAACCGATGAAGCAGGCTCTGTATCCGTCGCCACTGTAGACTAGGTGGAGGAAGAGATTGGAGATTAGAGCTTGAACTTTTCTGATCTCCAATCTCCAGTTCTCCAATCTCAAAAAAGGAACGTATTGTTATGCAAGTAACATCACCCGTAGCGGAAAAAGAAAATAGCTGGCTCACAAAGGCAGGTTTTGCCGTAGGCATTTTGGTTTGTTTGCTTCTGGTTGGTTTTGTGGTTGCCCGGATGGGGCTGCTGAATGGCTTGGTGGACCGTGGAGAAACGGCCGTATCCAGCCAAACCAGCACTCTCACCTACACCACCAAAGCAATGCGCTTCGGCCAGACCGAACTGCGCATCAAGGCCGGGCAAGAAATCACGCTCCAGCTAGAAAATTACGACACGTACCCCCACAGCTTCGACATCGACGAACTGGGGCTGCACGTAGAAATGCCGGCCAACGACCAAGTCACCATCCAATTCACCGCCCCGGAGCCAGGCACGTACACCATCTACTGTGCCGTCCCCGGCCACCGTGAGGCAGGCATGATTGCCACCCTGGTCATAGAACCATAAGCCGCCAGGCAGGGGGGAGAGCCAGACAAGAAAGTATTAATTCTTCTCGTTATCCCACGAATAATCCCACCCATTTGGGGTATTGCTAAAAGTTACTAAATGTGGACAATACCGTCTGAAAAACAGCTCGAAGCCTGGCTTCAGTCCTCTAAAAGCCGGGTCGGATGGGATGTCAACAAAAGCAAAACCTTAAGCACATTTAACGAAAAACGAAATAGGTAATTGTTCAAGCAAGTTGCCCTGCTGCTCCCCATGAGCAGCTGCTGATTTAGCAGCTGCTAATTCTGATCCTTGCCCGGTTCAATGTAGATCGTTTCCGGTAAGAGTAAAAAACATTTCCTTTAAGGAGAATTTTCATGAGTCAAAAACAGCTTTTCCGTATCATTAGTTTGACATTGCTATTTTTATTGGCAGCTTGCGGTGGCGGTGAAGTCAGCCTTAGCAGCGCGCACATTAGTGATGCCCGCTTAACCAAAGACGAGGATGGCACGCGGTCAACCACCACCTTCTCGCCCAACGACACTTTTTATCTGCTGGTTGATCTGGCCAACGCCCCAGACGACACCACAGTAAAAGCGGAGTGGACGGCCGTTTCTGCCGAAGGTGCCGACCCCAACACCGTATTGGATGACGTCGAACTCACCGGCGGCAGCGGCACGCTCACCTTCGACCTGACCAATGACAACCCCTGGCCTGCCGGCGATTACAAAGTTGACCTTTATTTGAATGATGAGCTGGACCAAACCCTCACGTTCAAAGTCAGCAGCGGCCTGGCTGGGACGCAGTCAACAGATACGCCAGAAGAAACGACAGGTTCTGCTTCAATTAGCCGTGTGGAAGATGTGAAAACGGCCGTTATCCAAATTGAAGCCCAGGGCACCTTTGTCGATCCTGAAATTGGCACCATTTACAACGCCGGCGGGCGTGGCTCCGGCTTCATCATCGACCCCAGCGGGATTGCCGTGACCAACAACCACGTCGTCACCGGCGCGGCCTTGCTCAAGGTGTGGGTTGGCGGCGAAAGCGAGCCGCGCAATGCCCGGGTTTTGGGCGCCTCCGAATGTGCCGATTTGGCCGTCATCGACATTGACGGCGAAGGATTCCCCTACCTGGACTGGTACAGCAACACCGTTGATGTGGGGCTCGACGTGTATGCCGCCGGCTTCCCGCTCGGCGATCCGGAATACACCCTCACGCGCGGCATCGTCTCTAAAGCCAATGCAAATGGCGAATCAAGCTGGGCTTCAGTCGACGCCGTCATTGAGCATGACGCGACGATCAATCCCGGCAACTCCGGCGGACCTCTGGTGACAGCCGATGGACAGATTGTGGCCGTAAACTACGCCGGCCAGTCCGCTACCAACCAATATTTCGCCATTGCTCAGGCCCAGGCCCTGCCCGTCATCGAACAGCTGCGGCAGGGGAATGATTACCTCTCCATTGGCGTGAATGGTGAAGCGGTCAACAATGGCGAAGGCTTATCGGGCATCTGGGTGTCCTCGGTGAAGTCCGGATCACCGGCCGATGAAGCCGGCGTGAAAGGCGGCGACATTATCACCCGCATCGAGAACCTGGTGCTGGCCGTTGACGGCACCATGGCCGATTACTGCGATATTTTGCGCAGCCATAATCCGGAAGACAAACTGGCCATCGAAGTTTTACGCTTCAGCACCCAGGAAATGTTGGAAGGTCAATTAAACGGCCGTGTCATGGAACAAACCTTCTCCTTTGCCCAGGCACTTGAAGAAGAAGCAAGCAACAGCGCAAGCAGTGGCACTGGCGGCGGCACCTACACCAACTACGTTTCCATCACCGATGACTCTGGCCTGCTCACCCTCGATGTTCCCGCCGAATGGCGCGATGTGGATGGCAGCGGCTGGGAAGTAGATGGCGAAGTGATTGGCCTGTCCGTAACGGCCGCACCCAACATCAATGATTTCTACAACACCTGGACCACCCCCGGTGTCACCTTCAACGCAACGGATCAACTTGATTACACCGTTGACGAACTTCTGGATGCGTTTGATTTCAGCGGCGATTGCATCCCCAACGAACGCACCGAATACAGCGATGCAGTTTACGCCGGCAAATATGATGTGTGGACTAACTGTGGCGGCACCGACACCTTGCTCGTTGTGCTGGTCGCCGAACCGGCCGATCAGAGTTACCTGGCCCTCATCACCGTTCAGGTTGTTACCGATGCCGATCTGGATGCACTGGACACAATCTTCAACACCTTCATCCTCAGCCAGTAACAATATGGTGGGTCTTTAGGATTTCGCGGTGTAGGGGCTGGCTTTGTGCCTGCCCTGCTCTGGGCAACCATAAGGGATTGCCCCTACACCCCTTCAATATCTCGGTTATAATCACCCCATTATGGAAGTGCAGTTTGCTGTTGCCAAAATTGGTAAATATGCCACCAGCGAAAGTGGCGATACGCTGGAGATGATCGAACGGCCGCACGGCGGCCTCTCTTTTGTGCTGGTCGATGGCCAGCGCAGCGGTAAATCAGCCAAGGCCATCAGCAACCTGGTGGCGCGCAAAGCGATCCAACTGCTCAGCGAAGGGGTACGCGATGGGGCTGCGGCTCGCGCCGCCCACGACTACCTCTACACCTATCGCGGCGGCAAGGTCAGCGCCACGCTCAACATGCTTTCGGTGGATATGGAAACAAAAACGTTCGTTGTCTCGCGCAACAACGATTCGCCCGTCATTGTCTACACCGCAGCCAACGGACTTTACCTGCTCGATGAGCCCTCCCGCGCCGTGGGGGTGCATCGCAACACCAAACCCGTCATCACTGAGATTCCTATTCTGCCAGGCACGATTTTGGTAGTCTTTACCGACGGCCTGCGCCACGCCGGCAGCCTGAGTGGTCGCGGCAGCTACGATCCTGTTGCCGCCGCGCACCGCATGATTTGCGATGAGGGCATTGTGGCCGCCCGAGACCTGGCAGACACGCTACTGGCAGAGGCGAATGAGATGGATAACGGCCGTCCCCGCGACGACATCAGCGTATTGGTTGTTTCTGTGCAGCCCGGCAAACAAAAAGACGACGTGCGCCGTATGGATGTGTCATTACCAATTTAGATTCTGAGAAATGATTTTTGACGCAAAGTCCGCAAAGCTTTTTAAGGTGCAAAGACTTTGTTCTTTACTATCCTTGCTTCTTTGCTCCTTTGTGTCAAAGTATGTGATGATTAGGGATTTATATGCCCGATTCTGATCTGGTTGACAGTAAGACATTGCGCATTGCCGTTGTGGGTCCCTGTGCCTCCGGCAAGAGCACCCTCACCAAAGCGCTTAAAGCCGCCGGTTATGAAGCGCGCCATCCCGCCCAGGAGCATTCTTACGTGCCCAACATGTGGCAGCGTATCTCCCAACCCGACCTGCTCATCTACCTGGACGTGGATTACGCCAACACGCTGGCCCGACGCCCCCATACTGATGCCGGTCCGCAGCGGCTGGAAGAGCAGCGCCTCCGGCTGCGCCACGCCCGCGAAAACTGCGACCTATATTTGGATACGAGTGGCTTGAGTGAAGGGGAGGTGGAAACGGCCGTTTTCAACTTCCTCTCTGCTCTACATGACTAAACCTCCCCCAGGTTCCGTCTATCACCAACCTCATGTGTGGAACCTGCGGGAGGTTGGGTCCTTAGACACACCCACTTCCCCCTGCTACAATCCTGCCCATGATCTATGTGGATATTTCTGCGGCCGTTCACGCCCGGGCCGGTTTGGGACGGTACAGTGAAAACCTGGCCCAGGCGCTCATAGAAGCCCAGCCAGAGCGGTTTGCCCTTTTTTATAACCGGGGGAAGGACGGCCGTTTCCCCCCATCACTCCCCACAAATGTTCCGCAAAAATCGGTGCAGTGGGGCTACAAGCCGTGGCGCATGGCCGTGCTGCTGGGGCAGTGGGGACGCATCGGCTTCAACCGGCTACTGCCCGACGCCGAGCTGTTCCACAGCACAGAGCATCTGCTGCTGCCCCTGCGCGGCGTGCCCACCGTGCTCACCATCCACGACCTGATTCCGCAGCTTTTTCCCGCCTACCACAAAAAGCTCAACTACTGGTATCTGAACCTGGCCATGCCCCTTTACTGCCGCCGCGCCGACGCCATCGTTGCCGTTTCGCAGGCAACCCGGCAAGACATCGTCACGCAGTTTGGCATCGATCCGGCTAAGATTCATGTTGTGCACGAGGCACCGGCTTCCCATTTTCGACCTGTGTCCCCGGCCAGGGTAACCCAAGTTAAACAGACATACAGTTTGCCCGACCGGTACCTTGTTCACCTCAGCACCATCGAGCCGCGAAAAAATCTCAATCGCCTGCTCGATGTCCTCCAAGCACTCCGCTCCTTCTTCCCAAACCTCTCCCTCGTCCTGGCTGGGGGCAAGGGTTGGCTCTACGATGATTTTTTTGCCAAAATCGAAGCCGATGGTTTGCAAAACGCCGTGAAGGTGTTGGGCTGGGTGCCGGATGAGGACCTGCCCGCCGTACTGGCCGGGGCCGCTTTGGGCGTGCAGCCCAGCTTGTACGAGGGCTTTGGCCTGCCCATTTTGGAGCAGATGGCCTCTGGGCAAGTGGTGGCTGCCAGCCACGCCAGCAGCCATCCCGAAGTAGGCGGGGAAGCGGCGGCTTATTTTGATCCGACAAGCACGGAAGAGATGACGGCCGTACTCCACCGCCTGCTCACCGACAAAGACGAATACACCCACCGCCAACAGCTCGGCCTGACCCAGGTGCAAAAATTCAGCTGGGCCCGCGCGGCGCGGGAAACCATTGCGATTTATGACCAACTACTCAAAGAGTGATTTCAACGCAGAGGTGCGACCACAGGTCGGGCAGAGGCGCAGAGTAAAAGGTCGCGATTATCGACGGCTGTTCGCTCATCTATCGCTTCTTTTGCTTCCACTTCTTTATATCCTTACCCTGGCGCAGTCGCCGGTGCTGGGCGATCCCAGCGAGTACACCTTTGTGGCCCATATTTTGGGGATTGCCCATCCGCCCGGCTATGCCTTTATTACCCTGCTGGGCAAGCTGTTCCAGACGATTGTGCCCATCGGCACCATTGCCTGGCGGATGCATTTGTTGGCGGCCGTTTCCGCTTCGGTTGCAGCCTGGTTTGTCTTTGGCATCATTCGCACTTTCGCCAGGGATTTGCCGGGCTTGGGCACGATGGCCGCTTTGTTTGGCGCGTTTGTGGTGGGAACGGCCGTTAACCATTGGCAGCACGCCATCCACGCCAACCCCCACATTCTTACCGCCACCTTTTTTGCGGCAAATCTGTATTTTTTGACGAAATGGTGGGCTGTAGGGGCGACTCGCGAGTCGCCCCTACTTTACGCCTTCTGCCTCTCTGCCGGGCTGGGCATCACCCACCATCCGCTCACCGTTTTTGGTTTTCCTGCCTATGCGATTTTTATTGTGTGGGTACGGCCGTCACTCCTCAAAGAGTGGCGCACCCTGCTCAAAATGGTTGGCTTTGCCCTACTGGGGCTCTCTGTCTGGCTCTACTTCCCCATTCGCAGCCCGATGGACCCCGGCTTTGGCCCCACCACCATGAACACGCTCAACGGCTTTCTGGATCACGTCCTGGCCCGCGGCCTCAGCGACAGCCTGCCTTATGTCTCCCTGGCCGACCAACCCAACCGCGCCCGCGTCTTCTGGAGCCTGCTGCGCCTGCAATTTACCTGGCCGGTGATTTTGTTGGCCATTTTTGGCCTGCTTTTTCCAATCTATGACAAATTGAAAAACCGTCACCACGGCACCTTGTCC
>CALBTC010000129.1 GCA_937967805.1 uncultured Anaerolineaceae bacterium
GCTCTCCGTGGAACTCGGCATGCAAACCATGCACAACCGTTCCCTGGAATGGATGAACCGCGGCTGCACCCACGAGGCGTTCCTCGATGCCATGGAGCGGGCCCGGGGCCGCGGTTTCGAGATTTGCGCCCATGTGATGCTGGGGCTGCCGGGGGAATCGGCTGGCGTCTTTCTGATTGGTTTTCTGCGGCGTGATTTTGGTGCGGCCGGGTTGTTTACCCTGGCCCGCGAAGGCCTGTTGACGACCAATCAGCTTTTGGTCAGTCTGGTGGTTATTACCCTGTTCATTCCCTGCATTGCCAACTTGCTCATGATTGTACGCGAACATGGACGGCGAACGGCCGTGTGGGTGGCGCTGGTTGTCTTTCCCCTGGCTTTCGCCGTTGGCGGGATACTAAACCTGGCCTTAAACAGATTGGGAATTCAATTCTGAGAGGATAACAAATGAAGTGTGCCTTATGTGGCTATGAATTTGATGAGACAGAATTGGACTGCCACACGCAGTGCCCCCTGGCCGATGGTTGTGCTATCGTGTGCTGCCCACACTGTGGTTACCAGGTCGTAGACGAAACAAAATCGGACATGGTGTCATTGGCCCGCAAAATACAGGCCCTATTCTCACGCAGGCGTAAAGAGCAAGAAACGGTGGATGCGGACGATTTATTATCGCTATGTGATTTAGCACCGGGCCAAACGGCCGAAGTAGCGCAAATCCGGGCACAGGATGACGGTCGTTTGCTGCGCTTGTCGTCTTTGGGTCTGGCTCCCGGTTGCCGTATCCGGTTACAGCAACGCTATCCGGCGTACGTTATCTGGGTAGGCGAGACGCAGTTGTCCTTGGATCAGGACGTAGCTCAGGACATTATCTTGCATTTTTGATGGAGACCTGAACCTTATGCAACGTGAATGGTATCAAATAAAGAATAGTGAAAAAAAGCAGCTGCTCTATTTGCAATGATATTACCCTGAACACAATGCAAATGCTGGACGAGGGCAAAAGCCCCTCAGAAATCTTTGCTCAAATTGAAGTGGACTATGCGCGTTTTGGCCCGCCGACGGAAAAGCTTGTAAACGGAGAATCATAAATGAAAAAATGGTTGAGCTTGATGGCCTTAATTCTTTTGGCTGTGGCATTGGCTGCCTGTGGTGGGCCACCGCAAATTTCGGTACCTGAAGCCAGTTTGGCTTTGGGCGATGTGGTGAATGGGGAGATCATTACCCGGGAAGTGATGGTACAAAACGTCGGCGAATCTGACCTAATTATTGAAGCGGTTACCACTTCTTGTGGCTGCACGGAAGCGGCCGTTGCCCCCACACGCATCCCCAGCAACGGCAGCGGCACCCTGACAATTCGCTTTGATTCAGGCGCTCACGGACCTGACCTGACGGGGCAGCTCATTCGGCAGGTGTTTGTTGTCACCAATGATCCGGAACAGCCGGAAATCGTTGTGGAGTTTGAGGCCAACATTCTGTCACCATCAGAACCGTAGGCCATTTGGCGTATAGACGACAGGCCAAATGGCGCAGGGTTTTGCCAGCCAAACCGCATTAAAATCGGTTCCTACTGTGTGGTACAACAACCCTCAACCCTCTATGTAAGGAGAAAAATTGTGAAAAGATTGGCTGGTTTTTTGGTGATATTGGTCTCATTAATCCTCGTCGCCTGTGGTTCTGCTGAACCAACGCCGCCGCCTACTTTGTCCCTTTCCCTGCTGGCTACCGACATTGCCTATGACCGGGAGCGCATCGAAGTGATGGCAGGACAACCAGTGCGCATCATGCTGAGTAATGAAGGGGCGCTGGAACACGATTTTAGCATCATGGAAATTCCCCATGCGGGGGAAGTTATGGCCGAAGAAATGGAAGAAGGGGCGGAGCATGGTATGCATGACATGAGTGAAATGGACATGGATCCAGAAGTTCATGTCGCTGCCCCAATTGGCGGTCGCAGCAGTGTGGAATTTACGCCGTCCACGCCAGGGGAATATGA
>CALBTC010000130.1 GCA_937967805.1 uncultured Anaerolineaceae bacterium
TTATGAAGCTGCATTTACGTTGGCAACTATTACTGGCTGTGGTGGGATTTGGCCTGATCCTGGCCATTCTCTCGTTCCAGGTGCAATCTGCCGGTTTGTGTACCACGCGTGTTCCAGCCTCCGGTGGCGTTTTTGCCGAAGGCATGATGGGCGCCCCACAGCGATTGAATCCTCTCTTCAGCGATTCGTTTCCCGTTGACCGGGAGATGGTGAACCTGCTGTTTGATGGGTTGGTGCAGTATGACCATGCCGGGCGTTTTATTCCGGCACTGGCAGAAAGCTGGACCGTAAGTGAAGACGGCCGTTCCCTCCAGTTCACCTTGCGCAGCGGCCTGGTCTGGCACGACGGGGAGCCGATCACCACCGCTGATGTGGCTTTCACCTACGGCTTGCTCCAGCAAGACGCCCTCCCCGCTGCCGACGCCGTTAAGGCGCTGTGGCAGACCGTTACCATCAACGCCATCGACGAGCGTACCATCGAATTTGTCTTGGCTGAGCCGTACGCTCCCTTTTTAGAAGCCACCATGCGCGGCATCTTGCCGGCCCATTTGTTGCAAGAGGTGCCCGTGGCTGAATTGGCCAGTCACTCATTCAACCAGCAGCCGGTGGGCAGCGGTCCCTGGCGCGTCGCCCCTGGCCAGGATTGGACCGCCAGCCGCAGCTTGCGCCTGACGCCCAATCCGATGTATTGGCGTGGCGGCACGCAAATACCGGCGCTCGATTTTCGCTTTTATCCGGATGAAGAAAGTTTGCTGACGGCTTTTGCCAATGGCGATATCCAGGCAGTTAACTCTGTTTCTGATGAGATGCTGCCGGCGATGACGGCCGTTCCTCACGCCCGCCTCTTCACCACGGTAGACCGGCAGTATACTCAGATCATCTTCAACCAGAGCGACACCGGCTTTGTCCCGCTCCGGCAGGCAGAAGTGCGTCGGGCGCTGGCGGCCGGCTTAAACCGGGAGCAGCTTATTGACCAGGCGCTGAACGGCCAGGGCGTGCCGCTGACCGGACCCTATTTGCCGGATTCGTGGGCGTATGATCAGGCGATCTTTGCCGCGGCGGGTGTGAATACCGCCAATTCAAATGAATTGCTGAACAGCGCAGGTTGGCTGCTGCCGGAAGGCAGCGCGGTGCGTCAACGGGAAGGGGAATTATTTCAGCTGCGGCTGCTGGTTCTGAACAATGATGCGCAGCAGCGTCTGGCGCAGGCAGTAGCGGCACAGTGGGCGAAATTGGGCGTTGAGGTTTTGCTGGAAACGGCCGCAACCATCACCGATTTGCGCGAGAAACTGGCGGCACGTGATTTTGACGTGGCTTTGGTAGACATCGCGCCGTCGATTGATCCGGACCTGTATGATTTTTGGAGCCAGGAGGCGATCATTCGCGGGCAAAATTATGGGGCGTGGAACAACCGCCGGGCCAGCGAGGCATTGGAAGCCGGGCGGCAAACGTGGGGCATGGGGCAGAGACGGCCGTCTTACAACACCTTCCTCAACATTTATGCCGACCAGGTCCCGGCCATCACCCTATACCAGCACGTTTACACCTATGCACTCAGCAGCGAAGTAAATCAGGCAGAAATAGGTCCCATTTACGAGCCGCGCGACCGGTACCAAACCTTCGCCAACTGGTTTTTGCTTTACCGGGATGTTACCATTGCCTGCCCTGCTGAAGAAAATAGTTAGTCTACGAGAGTCAATCTCCCGCAGGTTTCATGAGCGAACATCGCTTTAGCAAAAACCGGCGGCGGGTTTTAGTAACAGGAAAAATTATGAGTCGAATTGTACATGTAGATAGCCCAACCAAAATCCGTAACCGGCACATGCGCAGCATTGCTGAGATGCTGCGCCAGCTGATGCAAAAGCCCAAAATGGATGCCGAAGCGCGCGACATGGCCTCAATGATCACCCTGCTGCTGTGGGAAATTGCCGACGGTGTAGAGCAGTCGGCCAGAGCCTGGGAGAAGCGGGATTACTGGATGAAGGCGGAGCGCTTTATGCGCGACTGGAAGTGGACGGCCGAAATTGCTGCCAACCTGGAAGATGTCATCCGCAATGAAGCATGGGACCTGGTTCCCGAGCTGATGGCGGAGCTGTATCCGAATTTTACTGGTATTCAAATTAAAACGATGACCCGTAAGGCGTCGCTGTGGCAAGGTGCCCACAAAAAGCTGCTGTCTGATCCCCCGCGCGAATATCCCTGGTGAGCTCACGTGTTTCGTTGGTGGCTGGCGCTGGGATTAACTATGGTCTTTGCCACTGCTGTCATTGGCTGTGCTGCGACTGAGCTGCCGGCAGTGGCCGTCACGCCACTTCCTTTCACCCCAAAGCCGCCAGCCACGTCAATAGTCACCATTGACAAAGGCTCAATGGCAACGGTTGTTTCTCCGCCAAACCCCACCGCCACATTGCCATCCGCCCCTACTCCTTGCGCTCAGCCAGGGCGTGTTGAAACCGGCACGGTTCTGAGCCTCACTGCTGGCCCACTGGCATATCGCGTTTATTTGCCGCCGTGTTATGGGGCAGACGGCCGTACCTATCCCACCCTTTATCTGCTGCCCGGTAACAATCACAGCGAAGCCATTTGGGACGTTCTGGGCGTCGATGAAGCGGCTGAGGCGGGCATTTTGGCTGAAAGCTGGCCGCCTTTTCTCATTGTGCTGCCGGCTGGAGGGCAGATTGCCAACAACAGTTCTGGTGGTCCCGGCTCCTATGAAAGCGTCATCATGAATGATCTGATTCCTTTTGCAGAGCAAACCTACTGCGCCTGGGACGATCCGGCCGGCCGGGCTATCGGCGGCATGTCACGCGGGGGATATTGGGCTTTGGAGATTGCTTTTCGCTTTCCCGAGCAGTTTGCCAGCGTAGGCGGGCACAGCGCCGCGCTGCTGGATCAATACGCCTGGCCGGCGGTGAATCCGCAGCACACGGGGCTGAGCCAAAACTTAGGTGATTTGCGCATTTATCTGGATATTGGGGCCAACGACTACGTCATCAACAACATTCGCCGCTTGCATCTGGACATGGAAACGGCCGTTCCCCCCATTTCTCACACCTGGGTCCTCAACGAGGGCGGCCACGAAGACAGCTATTGGCAAGCCCACATTCCGGACTACCTTGCCTGGTACACAGAACCGTGGTCAATGCTGCGCCACGATTATCCATCTTGTTCTCCCTCTCCCTAGATCAAAAAAGCCAGGCTATGCCTGGCTGATTATTGATATCACCTAATAGTTATTCCAGTTCTTTTAATTTTTGATTGATTAGTGAATCTAACTTGGAAGATTCGTTGGCTTTCATACGCCGCAACACGATGCGTAGGCTTTCAATTTGGCGCGATAAGATTTCTGGGTTGGGTAACTCTTTTAAATCAAACTGCCCTTTAAAACCATTTGAACGGATTGAATTTGTTTTCATCTTAGGTATCTTCCTTTACGTTACATCCACGCTACTGCACACAACTTGATAGTACTAAAGAACTATAACCAGTATATCTGACAGTTTGCATTACACTGTAAGTGGTTCCGCGCCAGCCGTGTAAACCTTATTACATTTTACTCCTCTGTTTCGGCAGCGGACAACGTGAGTTTAGTACGGGCAGAAAGCCAGATGAGCAAAATAATAACGGCCGTTGCCAGCAGCAGCCACAATCCAATTTTCAGCAGCCGATTTGGCACAAAAATGGCCACCAGACCAAATGCAATAGCCACGGCATAATAACTCAGCACAATCCCGCGCACCGAATAACCTTTATCCAACAGGCGAAAATGCAGGTGCTGCCGGTCGCCCTGAAAGGGATGCTGCCCGCGGCGGAGGCGGGCTACAATCAGCCAGGCCACGTCCAAAATGGGGACGGCCATCACTAACAATGCTGTAGATAACTTGGCCGGGGCCAAAATGGAAAGGGTCGCCAGGTTATACCCAAGCAGCCAGGCCCCCGTTGTGCCCAAGAAGATAGTGGCGGGAGTAAAGTTGAAAAACAAAAATCCTAACAGCGCGCCGGCTAACGCTAGAGGAAAGAGGGTGACGGCCGTTTGTCCTGTTAGTTGGTAACTGTGCAGAGCAAACATCAGCAGGGCGATGGTGCCCACACCGCCAGCTAACCCATCCAGCCCATCCAGAAAGTTGACGGCATTGATCATTCCCAGCACCCAAAAAAGTGAGATGATGTAAACCAGAAACGGCTGAATCACGACAATATTCGGATTGCTTTCATCCAAACTAAAAAAGAGCGAAACAAAACTGCCTTGCCAAAAGTCGGTGGTAGGCAGTGGATTGGTGAATCGCTCAATAAAAACGGTGTGGCTGATGGCAATAACAGCAGCGGTGATCTGAAAAAGTAGCTGCCAGCGCGGTGCCAAATCCAGAAGGTCATCAATCAGTGCGCCAAAAAAGATGACAACGCTGCCCAAAATGACGCCTTGCAGCCGCAGCGAATCATCCCCTTGCGGCGGCAGCAGCAGGTAGATGAGGCCGATACTTAACAGATAAGCAGCCAAAATCGGCACGCCGCCCAGCTTGGGCACCAGGCCGCTGTGCTGGCGTCGTCCCCCCGGTGCAGCGATTAACCCCCAGCCAAAAGCTAATTTACGAACAGGTGGCGTGAGGAGAACGGCCGTCACCAGCGCCACACCAAAAACAAGCAAATAAATCATCTAGCCCGTGCCAAACTGGCGGTCGCCGGCATCGCCTAGCCCCGGCACGATGAAGCCAATGTCATTGAGATGGGAATCAATTTGAGCGATGTGAATGGGGACATCTGGGTGTGCTTTTTGCAGAGCGTCAATTCCTTCCGGCGCAGCCAACAGCCCCACAAATTTGATGCGCTGGGCACCCCACTTTTTTAGAATATCTACTGTGGCTATGGCCGAGCCGCCCGTGGCCAGCATCGGGTCCAGCACGAGGCAAACCTGCACGGTGGGGAAGGTGGGCAGCTTGTTGTAATAAGAGACGGGCTGCAGCGTTTCTTCGTCGCGGTAAAGACCAATGTGCCATACTTCGGCGCCGGGCATCATTTCCCAGATGCCATCGACCATGCCCAGGCCGGCGCGCAATATGGGGATGAGGCCAATTTTCTCGCTTAGCGCCTGTCCGGCGGCGGTGCCCATCGGTGTTTCAACGTCAATATCCACGGTAGTTAAGTCAGCGGTGGCTTCATAACACAGCAGCATAGCCACCTCACGAATTAGCTCCCGGAATTTTTTTGGCTTGGTCTCCACATTGCGCATCAGCGACAGCTTATGTTTGACCAGCGGATGTTTTGATTCAAAAACCATGCATCTCCTCCTCAGTTACTTTAGCGCAGAGAAAAGGAATTCTTCTGCGAGCAACCGTGTCTCGTTATAATGATTGTACCTGGTGCATTTTGTCGGCCTTGTGGTGACGGCCGTTACGCATTCAGGCTCACTTATCGTATAATCCCACGCATACAGTTTGTTGGCAACAGATGATTTATGAGTGACAAAACAACGACAAATCGATATATTTCACCGGGCAAAAAGCGGGAAGACGGCCGTCTCGATGGTCTTTTGCGCCCCCAGCATCTGGCCGAGTTTACCGGACAAGAGCGGCTCAAGGCCAATTTGTCCATTCTCATTGAAGCTGCCAAAGGGCGTGAGGAATCATTAGACCACGTGCTGTTTCATGGCCCGCCCGGCCTGGGCAAGACGACGCTGGCCCATGTGGTGGCCAACGAGATGAACGTCAACATCCGCATTACCGCCGGGCCGGCCATCGAGCGGGCGGGTGATTTGGCGGCCATTCTCACCAACATGCGCGCCGGCGATATCCTGTTTATTGATGAAGTCCACCGTCTGGGCCGGGCTGTGGAAGAGATTTTGTATCCGGCCATGGAAGATTTTGTGTTGGATATTGTGGTGGGCAAAGGGCCGGGGGCCAAAAACGTGCGGCTAAAGCTGCCCCGCTTCACCGTCATCGGGGCGACCACCCGTTTGGCGCTGCTGACGGCGCCTTTGCGGGCCCGGTTTGGCGCCTTGTACCGCATGGATTTTTATGAGCAGGAAGCGATTGAGACCATTGTGCTGCGCGGGGCAGGCATCTTGAAGGTGCCGATTGAGCCGGAGGGCGCATCGGAGATTGCCCGCCGCTCGCGGGGCACGCCGCGCGTGGCGCTGCGACTGCTGCGCCGGGTGCGTGATTTTGCCGAGGTGCGGGCCGATGGGGCAATTACGGGAGAAACGGCCGTTGCCGCCCTCAACCTTCTAGAAATTGATAGCCTCGGTCTAGATGATCTAGATCGTCGCGTTCTGCGTTCTATCATTGAAAAGTTTGGTGGCGGGCCGGTTGGGCTGGACACCATTGGTGCATCCATCAGCGAAGAGTCGGACACGATTATGGATGTGGTAGAACCGTATCTGCTGCAGTTGGGTTTTTTAGAGCGGACCGCACGGGGACGCATGGCCACGCCACACGCCTATGCCCATCTCGGTTTGCCCCTGCCGCAGCACGCCATGCCGGATAAACCCAATCAGCGCAGCCTGTTTTCTTCACCGTCAGAAGAGGCGCCGGAAGAATAGGAGAGTGAGACGTGGTTGAATTCGGCCGTTTATTGCTCATCATTGGTGGCACCATTGCGCTCGCCGGGATATTGGTGTTGATTGCTGCTAAATATTTTCCCTGGCTGGGGAACCTGCCCGGCGATTTTGAAATTGAAGGGGATAACTACCGTATCTATTTTCCTCTGGCAACGATGATCCTGGTCAGCTTGTTGGGTACGATTTTGCTCAACATTGTCATTCGCATTTTCCGACGCTAAATTAATTTTCTTTGGTTTGACCGTTGCTCACCCCTGTTCTATAATTTTTACCAAGCATATTCTGAGAAATTTTTTGATGCAATCGATAATTGGCGTAGACAACTCCACAAAAGTTTTTCTTAGTGAAATAGACCAACAATGCCAAAAGGGTTTTCCGGTTGTGGTGCTGTCTGCTTGGTTGCGACTTCTATTTGCCAAGAAGGGGGCCCGTTGACCGACTCTAATTCTGAGCCGCCTGACCCTTCTCGCCCTAGTTCTCTGGTGTCCATAAGCAATTTATTTTATAAAGCCACACCATTAAGGTTAGCTGCCGTCCGCTTTGGGTCGGCTTTTTGTCTGTTTGGTATTGGTCCAAGAAGCAAGAAAAAGTGATGTTAACAATTCTCACAATTGTGGCTGTCGTGGCCATTATGATTTTTTTTAATGCTCTGTATGTGGCAGCCGAATTTGCCACCGTTTCATCGCGCCGCACGCGTATTAGTCAAATGGCGGGCCAGGGCAACCGGATGGCGCAGCTGCTGCTGCCTGTCATGCAAGATAGTAAAAAGCTGGATAGATATGTAGCTACCTGCCAGATCGGCATTACGATTTCATCACTGGTAGTGGGCGCTTATGGGCAGGGGGTGATTGCCCAACTGTTGGTAGGCCCTTTAGCGCGATTGCTAACATCGCTGGAACCTGCCCTGGCGTCCATTGGCGTGGAATCTACTTTAGGTTGGGCTGAACCGGCAGCCGCCTCCATTGCGGTGACGCTGGTCCTGATAGGCATTACCATTCTACAGGTGATTATGGGAGAGCTGTTCCCTAAATCGGTGGCGATTCAATACCCGGAATCTGTGGCTTTAGCCGTGACCGTGCCCATGCGAATTACGCAATTTATCATCACTTACACCGGGTTAATCGCCTTGTTCAACGGCAGCGGCAACCTGCTGTTACGCCTGATGGGTCGAACGCACAAGGAGAAGAACGGCCACGCTCATTCGCCGGAGGAGATTGAACTGCTGGTGACCGAGAGCCACGAGCAAGATTTGCTCAGCGATGAAGAACGTCGCCTGCTGCGCAATACGTTTCGCCTGCGTGACCTGACGGCCAAGCAGGTGATGCTGCACCGTACCCGGCTTATCGCCGCACCGCTGAGCAGCACGGTGAAGGAGCTCATGCAGATTTCGCTGGAAGCCGGCTTTTCTCGTATTCCCATTTTTAAAGAGTCGATTGACGATATTGTGGGTTTCGTTCATGTAAAGGATCTGTTTCGCCTGCACAATCAGGGTAGTGAAGATGTCGCTTCAATTTTGCGCGAGGTTGTTTTTGTGCCGGAAACCATGCCGGTTTCTGATTTGTGGAAGCGGCTAAACAATCGCCGCAAGTATCTGGCGGTGGTGTTTGATGAGTATGGCGGCACGGTGGGTCTCATTACGTTTGAGGACCTCATTGAGGAGATTTTTGGCGAACTGCAAGATGAATTTGACAATGAAATGGCGCTGATCGCCAAGGATAAGGAAGGCCGTATTTACTTGCGCGCTGATTTGCTGGTGACCGATGTCAATGAGTATCTGGAGCTGCATTTGCCGGAAGATAATGCCGATACGTTGGGCGGGCTGGTGTTTAGTGAACTCGGCCGGTTACCGGCAGTGGGCGACAAAGTGACCTTTGGCGACATTATTATTCGGGTGGAGGCAATGTCTGACCCCGGCGTGTCTGAGGTTTCTCTAAAACTGCCGCCAACCCAAAGTGCGGAAGAGCCTTTTATTGAATGGGAGGTAGTTGATCATGACTAAATACCTCCTGTTGACGATGACCTTGCCGGGTTTTGGGATTTTGGCAACGGCCGCTGCGGAAGAAGCAACCGGTTCGGCCGTTGCTGCGTTGCTGGTGGCGATGGTTGTTATTATTTTGCTCGTGCTGCTGAACGGACTGTTTGTCATGGCGGAATTTGCCATCATCGGTGTGCGCCCCACCCAGCTTGAGCAAATGGTTGATGAGGGCGTTGGCCAGGCAAAAGGCGTTTTAACCATTGTAGAATCCCGTCAAAAGCAGGATCAATATATCGCTACCGCCCAACTGGGCATTACGATTGCGTCGTTGGGACTGGCGATGTATGGTGAACCGCAAATTGCCCACTTTGTAGAACCCTATCTGGAAGATCTGTGGTTTGAACCATCACACGAGCTGGTGGGAAGTATTGGCTATGTGATTGCCCTGGGGCTGCTGACCTATTTGCATGTGGTGATAGGCGAGATGGTGCCAAAATCATTAGCCCTGACAGACGCACCGCGCATGGTGCTGCTGTTAAGTAGACCCATGGCGATTGCCCGCTGGATTTTGTCTTACCCGGTAAGGATTTTGAATCGCGTTGGTGTTTCCATGCTGAGACTGTTTCGCGTGCCGCCTGCGGAAGGGCACGAGCGGGTTCTTTCGCCTGAAGAGCTGGAACTGATCGTAACGGAAAGTACGGAAGGCGGCCTGCTCAATGCCGAAGAGCAGGAGATGATCCTGAATATTTTTGATTTTAGCGACCGGACCGTATCGCAGGTGATGACACCGCGAACCAAAGTAGAAGCGATCCCGCTGGATGTGTCGCGGCAGGAAATCCTGAAAATTGTGACAGACAGCCGCCACAGCCGTTTTCCTGTATATGATGGCGATCGGGACCATATTGTGGGGATTTTGCACCTGAAAGATTTGGTGAAGCAAACGCTGCGCTCAGAGAGCCGCTTTGATTTGCGCCTGATCTTGCGCTCTGCGCCCGCCGTGCCGGAAGATTTGCCGGTGCAAACATTGCTGGCGGCCTTCAAGCGACAGAAGCTGCACATGGCCATCGTACTGGACGAGTTTGGCGGCATGGACGGTATTGTCACGCTTGAGGATTTGGTAGAAGAGGTGGTTGGTGAAGTGCGGGATGAATTTGACCAGGAGAAAGAACCCTATGTGGAATTGGGACCTGGTTTGATTGAGGCTGAAGGTGAATATCTGGTAGACGATTTTGACGACGGCTTTTGGGGAAATGAGGAAGAGTTGCCGGACGTAGAAACAGTTGGCGGTTTGGTCATCTCCAAGCTGGGGCGTCCCCCGGTGGCAGGGGATGAGGTGATTTATAATGATAAAATTCAAATTCGGGTTTTAGCCGTTGAGGGGCGAGCCGTGTCGCGGGTTTTGATTGAGTTTCCTGACCCCGAAAAGCAAGCTGAGGAAGAAGCGGATACGGCCGTTCCTCCCAATCCCGATCTACAATAAAACAGGAAAAGGAGAAATTTGTGGATATTGTTCGTACGATTCATGGTGAGATGCGCTGGTTAGTAGCCATTCTTGCCATTGTGGTCATCGTCAAGTTTGCGGTGGGTTTGATACGGAAATCGGAATACGGCCGTCTTGATCGCGGTCTGATGTCTGGCCTTGTCGGCTTGATAGACATCAACTTTGTTCTTGGCTTAATCCTGCTCATTTCTTTGGGCTTCGACAGCCGCGTGCGGTTGGAGCACGCCGGCATCATGTTTGTTGCCGTGCTGCTGGCGCATAGCAACGCCGCCTGGCGCAAATCTGAAGACAGCACCAAGAAGTTTCGCAATAATCTAATTTTGGTGATTGTCGTATTGGTTTTGGTATTTGCTGGGGTATCGCTGCTCGTCCCCGGTTTTGTTTAAGAATTAAAGCGTGGCATCTTGTTATTTCCAGCAAGATGCCACGTCTTATTGTTCCCTTCAATAATCTCCCCTATAGCTCATAAATTTCGCTAAATTTTCTGGTGACGTAGCGCATAAACGGCTTGTGCGTGAGCGGGCTGCCCGTGGCTTTTTGTACCAGTTCGGCCGGGGTGAATTTACGGCCGTGTTCATGAATATTCTCGCGCAGCCAGGCCACCAGCGCCTTTGTTTTGCCCTGGGCCATTTCCTCGGCAATGGTGGGATTTTGGGAAACGGCCGCTTCATAAAACTGCGCTGCATATAAGTTGCCCAGGGCATAAGTGGGGAAGTAGCCAAAGCCGGGCCGTGACCAGTGAACGTCTTGCAAGCAACCTTCAGAATCCGTTGGCGGCACGATGCCTAGCAGTTCCTGCATCTTATCGTTCCACGCCGTGGGCAAATCGACCACAGCCAGATCACCGTTGAGCATGGCTTGCTCCAGTTCAAAGCGCAAAATAATGTGGAAGTTATAGGTCAGCTCGTCGGCCTCAACCCGAATGGTGGAGGGCTGCACCTTGTTGACGGCGCGGTAGAATACCGTCACATCGTGGCTGCCTAATTGCTCTGGAAACAACGCTTGCAGTTTGGGATAATGCGCCTGCCAGAAGCCCAGGCTGCGCCCCACGATGTTTTCAATCATGCGTGATTGGGACTCATGGATACCGCTGGAGGTGCCGCGCGCCAGCGGCGTTCGGGCCAGGTCGGGGTGGGTGCCCTGCTCATACATGGCGTGTCCGGATTCGTGCAGCGTGCCAAACAGAGAAGGATTCAGGAAGTCTGGATACCAGCGAGTGGTGATGCGGGCATCGTTGCGGCTGAAGCTGGTGGCGAAGGGATGCACCACCGTGCCCAGATGTCCCCGGCTAAAATCATAGCCCACGGCGTCGGCAATGTAGCGGGCGAATTCCTTTTGCTTGTCGATGGGGAAGGGTTGATGGACGATGCTGTCATCGACTATTGTACCCCGTTCAACAATAGCTTCCCGTAGTGGAATCAGCTCTTCCTTGACGGCGTTGAAAATGGCGCGGACTTCGGCCGTTTTCATGCCGTGTTCAAATTTATCCAGCAGCGGATCGTACTTTTCGTCTTCGTAGCCGTACAGCTCGGCCATTTCTTGTACCAACTTCACCACCTCTTCCAGGTGGGGCCGGAAGTGGCCAAAGTCGTTGTTTTCGCGCGCTTCTACCCAGGCCGGATTGGCCTTGCCGCTTACCTCGCTGACGCGGCGGACAAATTCTGGTGGCAGCTGACGGGATTCTTCATAGCTGCGGCGCAGGTAGCGGATCAGGCTGGCTTCAATGCTTTCGTATGGGGCGTCTTGCAGATCGGCAGCGGCCGTTTCAATCAGCTCACCCATTTCATCCGAAGTAAACATCGTGTGGCTGAGGCGGCGCAGCGTGGTCATCTGCTGGATGCGCGCCGCCATGCCCGCCTTGGGCATGTTGGTTTCTTTATCCCAACTAAGCACGCCCATCGCCTTTTCAATGTCGTGGATTTCGTGAATTTTTTCTAACAATTTTTGGTAATTTGAACTCATGCAAACCGTCCTTTTTGGGAATGTGAGGGGAGTGTAGCGAAAAACGGCCGTTTATCCAAAATCGCACAACTGCATGAAAAACTGAACAAGAAAGAGGACACCAGAAATATATTACCATACAAATTATGTGCAAAACATTGACAAAATGTTGGCCAGGCACTATACTCTACGACGTAAAAACATAATTATCGACATAAATTGTAAATGAAAACTTTTCTATTATGGCAGAGAGGTGGCCTAACAACATGACCTCATTCAATGAAAGTGCAGCCTATAACCTGAAGGTTGTTGTTAATGAAACGGGCATAAAGCCAGATACCCTGCGTGCCTGGGAGCGTCGCTATGGATTGCCCGCTCCTGACCGTACTTCTGGTGGACACCGGCTCTATTCAGACAAAGACATTGCCACAATAAAATGGCTGATGGCTCGTCAGGAGGAGGGGCTGAGCATTAGCCGCGCCGTAAAGCTTTGGCGCAGCCTGGAAACAGAAGGTAAATCTCCATTGCTTGCCCCTGAGTACCAGGAAATCAGCCAGCCGGTGGTAAAAACGATCACCACCACCAAGATAGACGACATGCGAGCTGCCTGGATTGAAGCCTGTCTTAATTTTGACGAGACATCAGCTGAGCATATCCTGACTCAGGCGTTTGCCCTGTACCAACCGGAAATGGTTTTAACCCAGCTTTTGCAAAAGGGCATAGCCCAGATTGGCGAGCTTTGGTTTAAAGATGAGGTTTCTGTGCAGCAAGAACACTTTGCCTCGGCACTGGCTATGCGCCGTCTCAACAGCTTGTTGGCCGCATCACCTGCGCCTACCCGCTCTGGACGCGTTCTCATTGGCTGCCCGCCCCATGAGGATCACACTTTTGCTCCCCTCGTCCTTACCATTTTGCTGCGCTATCGCGGCTGGGAGATGATTTATTTGGGGGCAAATGTGCCGTTAAGCCGCTTTGTGAGCACCGTTGAATCAATTCGACCTGATCTAATTATTTTGACGGCGCAGCAGTTGTTTACGGCCGCAAAGCTGTTTGAGGTGGCCAAAACGGTGGCCGAGGAACAAGATGTCAAGTTGGCGTTTGGCGGCCGTATTTTTAGCATTGTGCCCCGCTTGCGCCATCGCATTCCAGGTTATTTTCTTGGCGAAACCATTGAAGAAGCTACTGAAATTGTTGATAGGCTGCTTACGCTTTCTGTTCCTATGCCCGCAACAGAAAATGTACCCGATTTTTATCGTGAGGCGCTCACCGATTTCCGTGAAAATCAGGCGCTAATCGAAGCCGAAGCGTGGAATCGGCTTAAGTCTGGAGGAATCCCTTATGAGCATTACACCAACGCCAATTTGCACCTTTCGCGGGATATTTATGCCGCATTGACGTTTGGCGATATAGAATTTTTGGGAGCCGAGATTGCCTGGGTGGAAAAGCTGTTGCTCAATTACAGTATGCCCGTCGAGATGCTGCAACATTATTTGCACGCGTATCATCTGGCAGCCGAAGAATTCTTAACCGGTCCTGCGGCGTTGGTTGTAAATTGGCTGGCAGAGGCTTCTCACAATCTTGCCCGGGTTGCTGATTCTGACTGACAGGGAGCTGTTATGAAAACGGCCGTCTGGTGGATTCGACGTGATTTGCGCCTGGCAGATAACCAGGCATTGGCAGCAGCGCTTCAAGCTGCTGATCAAGTGGTTCCCCTTTTTATTGTTGATCCCTTTTTTGAGAAGTCTGAATACGTAGGCCAGAAGCGGCGCGCCTTTTTGTGGGCTGGCCTACGTCGGCTGGATGCCGATTTGCGCGAACGCGGTGGCCGGCTGATTGTACGATACGGCCGTCCCCAGGAAGTGCTCACTAAAATATTGGTGGAAAGCGGGGCTGAAGCCATCTTTGCCGAGGAAGATTTCACCGGCTACGCTCGCCGTCGCGACGGCCAGATTGCCGAAGCGCTGCCGCTGCATCTGGAAGCAGGCGTGGTGGTGCATCCCCCCGGCATTGTGCTAAAGGAAGATGGTGATCCATACATTGTCTTCACGCCATTCAAGAAGAACGCCTGGCTGGAACGGCCGTTACCCCAACAAAGCGACATTTTGCCCGCCCCGGACGCGCTCAATACACCAGAATCCATCCAATCCGAAGAAATGCCGGCCGAACCGACGCTGCCTGAAAATGCCCCGTTTGCCCCCGGTGAAGCAGAGGCACAACGTCGCCTTAAAAAGTTTGCCCAGCACAGCATCGACCGGTATGCGCAGGATCGAAACATGGTCTCTATAGATGGCACGTCGCAGCTTTCGCCGTATCTTCGATTTGGCATGATTTCGGCTCGGCAGGCGGTGGTAACGGCCGTTGCCTGCATGGAAGGCGCCGGCAGCAAGGAAGCTCGAAAAGGAGCCGAAACGTGGCTCAGCGAACTGATCTGGCGCGAATTTTACATTCACATACTGTACCATTGTCCCCACGTTGTACACCGCAGCGTTCGCCCCTAATACGACGCGATCAAATGGCGCAACCGGGAAGATGAGTTTGCGGCGTGGTGTAACGGTCGTACCGGTTACCCGCTTGTAGATGCCGCCATGCGCCAGCTTGTTACCACTGGTTGGATGCACAATCGGCCGCGCATGGTTGTTGCCTCATTTTTGGTAAAAGATTTGCTGATAGATTGGCGCTGGGGCGAAAAATTCTTCATGCAGCACCTGGTGGACGGCGATCCCGCGGCCAACAACGGCGGCTGGCAGTGGACGGCCGGTACCGGCACCGACGCTGCCCCATATTTCCGCATCTTCAATCCCACATCCCAGGCCAAAAAGTTTGATCCAAACGGCAACTTCATTCGCCATTGGCTGCCCGAACTGGCCGACGTGCCCGACACCTACATTCACGAACCGTGGACGATGCCCTCACAGGTGCAAAACGCGGCTAGCTGCCAGATCGGGGAAGATTATCCGGCGCCCGTCGTCGACCATCAAGAGGCGCGCGATTGGACCTTAGCCGCCTATAGAGATGCCCGCGAAGCTGAATAACAGTTGGGGCAAAATGACCCCGGATTCGGGGACGCGGTAATGCCAGCCCAGCACCTCCAGCATGATGTAATCGGCAATAGCCCACAACCCAAAGCAGCCGATTGAGAAGAAAATAATGGCAATAGCGATGCCCATCAGCAGGCAGCCCTGTCCGCAGCCAAAGCGCCGGGCAGTGCGTTGGATACGGCCGTTTTCAGTCGCAGCGGGTGTTGCAATTGTACGTGAGTTTCTAGGTGGCGGAGGTGCTTCTGGCTCTGTTTCTGTTTCAATCTCGCCGTGGCCGCGGCAGCCGTAGGCGGCACATTTGTTGCCGTGCGCTCGCCAGCAGTGAGTGTGATGACGGCTGCTGTCCTCCGGGCAGATAACAATCTCATCTCCAGGGGCTAACGGATTTTTGCATAGAACGCACTCTTCGCCCAAAAACGGGGATTGTTTGGTAACGGTGATGGGGGAGAGCATAGGGAGGAGATTGGAGATTAGAGACTGGAGACTGAAAATTTATTTTTAATCTCCAGTCTCCAATCTCCATTTTAGCCAACTCTGATCTGGTCTAACAGCCACTTGAACAACCGCTGCAGTAGACTGGGTCGGCGCAGCTGCTCCACCTGGCGGCGCTGCTGTTCTTTGAGGCGTTTGGTTCGGCTGGAACGGCCGTTAGCTGACGGCCGTGGCAGATCGGTGTATTTGATGCTTAAAACCGGGCTCACCGGCGTGCCGTACAGCTTGAACTTCTCGTGACCACAGCCCAGCACAGCACATTTGCCGCCACCCTGTTCCCAGCAAACTTTATGGTTCAGCGTGCCGCATTTGGCGCACAGAACTGGCTGCAAATCACGGTCTTCAACAAATTTCTCAACCGGATTGGCACAAATGGGACAATGCAGGCTCAACTGATTGGCCTCCTGAATGTCGCTATTCGTGATGGTGAGGGGGGGCATTTCCTGTTCGTCCATTTTTCAGTAATCAGTCTTTCATTACAGGCATTATACACTTACGGCAATCAGTTGTCAGTAATCAGTAAACAAGTGCTTAATCTATATCGCCCACTGGTTACTGAACACTGGTCACTGATTACTGAAAATTACCAGCTCCCGGCGGCCCATTCCGGCCAATAAAAATTGTGCCGGGCAACCTGAGTCTTTTGCCGGTTCCAGCTAAAAAAGCCGCTGGTCTGGGCGCGCGGGTCCAGCACATAGGCTACGTGCCAGATTTGTGTAAAAAAGTTCTGATGAATAAATAGATCCATCCCCGACAGAAAGATGCCGAAGCCGGGATGGGTATGGTACCAACCGACGATGACGGCCGTTTCATCGGGATACCGTTCGTGCAGCTTGTCGGTCATGTAGCGCCAGCTTTCCGGCGTGTAGGTAACGCTGGCCCCGTGCATCACCGTGTATTTGGCAAGGATGGTGTCTAAAATATGGACCCGGTAACGGCCGTCTGGCTGTTTTTCCGGGCGCGGGCCAATAAGCACTCCGGCCACTTCCCGATTCATGCTGCTGAGCGCGTGAGCCTGAGCTGCCCGTAAGGCTGGCTCCTCGATGGTGATGTCCACCGCCGCCGATGTAGGATCGCCCACCGGCAGATGGCGCCCGGCAATACGCACGCGCGCCCGGCTGGGGGCAATCACCGTATCGCTTTCTGCGGTGTCTGGCTGGGCTTCCCGTTCCTCATGCACCGGTTCCGGTTCAGAGACGATGATGCCGTCAAAGTCATCATCAGCTTCGCCAACGGGCTCCAGTTCTGACATCGGCGCGGATTCTTGTTCTGGTTCAACGGCCGTTTCCTTTAATACTTCAGCTTCAGCAGCGTCAGATTCCACTGCCTCAGCCTGAATGATGGTCTCTTCTGGCGATTCGTCAATTTGCGCGGGAACGGCAGGTTCTGGTTCGGTCGTTGGTCCTTCTTTTGGCGCCTCTTCTACGACGGTGGTGACGGCCGTTTCCACGACCATTTTTGCCAGCCATTCTCGCGACGGGGCCACCGGTTCGCCAGTGGCGTCAACCACGTCCATTTCCATCTTCACGGTGCTGTCTTTAGCCAGGTCAACTAACTTGATTTCACGATACGTTTGCCACACATCGGCTTCTAGCTGATCGGCGAACGCTTGGAGCTCGGCCAGGGTACATTCATGCAGCGTTTTGTAATTGCCATCTAACTGCACCAGTTCGGTGGGGGTCAGGCGGATGTTGGCGGAAACGGCCGTTTCATGCTCCGGTAAATGTATTTGAATAATCGCCACGTAATGTGTCGTTGTTGTTTCTGTCATAAAAATTCCAGTAAATGGTGGCTGGTGGATAGGGGTTATCTGCCACAACAAGCCGGCTAACCGACAGCAACTAACGAACCAGCCACTAGGGAAGTAGCTCTACGGCAATGTGGCAGCTTGCTACGCCGGGAAGGGGAATGTTTTGCCGATCAACGGCCGTTAAACGCAGCTCATACCGGCCAAACGGCAGTTCACTGGTATCCCAGGTAGTTAGCTGTCCCAAATCAGTCTGGCGGCGCTGCACGCCGGCCAGTTCCCAAAGCTCACCCCCGGCCGGTCTGTATTCAATTTGGTAACGGGCAGCATCTGGCTGAACGGCCGTACCAAAAATAGCCACATCCTCGCCCAATTGCAGGCGGCTTTCCGTGACTGGTGCCACAATGCGCAGCTGCGGATTGGCACAGCTTACCGCGTTGAGCGACGATTCACCTGCCAGGCCGGCGACGACGCTTTCTAAGCTGTTGACCTGCCGGTTGAGCGCCACCACCCAACCAAAAAGCAAAAAAAACCCCATGACAAATCCCAAAATGCCCAGTATCGTGCCGTTGGAAAGCGTAAGGGATTGTCCAGGCCCAAACGTGGAGCGAACTGCGCCGGTTTCATCTGCGTTGGCTTCATACGAAGCGTAAAATTGTTCTGTCTCGCGCATATGCCACACGTCGGTTTTGACGACGCGCCAGGGTGCAAGCGGCGTAGTTTGCACATCCAGCTGTTCATAATAACCGGCAATGGGTGCCAGCGTGCCCTCTTGCCAGCCAAAGTAGCTGGCCTCGTTGCCCAACGGGTCCACCACCAGCCCCACATGCCACGGTAGGGTGAATGCGGCCGTATGCACTACTACATCATCGCTAGAGTAAAAAACGCCCAGGCCAGGGTGGGTGTGGAACCAGCCTACAATCTCCAGATCGGGATATTTTGTGGCCTTTTCATGGTGAATCTGGCTCCAGGCGTCGGCCGTGAAGGTGAAATGGATGGGCCCGTGATCATCGTTGCGAGCGGGCAAGGCGGCGATGACATCTACCATAAGCCGCTCGCCATCGCGGTAGGCGTGGCCCAGCAGCACGCCGCCCAGCTCCGAGCGCAGATTGCTGATGCTGTGTGCCCGAATCTGGCTGAATGCCTGCTGCCGGTGGCTTACTACCACCTGATTGGCTGCCGGCGGCTGGCCGTGCAGATAAGCCTTTGTGGTTAGTTCGGCTAACGGCCGTTCCGGTAAACTGTCGATTTCTGGTGGGCCAATCATGGGTTCGGTTTCTTCTGGATGGCGGGTAGAACGGCCGTTAGAGAATGTTGATGCCGAGTTCATCCGATTCTTCCTCCCCAAGCACAATCAAATCTTCCAGTGATTGTCCTTTCAGGTTGCGCCGATCGATGGGAAAGATCTGTTTGTGTCGCATCGCCCAGGCGGCTGCCTTTGAGTTCATCGGGTCTTTGGGATCGAAATTCTTGTATTGGATCATTTCTCCCAGTGTAAGCAGCAGTTCATCTAACGTTTTGGCGGGCCACCACGCCCCAATGCACACCGCCCCCGTCACATGAATGTTGGGATGGAAGATAGGCGTGAGCCATTTTAGCTGTGGCTGCTTTAGCGGATATTCGGCATGAAGATAAACGCTTACCTCATGCTTTTCCCGCAGCTGTGGCTTGCCCGCAGAATTAATCTTTTCCACACCTTTACAGGTGAACTGGATCAAATATTTTTCAACCGGGTCACCGTCGGTGGTAAGAATATGGATAAACTCGCTGCGATTAACCAGCGCCCGAATCCGCTCATGGTCGTTGCGCAATCTGGTTTCACGAATATCAAAGGACATGGTTTCCTCAAAAAAGGCAAAAAGCGGAAGGATGAAGCCGGAAATGACCTTCCTTCCCACTTTTCACTTTTCACTTATTACTGTCAGCCCGCCGTAACTTCAGGGAACAGGCTCAAAATATCATCCTCAACCACGCCGGCGTCAGACAATGATTCATCGTCACTGAGCCGTTTGCCGGAAGAACGATGGTCCAGGCGATAGGTGATGGGGTTGGCACCCTGGCTGGTGGGAAGCCCCATTTTGCTAACCAGCGCGGGAATCAAACGCCGCATCGGGACGTCGTCTGGGAGTTCTACCGGGGTCTTCTTGGAACCGGTGGGATCATAGATGATTGTTTTTATGCTTGCCATTTTATAATAGCCTCCATTCGTTTTGGTTGAATTGCTTCTCGGGCCACGCGCCTGGTTTTGCGGTGGATTCTCGTCAAATCAACTTGGTAATACATTTGTTTATACGCAGTTTGTGGCTAAGGGTTGCACCTTTTGTTCGGTATTCAATAAACGATTATCGCCTATCGGTTGAGCTTCTTTCTACCAAACTGAATACCGATTACTGACCTACTGATTACCGATAGGACTTGCGCAATTTACAAGCTGTGGCCGGCGTCTCGCCGTGCCACCTGCCTGACTCGGTCAGGAGAGCATCCCTTCGGGACTGAGAGGCGGCCAGAGCGACTGCGTAAGTCCAGACCAAATTACAGGCCACCGATCAGCCAAACTGCAGAAATGTTTCTTTATCACCTGTCAGCTCCAGGTAGATGCTGGCCTTTTGGCTGGCGCTGCGGGCGCGAATGATACCCAGCGGTGGCACGTCCATCTCTGCCAGGGCGCGATCCAGAAAATCTTCGCTGCCGTTTACGCGGTGGGTCAAGTTCATCTCGCGACGGCCGCCGCAGTTGGGGCAGGTGGAGTCGTTTTCGTATAGACGCGCCATCTTGCGGAAGATAGGAAACTGCTCGCCGCAGTCCAGGCAGTACATAGTGGTGACAATTTCGCCATCAAATTCTAGCACAGCATCGTCGGCCAGCTTTTCTTTGGCAATGGTTAACAGTTCGGCGAGGGTGGTGGAAACGGCCGTAGCCCCTTCCAACGCCACAATCGGCTCCAGCCGGGCATGACTCATGCAGCCGTCCTTCACCGGATATTCCGTCGTGTAGATGTCATTGGTTAGCCCATTAATCATCACCGCTTTGCCCGGCTGCACTTCCATGTTGTGAATCAATTTGAGCGCTTCCTGCGTTTGCATCGCCGCCACAATGGAGGCGCTGGTGGGTGTGGTGGGCACCTTGCCCTGCAAAATGTTTTCCCGTGCCAGCAGCGGGCAGGAGTAGCGCAGGTTAATAATCTGGTAATCCAGGTCAGTCAGAGTGCATTCGTAGCACGCTCCCTGGCCGGGCCAGAAGACGCGTACAATGCCCATCAGCTCCTGAATGGCACCATCGACCCACGGCCGATTTATCTGCCAGCTAAAGCGATTGATGGAAAGTCGCGCCTCCCGATTGTCCAGACAGCCAACGATGGCATCGACGTGCCGAAACGCGCCCAGGCCCATCTCGAAATTGATGTTGCCGTGCCAGGTTTTTACATTCACATCGGGATTCAGCTCTTTTACGCGCTCGGCGGCGGCATCTACCTTGCGGCGGCCCCGGTCTGAGGCGCGGAACAGCACGGAGCGGCTGAGATTGCTGTCTTCGATGGTGTCAAAGTCGGCAATAAGGATGTTGCCAATGCCCATGAGGGCTAGATTTTTGAGTACTTCATTTCCGAGCGCCCCCGCGCCGACCACCAGAATGGTGGCGTTGCGCACCACCTCCTGCTGCCACCAGCTGATGTAGCCAAAGGTGTGGTACCGGTCGCTGTCGGGATCAGTAATGACGATTGTTTCAGGTGTTTCAGACATAGTTTTTTCGATTCTTTAAACATGAATGACACGAATTGGACGAGCACGAATGCCTTATAAGTTTTATTCGTATAATTCGTTTATTCGTTAAATTCGTGATTTGTTTTTAGGATAAACGCCGGAAAAAGGGCAGTTTGAACTCGGTACGGTCCACGTTTAACGTAACTGATTTACGCTCGACTTCGCCGCCCAGGTCGCGGGGCCAGGTGACGTCCACGTCGTAGGTGAGGCCGGTACGGACGCGCACGGGCAATTCGCACAGGAAGACGCCTTCGCGATTGGTGGTACCCGCCACATGGGCCTTAATCCCCTGGCAGCGCACCTGCACCTGAATGCCGTACAGTCCGGGGCCATCCTGCACGTCCTGCACGATGACGCGGAGCTTGGTGCTGCGCAGCGGTTCTTTGTCGCGGCTGAATCGTTGGCGAACGGCCGTTCCCAAATTTCCCCCATTGCTGCTTGGCTGTGAACGGGGCTGCGCGGGTCGTGACTGTCGCCGTGGTGGCATCTGGTCGGCGCGAATGCGGATTTCTGGCATGCGCACGGGCTGTTGATTGGAAGGCGGAATGTCTTCGCTGGTGATGGTGAGTGGCGCATTGCGCGTTACAGAATTTTGCTCAGTGTCCCCCTCATTTTCGTCTATGTGCAGCGTTTCCCGCGACACCTCCGGGTAGCGCACCGGAATGGGTGGCCGGAAGTGGGGCGGTACCGGGGCGATGGGTTGGCCATCTGGCATTGTTTCTAGTGTCTGTGTATCGTCGCCGGGGTTGTAGGCCAGCTTTTTGCCCAATTTATCTCGCTCTGTGGCGCTGCGCTGAATTTGCTGCCGCAAGAAGGTGGCGGCGCGCTTGATGAGCTGTCCGGCTGGGCTGTATTCTCCCGGTGGTGAGGCTGGATCGAGCTGGTAGAGTGGGTAGCCGCTTTTCCAGGCGTGGGCAGCGATGGCCAGGGAGAGCCAGGAGACAGGATTAGAGTCTGGAGACTGAAGATTGGAGACGGCGGTCGCTAGACCAGTGACCTCTTCATCTTCTGCTAGTTCAGTTTCTTGCAGTAAGTCGTGGAGGGCCAGGCGAACGGCCGTACTGCTCCCATCAACCAAACGCGTAAAATCATGCAGCGTGGGGTCATCCACCACACCTGCCGCACGCAGCAATGCCTTGGCCCGCGATTCGGTGAAATCGGGCGCCGTAGGGGCGAGATGCGCCTCGTCCCTACCTTGGTTCAGATCGGCGATTAGCCAATCGGTCAGCCGCACAGCAAAAATCGGCAGGTGGGCGTCGTCGAGTTGTTTTAGCAAAGGTTTTGTTGAAAGGTCTGTCATGAGACGTTTCCAAAAGTGAACAGATTGGTTCAATCTCGAAGATTGAACCAATCTTAGTTGTTTAAATCGCCAGACTGGTTTCCAGCTTGTGCAGCCCGTCCCAGACGCGCATCAGCTCTTCCAGATCGGACACGTTTTCCAGGTCCATTTCCATCGCTTCGCGCAGTTCCGGCTTTTGCAGGTTGCGGTCGTGCTGCTTCAGCATCGGCTTGACGATGTGGGTGTTGAAGTCCCGCTCGGCCTTGGTGGCTTCCAGCCAGAAGAGGCGGCGCAGCCGGGGCAGCAGGTCGTCGTCGTTGAACAGGTCGTTCAGAATCTCGCCAAAGATGCGATTGACCTTCACAGCGACGTTGTCTAGCTTGTCGGCGTAGCTCAGCTCCAGGTCGGCTTGTGGCGCTTCGGCCCCGGATTCGCCCAGCAGGCTGATTTCCAGGTCTTCGGCTGACTGTACCGGTTCGTCCAGAATGGAAATGTTGATTTCGGGTTCGTCAGCTACGGCGGCAGAAGCTGCCGCTGCTTGTTGGGTGCTGTTAGGTGCCGGAGCATTAACGGCCATCTCGCGGCGCACCGATTCGACGCCGTGCAGAGCCACGTCCAGCAGCCGTTCATTGGTGTTTAGTGACAGTTCCCGCTCGCCGGCGTCTAGCCGGTGATGCACAGAGCGTTCCGGTTTCATCAGCTCGTACATCGTGGCCTGCTGGCACACATGGCGGAAGTTGCGTTCGACGCGTTCAACCAGGACGTTAAACGCTTCGTCCAGGTTGAGGCCATCTGCGGTTTCGCCCGGAATGGCATAGCTGTACTCTTGCTCATACTCAGCGCGGCGCAGACGGCTGAGGATTTCGTGGGCTTCCAGGGTGCGTTGTAATTCGGCCGTTATCACTTCGGCTGCTTCAGGCATAAATTTGGAGACGGAGTCTTGCATGATGAGCTCAACCTGGAACAGAATGCGCTTGATCGGGATTTCGATGCCGCTGCTGCCCCAGATGAGGTTGTCGTAAGTGACGTCGCGGTCGTCCCAATACTCGGTGCCGTAATTTTCCAGCAGTGTTTCCACTTCGCGCTGGACCGCATCTTGGACCATGCCTTTGATGCCGTTGAGCGTGGGGCGCAGCAGGTTGCGGAAGCGGGCATCGCTGTTGGTGCGATTGTTTAACTCCAGCAGGGCATTGTGGAAGGCCCGCGGCAGCTCTTTTTGCTGGCGAACGAGCACATTTTCAAAGCGACGCTCCTGGAGCTGTTCCCAACTGTTGGCAAAGGGCGGGTGTACGCCGCGATGGGCTAACTGTTTTTCGTAATAGAAGCGCAGGGCTTGCAGGCTGTTACGAATGCGGGTTGCCGCTTCCCGCAGTTGGCTGCGGACGCGATCAGTTTTAATGAAGGTGATCAGCTTTTCGCGCAGCAGCGGTACTTCGCTGAGTTTTAGGAGGGCTTCGGCCGTTTCCGGATCCAGCGGATCTTTAGCATCAACCTGTCCTAGCTGGTCGCGGAACACCTTGAGAATGCGCTCGGTTTCGCTGGCGAACTCTTCGGGGGCGTTGTCCGGGTCCTGAACGTACAGCGCGGGCGGGGCCATCACCAGGAAATACGGCCGATTATTCCCGCGATCCCGGTACCGTTCCCAATAGTTGGGGGCGATGTATCGGGTGACCTCTTTCACTTCCAGTTCCGCTTCGGGCAAACCGGAGTTCAAACGGTCGAACGCCTGGCGGATATTGCCACCGTTGACGGCCAGGAATATTTTGCTGGCGGCTTCGTCCAAATCACCACCGGTCAGGCCAAAGAGACGATTTTCTTTAATCCAGTTAACGGCCGCAAGCGATTTCAGCTCATCCACGCGCTGCCGACCGGCGTCGGTGACGAGGACGATCATGGCGTCTTCGCGCTTCATTTCTTCTAGAGTGATGGCTTCATGCAGCTTCATGCCGGCGCCCAGACCGGGCACATCAACAATGCGCAGGTAGCCGTTCATCAGCAAGCTTTCTTGCCCGTTTTTGGGCTGAATCTTGAAGGTGGCGGATTTAATGAGCCGAATCTGGCGCTGCTGGCTGCCTTTGAAGCCATCTTCGCGCAGGTGCTTGAGGGAATCTTCGTTGTCCAGAGCCAGGCTGCGGGGGGCAGGCGGGCCGTCGTCATACATCGTTTTGTTGTGTTCATAGGAGTCGATGCAGTCGATAAGGATCTCTAAATATTCGTCCCGCTCGGTTTTGGCGTTGTCGGAGCTGTCTTCCATAATTTGCTGGATGGCTTCGCGGGCTTGCTCGCGCTCGCCGTCGTTGATGATGTCGAAGCCGTCAATCTCGGCCAACTGGCAGAGGCGGCGGACGCGCTGGGCGAACTCGTCCTGGGTCCAGTAGGTGAGGACGAGGGATTCGGCTTCGCCTTCTTCGGCTTGCTCAATGTAGACGATGGTGCCGGTAACGGCCGTTACCGCCCCAGTCGGCAGCAAATTACGACCTAACAGACCATTGATAAGGGTGCTTTTGCCAACGCCCGTGCCGCCAAAAAAGACGAGGGTGTAGGTGCGCTGGGCCAAAATCTTCTGCGCTTCATCAACGCTTTGCTGTGCCTGGGGTACGGCGCGAATAAGGTAGTCGCGCGTCTGGTCGATGACTTGCTGCATATGAATCCAATGTTCAACTTGCGCGGGGCTGATGTGGGGGAGCGTTTCCAGGGACGTTTTGAGTTCCTGATATTTGTCGGTTTGCTTTTTCGGGCTCATTATTCCGTATACCTTCCTTGCAAAAAATTGATTTAGTTATCCGCAGATTCGCGCAATTTGCGCTCGCAGATTACTTAGTTTCGCGATCTGCTTGATATGGGTTATTGTCTGATGCCACAGGGGCAGAAACACCCGCGAGGTGGCGGTACACTGGTGTATACGCATCGTTTTGGCAAAGGTTGCAGCGAAGTTGGGAACGATACTTTGGCATCTCGGTACGGCCCATTATAGTATAAATTTCCCTTAAAGCGTGGTTAATTTCATACATGCTGCTTATTGATTTTGGCATTCTTCTGTGCTAACCTTCCATTTATAACGCGGTGCGTTATAGATACGGAGGTAAATTGTGACTATGGGAGCAACACAATTAGCGAAACGGTTTATGGCAAAAGATGGCATTCCTGTCTGGGTCCGGTTGCTGCGCCGCAAGGATGCCCATCATCTGGTTGACCTGTTTGAACACATGGGGCCAGAAAGCCGCTATCGCCGTTTTCATCAGGCGGCAGACAATGTGCCGGTGTCACAGGTATGGGCTGAGGCGGAGCGAATTGCTACGGCCGTTCCCGACGAGCAGCTTGGTTTAATTGCTTTTTCCACTTTACCGGACGAAGGCGAAGTGGCTGTATGCGTGGCTCGTATCGTTTGGTTGTCAGACGAAACGGCCGAAGTAGCGATGTCGGTGCGTGATGACCGGCAGGGACAAGGCATTGGCAAACGGCTGTTAACTATGGTGCTTGAACTAGCCCAAATATCTGGTGCGGAGACGATAGTAGGCACGGTTCAAAATAACAACAAACCGATGTGGCATTTATTTGATAAGCTGCCGTACCCGATGCAGCGAGTGATTGATGGTGCTGAGTCGGAGATTACCCTTGATTTGACGCGGGAAAAAGAGAATGTGGGGGTGGAAACGGCCGTTTAGTCAAAAATTTTCTTGCGATTTTTATTAAGAACCGCCCACTCTTGACAAAGCAGGGCGGTTCTTATGCTTTCAGGAAACCGCTATTTTAGAATAGCCGGAAGGTGGGTGTGATAGTTGGGGGAGCATTAGAGTGATAGTCCTCACATTTCTGGATCGGTTTTGGATCGATTGACTTATACACTGGAAAATAGTTGACGCCAACGGCCGTTCCATAGAAAATGTGCCCAGGCGACAATACAACATTTAGGAGGTGGCTTTATGCGTGGACCGTGGCGACAGCGCGACAGTCTTTGGCAGGCAGATATCGCTTCAATTGTTTTGCTGATCGTTTTTGTTTTGGCCATTTTTGGCCTGGAAACGTGGCTTCAACCCCAATTTACCCCAACAACGCTCGTGTTAACCGGCGTTTTTATAGCGCTGGTTCCGGCCATTGTCTGGCTGGCCTTTTTTTACCGGCGAGATCGACTGGAACCTGAACCCAAGCATCTGGTGGTGCAAATGGTCATTTTAGGTGGCTTGTTGGCCAGCGCCGTGGGCATCCCGGTGGTGGAAGGACTGTTTGCCGTGCCAAACTGGCTGAGCGATAGTCCTGCCTGGGCGCAGCTGTTAGGCGGTTTCTTGATTGTGGGCATGACCCAGGAATTTCTGAAATATGCGGCCGTTCGCTTTTCAGTCTACTATGCGGCCGATTTTGACGAAGCGATTGACGGCATTATTTACACAACGGCCGTTGCCATTGGCTTTGCCGTCGTGCTCAACATCAACTTTGTCATTAGCTCCGGTGGGGTAGATTTAGGCTCTGGGGCGATTCGCATTGTGCTCACGACGTTGGCACAGGCCAGTTTTGCCGGGGTGGTTGGTTATTTTTTGGGGCGCATGAAGTTTGAGAAACGGCCGCTCTGGTGGATGCCGCTGGGGTTAACCATTGCCGCTGCGCTCAACAGCCTTTTCTATTTCTTGCGCGGCACCCTGAGCCAGGGTGGATTGGGCACCGTCAATAGTTGGGTTGGCCTGGTGCTGGCGGCAGCTTTGGCCGGCATCATCACCTGGTTCCTCTCCCGCTCTATTCAGCATGATCTGGCCGTACACGGAGGTGACTAAGATGACGCCTGTAACCGTTCCGCAAAATAACCTGGCTCACGAGCGGCGTTCGGCCCTCATAACCACCCTCTTGGTATTGGTGGCTTTGCTGCTGGGATGGTGGGTGAAAACGGCCGTTCAAAACGCCACCCGCACCATCGAAATGAGCGGCTACACGGCGGCCGTGCCCGATGGTTGGTTGGTGCAGGAAGGCGCCGGCGATCTCATCTTCATTGCCCGTAACCCGCAGGCGTTAGACGAACTTTATCGCCTGAGCCAACTGCCGGCAGCGGCCGATTTGGCAGTTGTGGCCGAAAATCGCAACCTGGCCCGCGTGCGCCTGGACGATACTTATCGCGTGCTGGAAGCATCCCCTGTTGTTTTTGCCGGGCAAGATGCCTACAAAGTGAGCTTTGCCCGCGCCGATGTGGATTCACCCGGCCTGCCCAACGTCATTGAAGGCGTCGATTACTACTTTGCCCTGGATGACCAGGTGATGGTTTTGTCTTTGGAAGCCAACAGCGAAACGTTTGCCGCTGCACTGTCCCGTTTTCAAAAATTTGTTCAATCAGTTTCCTACAACGGAGGAGAGTAAGGAATGAAACAAATCCAAAACTCCCCTTTTCAACTACTGCTTTTCCTATTACTGCTTTTTTCTTTTACCGCAATGGCCTGCCAGTTGGGCGAGGCTTTAGAGGCAACGCCAACGCCCCGGGCTCGAGATGACGATGATGATGACGGTGATGAGCCAGAACCGACGCCAGAACCGGAAGAAGCGCCCAGCAGTGGCGTTGCTCCCATCGAACGATTGCAAGCCGCCACAGTACAAATTTTTGCCAAGCAGGTGATTAACGGCCGTCTCCAGACTATCTGGACCGGCTCGGGCACCATCATTTCACCCAATGGCGTCATTTTGACCAATGCCCATGTGGCTGCCCCGACGTCGCCCGGCCTGGCCACGCTGTACAACGATCCGGAATTGCTCTTTGGCGAACAGCCAGACACGTTGGTGGTCGCTCTCAGCGAAACGGCCGATCAACCTCCTACCGAAACTTACATTGCTGAGCTGGCCGCTGCCGATGGCGCGCTGGATTTGGCCGTCATCGAAATTACGGCCGATTTAGACGGCAACGAATTAGACATCAGCACGCTAGACTTGCCTTTTGTTGAAGTAGGCGACTCCGACACGATCCGCCTCGGCGAGGAGGTCCGCATTTTAGGTTATCCTGGTGCCGGTGGTGAAACCATTACCTTCACTCGCGGCAACGTGGCCGGTTTTGAGAGCCAGAACCGCGTGGGTGATCGTGCCTGGATTAAAACCGATGCCACCATCTCGCCAGGTAATTCTGGCGGATTAGGTGTGAACGCTGCCGGGCAAATCATTGGCGTGCCTTCATTCGGGCAAGAGGCGATTGGCGGGGCGATAAACCGCTTGCGGGCAATCAACTATGCCTTGCCCTTGCTGGAAGCTGCCGAAGCCAACAGCAGCTACGAGAGCCCGTACGTGGTAGCTGGCACGGGCCAGGAAACGTTCAACCATATTACCTGGGCCGATGATTTTAGCGATGATGATCAGTGCGCCATTGGGCCAAGAGACAGCTATCCCAGCAACACCACCCTTGCCGTGGCCATTTTTGAATACAGCGGCCTGGTGGATGGGCAGCAGGTGCTCGTCGCCTGGTGGCTGGATGACGAAATTCTCAGCACCACCGTGTTTGAGTGGAGCGAAGGCGCCTCCGGCGACTGCACAGCGTTTTACTTCCACAATTACGGCGATCCGATTCCCGCCGGCAGTTATGCCGTGGAGATTTATGCTGGAGGTGAACTGGATTTTGTGGGTGTGGCGGAAACGGCCGTGGGCAGTGGCACCACCGCAAACAGCAGCGGCAGCAATTCCGGCAGCACGTCAAAGGATGGCGTGTCGGTCGAAGGTGAAATTCTGGATGCCGACAGCGGCAAGCCGCTCCGCGGGGCCGTCATCTTCATCTTGCAGCCCGGCACGGATTTGGATGCCTGGCTGGACAATCCAACCGATGCCGAAGTATACGCCTTTGCCGAAACTGACCAGAAAGGCTATTTTTTCTTGGCCCAACCTTTGCAGCGCGGCGTGGAATATCCCGGTGTGGCCGGGTTAACCGGCTACCGCAACAATGAAGGCTTTCTGGAATTCTCCGCTGACGATCCCGATTCGATTTACCTGACGCTAGAATTAAGCAAGTAGTCTTTTATGCCTAGAATCGAGTGCGCCTAATTTGTTGGGGAGTCAGCTTGCCAATCCCATAATTAAAAAATAATCTTGGGACAAGGAGGAGGCAATGCAAATAGGAAAATATTTTAAAGACAACCCAGCAATTGTGATAAATGCTGCCGTTGCATTAATAGCAGCCGTTCTTACTTTTACTGCAACAATCTTTGTTGGCGGTGGTTCCCAGGAGGTCAAGATAGTCATTGAGGCAACGCAGAATGCGGAAGCGACACTTCAACCGCGTCAGACACAAGTTGCACAGACAATGCAGCCGATAATGACTGAGATTGCCACGCGGAGCACAGTTCAGGCGTTTGAATCAAATATTGAGTTGCTTGAAACTCGCGTGGATACGGCTGAGCAGACACGGGAAGTGGCAGAAACTTTGTTAGAGAATCAGTTGACAATGACGCCTCAAGTTGTTATTGAGCAGATTGAAGTTACTCGAATGATTGAGGTTACCCCGTTGCCAATTAATCTTTGTAAGACGTACGAGGTTGAAATTGGTTCTGTTACAAAAGACAATAGCGGGAACGATGTCATCACAGTTAATTTTTCCTCTGCGCCACCACGGGAACAGCTGCAAATATTCTTGAAAACCGATGTGGGAAATAGATATTGGCCGAAAAGGAACCAATTCTTCAATGAGATAAGCCCAAATCAATGGGTCTGGATTGGTGATGCTGGAATATCAGCCGGTGCGCCTGTTATTCTCGTCGCGATCTTAGGGGAATCTGGACAAGCTCTTGTGAATCACTTTCACCGTATAGGCGATGAGCACAATATTTTTCCAGCCTTAGAGCAGCTGACGGATGATATTTATTTTTGTGACCAGGAAACAATAATTTTTAATAATTAATTTCCTTAGACTTTGTGCCAAACTCCTTGCACTCACTTTCTATAGTTGCAACGCCTTACCCAAAGTGACGTATAATCAAGCGTATGATGAGACAGTAACCAAACATTGTTAGGAGAGCTTATGCGCATCATTTTGTATTTGGGGAAGGGGGGTGTTGGCAAGACGACGGTGGCGGCGGCAACGGCCGTTCGCAGCGCAGAGCTGGGCTACAAAACGTTGGTGGCCAGCACCGACATCGCCCACAGCCTGGCTGATTCACTCAACGTGCCCTTAGCGGCTACGCCAGTTGAGGTTGCCCCCAACCTTTGGGCACAAGAGATCAGCGTGGTGGCTGATATCCACAACTATTGGGGTACACTTCAGGATTTTGTCACCGGCATGTTGCGTGATGGCAACAAGATCAATAATGTGGTGGCCGACGAGCTGTCGGCATTCCCCGGTATGGATGAGATTGTTAGCCTGCTGCACATCAACAAGCAGGCCAAAGAGCGCAACTTCGACCGGGTGATCATCGACGCCGCGCCCACCGGCGAAACCATCCGCCTGCTCACGATGCCTGATACCTTCCGTTGGTATGCGGGCCATCTGACGAGGGGGCGCAGTAACGTGGTGCGAGCATTACGGCCGTTTGCCGGACGCCTGCTGCAAGGACCAGCCGAAGTGTTGGAAGCGCTGGATAAATTAGACACAGCCACAGGCGAACTGCGTGAAACCCTCAGCAATCCAGAAATCAGCAGCTACCGCGTGGTGCTGCAGCCGGAGAAAATGGTTGTGCGCGAGGCGGAACGCGCCGTGAGCTATTTGGGCCTGTTCAACTACCCGGTAGACAGCATTATCATCAACCGCATCTTGCCGGAGTCGGACGCTGAAGGGCCATTTTATGCCCAGCGCCGTGAGCTGCAAGCCAAATATTTGGAAATGATCGAGAATAACTTTAAACCCCTGCCGCTGTGGCGTGCCCCGTACTACGCCCATGAGGTTGTCGGCGTGGAAGCGCTCTCGCAGTTGGCCCGCGATTGCTTCGGTGAAGCTGATCCCGGCGACGTGTTTTACCGGGGAGCATTGCAGGAGATTTTGGAACAGGAAGACGGCCGTTACATCCTGCGTCTCCCCATGCCTTTTGTAACCGGCGGCGACGTGAAGCTGCGCAAGCGGGGTGACGAGATGTTCATCACCATCGGCAACTTCAAACGAGAAATGATCCTGCCCACCGTACTGGCCAAGCGGCGCGCCGGCGGTGGCAGCCTGCAAGACGGCGTTCTGGAGATCACTTTCTTGCCACCGGAACCCGTGATGGAAACAGCGTAAGAAAGCGTAATTTTGGCCGCTCATGTTAAAGAATGGCGTCTGGTGGAAGTTCCATTGGACGCCTTTCTTTTTGTGACCTGGTCGTTTTCCGACCGCAACCCCGCTCTTTTGCTTGCTTTGTGTAGAGAATGTGTAGGTTTCATAAAAGCCCTTTTAATAAGCCGTTATCGCGCAACTCATCTTTATTGCCTCCGTAAAGCTGGCATCACGACCGGCTAAAGCAATGATGTGGCAGGTCGATTTTGCAGGAAAGGAGAGTGAGAAATGTCAAAAGAAACAATCCTAAAGGTCGAAGAAACACGCAAACTTCAGCGCAGGCAAGCGTGGCCCGCTTATGGTGTCATTGCCATTGGCATCAGTTTGTTGGCTAGCCAAATTTTTGGCTTTGATATGATTGATCTGTTGTGGCCTGGCTTTGTGCTGGCACCCGGCTTGATGCTGCTGTGGCCGACCTACAATGCCACGCCGGAGCGTCCCAGTCGGTTTGGCTTTTTGGCCGTGCCCGGTGCGATGCTGCTCACGGTTGGGACACTGCTGTTTATCATGAACCTGACCAACCATTTTGAGGCGTGGGCCTACAGCTGGCCGCTGGTCATTGGCTCTGTGGGCTGGGCATTGATGTTCATGCGGCGCTACGAGCCAGAACATCGCGTACACCACAACGGTTACAACTTCATGCGGTTCATGGTGCTGCTGGCCATGGGGCTGGCTGTTTTCTTTGAACTGGTTGTTTTTGGCAGCTTTAATCCGCTGCTGCCGCTGGGCGTGATTGCTTTTGGTGTCTACTTGTTGTTGAAAGAGCGGCGGACTGGTGGAGAGTAGTCGGTAAACAGTTTTCAGTAAGCAGTTTTCAGTAAATCAGTGAATCAATGTTAGAAGGAGCATTTTTAGATGGCTAAGAAAAAGAGCAAAGAAGAACAGGTGGAAGAAGTAGAAACGGTCGAAGAGGTCGTCATTGAAGAAGAGGATTTGGCCGAAGAAGGTGAAACGTGGACGGAAGAGTTTATGGCGGCCGGTGAGGAGTTGGTGAATATGGTGAAGGAGCTGGTGCATGAAACGGCCGTTCGCCGCGTGGTTGTCAAAAATGAAGAACGCAATATTCACATTTCTGTACCGCTGGCCGTAGGCGTGCCGGGCATTGTCTTCGGAATTTTGTGGGCACCGGTGGTGGCCGCCCTCAGTCTGGTGGCGGCCCTCATGGTGGATTGCACCATCACCGTCGAGCGCGTGGCCGAAAAAGAACCCACCGCTGCAGCAGAGTAACGGTTTTAACCGCGGAGAGCGCAGAGGGCGCAGAGGATCGTAAAAAAGTCTCTGCGTTCCTTCGACAAGCTCAAAATGTTGAGCCGCTCAGGACAAGCCTCCGCGTCCTCCGTGGATTTTTTATTGACGCAATTGGCTGCCTAAGGCGTAGATTTCCTGGCGTAAAGCTACAATTTCTTGCGCCGATTCGTCATCTTGAAACAGTTTCCAATGATGTTTGGTGTAGGCCAGATGGCTGCACTGCAAGAAAAAATGGGCTGCTTGCCGGTTGGCGCTAATGCCCCTGTTCAGTAAGGTTTTGAGCAAGAAAGCCACTCGTTTGCGGCCAGAGCTGGCAGTAGTGAACTGGCTAAGTGTCAGCGTGCCCAGCGCCACTTCCTCGGCTAAATATTGGCGCAGCCAGCGTCGCTCTTGCAGCACCGCCCAAAGAATGATGGCCAACACCAGCACAATTCCACCCCAGTCGAACAGCAGCGCCAGCAAAATAAACCCATCTCCCAGCGTGACGGTGAAATTGTGCAGGAAGTGAAGGAAAACGGCCGTTGCCCAACCCAAAATCGGCAAACCAACCTGAATACTTCGGTTGGTAGAAAGCCGGGCAATTGCAATGCCCAATCCGGCAAAGCTGCTGAACAACGCGTGATTCAGGCCAAAAACTATCGCACGCAATACAATGTTGATTCCCCACGCCTCCACACCCCCCTGGTTAAACGTTTCCACAAAATAGTAGACATTTTCTACCATAGCAAAGCCCATCCCCACCATTGCGCCGTAGATAATGCCGTCCAGCGGGCTGTCAATCTCGCTGCGCCAAAAAATGAAGATCGCCAGCAGCGCCAACCCTTTGATCGATTCTTCCACTGGGGGACCGATCAGCCAGGGTGCAGTCGCCATGCCTAAATCGTTGCCAAGCAGAATGAGCAGCGGGGCGCTGAGCAGTCGGTTGAAAAAAATGGAGATTAAAATGCCGGGGACCGCTCCCCATAAAAAAGCAGCCACTAGCAGCCACCACGGTTCTTTTTCATAACGATCCACCCAATAAATGATGCCCACGTAAAGCAAAGTGGGCACAATGGCGGCTACGATTGAGAGGGGGAGCACGGCCGTTTCGCTCATAAGTTACAAGATCAACATCGCATCGCCGAAAGAGAAGAAGCGATATTTTTGGGCAACGGCCGTTTCATAAGCGCGCAGCATAAAATCACGTCCGGCAAAGGCGGCCACCAGCATCAGCAGACTAGAGTGGGGCAGGTGAAAGTTGGTGATCATGGCGTCCACGGCGCGGAATTTGTAGCCGGGGTAGATGAACAAATCGGTGGGAGCGGTGAAGGCAGCGACAGGCTTCCAGGGGCAAAAGCTGCTTGTCTCGCCGCTGGCGTCCCGCTGGCTGATGGTTTGCAGCGTGCCGTTGATCCCGGCGGAGCGGAGCGCGGCCGTTTCCAGCGTGCGTACCGAAGTGGTGCCAACGGCAATTAATCGACCCCCGGCCAGCTTGGCCTCATTGATTCGTTTGGCGCTTTCCGGCGTCAGGCTGGCCCATTCGCTGTGGATGATGTGCTGCTCAACCCGCTCCGCTTCGACCGGCTTGAAGGTGTCCAGACCGACATGCAGCGTCACCGTCTCAAAAATGACGCCTTTTTCGCGCAGCGCCAGCAGCAAATCGCCGGTAAAGTGCAGCCCGGCAGTGGGTGCCGCTGCTGAGCCGGCCGGTCGGGAATAAACGGTCTGGTACCGTTCCGGCTCGTCTAAATGCTGGTGGATGTAGGGCGGCAGCGGCGTGTGGCCGATGGTTTCCAGCCACTCCTCCAGCGGCTGGTTGAAGCTGAGTTCGCGCTGTGGACCTTCGAGAACGGCCGTTACCGTGGCTACCAGTTCCGTCTCTTCACCAGCCTGGTCCAGCAGGTGAATCTCGCTGCCTTCGCTTAGCCGTTTGCCGCCGACCATGGCCTGCCAGCGGCCGTTTTCTTTCTCGGCAAGAAGTAGAAGTTCTACCTGGCCGCCGGTAGGTTTACTGCCGTACAGTCGAGCGGGAATGACGCGGCTGTTGTTGGCTACCAAAACATCGCCCGGCTCAAAATAGTCGAGAATCTCGGTGAAGGTTTTGTGGTTGATGGACTGTTCCGCCCGATTCAAAACCATTAGACGGGAGGCGTCTCTTTGCGGCAACGGCCGTTGGGCAATCAGCTCCGGCGGTAATGTGTAATCAAAATCAGCAGTTTTCATATGCCTATTTTAACTGGCTGCCAAAGAGGAGCAATATGCGGAGAAACATGTAAAGTTCAGCTTGACTTAGTCAAGTTGCTTAGCTAATATACTTTCATGACACAAGTAACAATCCATGAAGCAAAAACCCATCTTTCGCGTCTTATTCGCCGGGCGTTAGCTGGTGAGGAGATTATTATTGCCCGGGGGAAACGGCCGTTGGTGAAACTCGTCGTTCTGGACGAGGCCAAACCACAGCGCCGCATCGGCAATGCCAAGTCGCTGATTGTATCGATGGCGGATGATTTTGATGCGCCTTTGCCCGAATTTGAGGAATATACTCCTTGAAACTGCTCCTGGATACCCACGCCTTTTTATGGAGCTTAACCGGTGAAGGCCTGAGCCAGGCAGCGCAAACCGCCTTTTTGGATGAGGCGAATGAACTTTTCTTGAGCGCAGTCAGCTACTGGGAAATCTGCCTAAAAATGAGCATCGGCAAGCTCGAATTAGCGCCAAACTGGGTGGCTGTGATTGCTGAAGAAATGAGGGCGAACCAAATTAAGTGGCTGCCCATAGCCCAAGTGCATTGCCAGACTCTGATTCAATTACCATTTATCCACAACGATCCCTTTGATCGTTTGCTTATAGCTCAGGTGCAATGCGAAGAAATGACACTGCTTACGTCAGACAAAAATATCCACGCGTATTCAATCCAAACACTCTGGTAATCTCATCGAGAATAGATAGGCTCGAGGCAGCTAAGCCAAATCTGTTCTTCAACAATAATCTCTTTTTCGCGGGCGAGGTGGCTGAGCCGGTTTTCTATTTGCATGGCGACGAGGTCTTCAATCCAGGCATCCTGCCAGTTTTGGCGGAGATGATCGCGCAGCGTTTCTAAATTAGAGGCGTAGGTGGCAAAGGTGATGCGCTCACGCTCTGCCAAGCGGTACCAGCCTTGCTGCACTGCTTCTTGCAGGGCGTTAGTGGCCTGGTGATATTTTTCGTAATCGCTGCCTTCCTGAATCCAGCCGGCTAGATGTCGTTCCTCGTCCAGGCGGACGTAGATGGGGGCCGGTTCGCCGGTGGGATGGATGTCGAGGAGACGGCCGTTTCTTCCCTTCAACACCCCGTGAGTTTGCTTTAGAGCATGAACCATGCTCTCCGGGGCCATTCATCACAATGACCAGGAGAGCAGCACCATATCGAATGATTCGTCGGGCGGCAAATCTTCCAGCGGCAGCGCATGGTAGTTGATTTTGGCGGCCAGGCCCGGCGGCAGGTTGGCTTTTGCCGCGGCGATGCGATCCTCATTGGGATCGATGGCGGTGATGTGGGCGGCATGGGGGGCGAGGTGGGTGGTGATACGGCCGTTGCCACAGCCCACCTCCAATACCCGCTGTCCGGTTAAATCGCCAGCCATTGCCAGCAGCGCCTCATACTCTCTCTCTTCTGGATCGATTCGTATAGACATGTTAATCCTTTAAACCTCAACTGTCATGCTGAACGAAGTGAAGCATCCCTCCAGAGCAAAATTACTGGAACCTGCGCGGCTACTTTTCTTTTTTATTGTCCCAAAGAACCGTTCCTCCGCCGGCAAAATCTGGCACTTTGTGGGTTCCTGCCTTTAAAATGATTTCGGCTAGCGCATGATGCTGGGTCGATTTTATTTGCCCTTGCCAGGTGCGTAACATGTCAAAATTTTCAATAATTTCATTCATGTTTTGGGCAATGGCGGCCTTGACGAGCGTTTCCAGGCGGAAGGCGTGCAGCATGTCGGTGATGGTTTCCCGCAGCCGGTCGCGCGGGGCGGTTAGCCGTGTGCCGCTGGCAGTGAGGCGGAACTCGCTGCTGGGTGTTACAGCTATTGGTTCTGTTTGCCAGCTTTCTCTGGCATCGTCGTAACGGGTGTTTAGTTCGATTGGCTGGCCATCAAGCCAGGCGGTGAGCATGGCCTTAGAGCTAATCCCCCGCAGGTGGATGCGATAGCTGCGATTGGTAGGAATATGGCTGGTGTCGCCGCTGGCCGGATGGATGGTGACGCTCATGACGTTATCCAGCCAATCCTGCTGGAACTTTATGAATCCGTAGCTGCCCCGTTGATAAGCGAGCGATTCGCCGTCGTCTTCATAAAGCGTGAATTTACCATCGGCCCCGGCGAAGCAGTGCAGGTCGAGCCGTTCGGGATTGTCGATGCCGCCCCAGCCGACTTTTGGCCCCAGCGGTACAATTGCCCCGGCTTTGGCAAAGAAGGGGATGTCGTGGCGACGGCCGTACTGCACCACCCACCTATCCCCGGAAAACTGCTCCCCGCTGAAAAAATGATGCCATTTTCCCGGCGGCAGCCAGACCACCTGGCGGCTGAGCTGCGTGTCCGGGTCAGCAGGGGTGGTGTAGGGGGCGGCGATGAGGTCGGGGCCAAAGGTGTACTGCTGCGGGCAGCGATAGGCTTCGTCCCGCGTGGGGTAATCGTGATACATGGGCCGAATCATCGCTTCATATTCGGTGGCGTTGCGCCAGGACATGGTGTAAATGTAGGGAATGAGGGCGTGGCGCAATTGCATGGCGTCGCGGGTGACGGCCAGCGTTTCGGCGTCATAGCCCCAGGGACGGCGCTCGTGGAATGGGTTTTTGGTGCAGTGCAGCCGAAAAATGGGGCTGAAGACGCCAAACTGCACCCAGCGCGTGTATAGCTCTGCTTCCTCCAGGCCAAACATGTGCCCGCCAATGTCGTGGCTCCACCAACTGTAGCCAACGTTGGCGGCGGTGGCGGTGAAGTAAGGCTGGAAGTTGAGGCTGTCCCAATCGACAAACGTATCACCGGAGAAGCCAATCGGGTAGCGGTGGTTGCCTAAGCCGCCCCAGCGCGAGAAGATAAACGGCCGTCGGCGAGCCTGCTTGCTTCTTTCTCTGCCCAAATCATAAAAGTGTAAATGGTTGAGCCACCACAGCGGGTCAAGCCCCGGCAGGCTGCTTTCTTCACCCTGCTGCCAGTCGATCCACCAGAAATCAACGCCTTTGGCTTCTTGTGGATGGTGCAGCAGCTCAAAGTAGGCCCTGGCAAACGCTGGATCGGCGATGTCAAAGGGAACGGCCGTTTCCCCATCTGCCTCCATCCCCACGCGCTTGGTCATCGCTTCATACTGTGCCTCGTGCGGGCCCACGCCGTCGGCGGGATGCAGGTTGAGCGCGGTTTTGAGCCCCTGCTCGTGCAGCCAACTGAGGAACTGCTCCGGGTCGGGAAAGAGGTCGCGGTTCCAGGTGTAGCCCGTCCACCCGTCCAGGTGCCAATCCATGTCGATTATGCAGACGGAAAGCGGCACGTCGTGGGCGCGGAAGTCGCGCATGAGTTGAGTGAGCTCAGCCTGGGTGTAATCCCAGTAGCGGCTCCACCAGTTGCCCAAGGCCCAGCGGGGCAGCAGCGGCACTGGACCGGTAAGGGCAAAATAGTCGCCCAGGCAGACGCTGTAATCATGGCCGTAGCCAAAAAAGTAAAGGTCGAGCGCGTCTTTAGACTGGCGCGGTTCCAGCCAGCCGTCTTCGTTGAAAACGAGCGTGTCGGAATCGTCCACCACGGCCCAGCCGCTGCGGGAGAGCAGTCCCGGTTCCAGTGGGGTACTGCCGCTAACCTGGTCCAGCGTGCGGGTGGTGCCGCGCAAATTGTCCGGGTCTTTATCGCCAAAGTGCCAGACGGTGTCACTTTCTTTGAGGTGGATTTGCAGGCTGTCGGCCGAGAATGGCTTGTCAATTTTGTAGATTAGCAGCAGGTGGTCGGTTTCGATATAGAGACGGCCGTTCTCCACCAAATGCTCAAATTCCGGTACAGATTGGTTGCGGTACCAGAACGGCTGGCTGGGGTTGTTTTGAAAACGGCCGTTTTCCTCATACTCCAGCCGAATCAGGCGGGAGGTCAAAATTGTAAACCGTGCTGACCTGGCAGTGAGAATGGCATCCGGGTTGGCCATCGACTGGAAATCGAGTTGAAACTGGGAAGGAATTTGTGTCATCCGCTGCTCCTTGTATTTGGGTGTGGTATTGTAGCGGAATTAATGGTGAATCGTGAACTGGGAATAATTATTGTTTAATGGCGACGGCCGTACAAATTCGCAACCACCGCAATCCTAATGCGCTCGGCGATGCGGTAGTTGGTTTTGCGCCAATCGTCCGGGATAAAGCGCTTGACGCGGTAGGGCAACTGGTGCTTTTGGCTCAAGGCAAACAGGCGTTTGTGTTGCGCCTGCATGTATTCGCCGGTTGCGCAGCGTCATGGCCCCGCCAAACATCAGATAGTCGGCGTTGGTTTGTTTGACGGCCGTAAACAATTCCGCTACTTCTGCCGGATCATCACACAAAACCGGGATGAGTGGGATGAGCAGCGCGCTGGTTTGCATATGGGGTGCTTCGGCTTTGATCTGGCGCAGCACATCCAGCCGTTTGGCAGGGGAAGGGGCAAACTTTTCCAATTGAACGCCCAGCCGACGCCTTTTTTTACATCTGGTTGATTATTTGTGGTTAGTCGCCAACGGCCGTACTCACCTCCACACCCGGAATTTGCGAGGCAGCAAGCTGGGCCTGCCGGGCAAAATCAATCGACATGGCCAATACGCGCGCCGCTTCTTGCGGGCTGTGGAAACCGGTGCTGTTCTCTGAGGAGACAAAATCCCAGCGCAGCGATGCCTGGCGATGCAAATAGCGTGCCTCTTCTAGCTGAGCATCCGTTGCTCCCGCCTCTTGGGCCGCCACAATGGCGTCAATGGCGTCGATAATCGCTTCCTCAGAGAGGCGCAGCAACTCGGCCGTGCGGTGTTGGATGGTCAGTATACGCTCTTCCAACAGCGCCTCATCCTGCTGGTGGCAGGTCTGGCACGCCTGGTTAATGTTTGTCAGCGGGCTGCGTAAATGATGGTCGGAAACTTTCACTGCCCCCTCGCGAATGTAGGGCATGTGGCAGTCGGCGCAGGAAACGCCGGATTGGGCGTGCAGACCGGTGGTCCACATTTCGTATTCTGGGTGCTGGATTTTGATCATCGGCGCATTGGTTTCGGCATGGGTCCAGTCAGCAAACTCGTACTCATCGTAATGGTTGGCCATATCGTCGATGTTTTTGCCCTGGCTCCACGGGAAAGTCAGCACTTTGTCTTCGCCCAGGAAATAATACTCCACGTGGCATTGAGCGCAGACGTAGGTGCGCATTTCCTGACGGCTGGCCTGGGTCCAGTCGATCCCTTCGGCCTCCAGCGCGTTGATCAGCGCCGGGCGAGTCAGGCGAAGTTCCATCGTTTCCGGGTCGTGGCAGTCAGCACAGGATGAGCCAATGTGCAGGCTGTCTCTTAGCTCGTTGTAGGGGGTGCTGTTGAACGTTTCCCAGCCCATTTCAGCAATGAGTTGAGGCGCTTCGGCCGCATGGCAGTTGGCGCAGGCACCGGGCTGGCTAACGACCTCAACCCGCTCCGTATTTTTTTGATCGATGGTGGTGTAGAAATGGCCACGCTCTTCATTATGATCGATACTAAAGGCGTATCCGGCCCAGAGACGAATCATTGCCGGGTAGCGCTCCAGCTTGCTGTAGGGTACCGAGCCGCCATACGGGGTGCTAATGGTGTCGTCCTGAGTACGCAGGAAGGAATCGTATTGACGAGGGAAGTTTTGACCCCAGACGGCCGGGTCCAGCTCATCGGGATCGATATTGACGACGCGCAGGGGAAATTCGGCCGTTTCTGCCTTGCGCTGTTGGATGTTGGTCAGGAGGGCGGCCAAACCGGCCATGATGACCAGGCCAAGCACAAAAGCAGCGCCTATCAGGATAGTCGAACGGCGTCGATTTGGTTCAGGTGGATTTGTTTCGCTCATGGTGTCTCCTTGGGTTCAATTAAGGTAAAAATGATTCGGGCAGATCATTGGCCATGGCCAACGTCTGAATGGCAGCGCAGGCAGTCAGTTGGCTCTGCTTCGCCTTCGTGGCTAATGGCAACAACCATATCGCCGTGGCAGTAGAGGCAGTTTTCCTGGGCCACCTCATAGTTCAAGTTGGTAATGCGTATTGGTTCGGGGAAGTCGCCAGTGGTAAAAGCAACGCTGTGGTTCCAGCCATTGATTCCCTTGATGATATATTTTTCCGGGAATGTGTGCGGCGTGTGGCAGTCGTTGCAGACGGCAACCGCTTTGTGGCTGCCATGGTTCCAGCCGTCAAACACTTCACGCATCACGTGGCAGTTGACACATGCTTCGGGATCGTCTGAGAGGTAAGAGGCGCCCTCGGCATAGGCAAAAGTATAGCCTCCCAGCCCTAAAACGCCTCCCAAAAACCCTGCCAGAAGCAGCCATACCCACAAAGGTTTGGCATGGAAAAACTTTCTCCAAGAGAATATTGTCGATTCTTTTTTTGGATTGCCCATAGGTTGTGTCCTTTTGGTTTGTATCGCCATATTTGGCTACAAAGATACTATTTTATCGGCCTTATAAAGGCGCGACTTTGCGATATCGCAATGATGGTGTGGCAGGGCCGGACAATGGGAATGTGCTGGCTCTGGCACAGTGAAGGTACATCAGGCAACAGGATAGATCGTAGATTATATTGACTTTTCAGGCAAATTGTTTTGTTGGTAGAGGTACTTGGATGGTGGGAAAGACAAAGCGGAATTGGCTCTCTGTTGAATTATTTTTCCATCGTTTGCTACAATTTACGGTATGAACGATATGAAACAGAATTCCAATGTCCCATTGATTGTGGCTTTTGTGGCCGATTTGATGTTCACCACCCGCATTCAGAATGTGGTAAATCACCTGGGCTGGCGGATTGAGTGGATTGAAACGGCCGTATCCGTCAACCCCACCCATTCACCTGACCAGGAAGAACGACCCGGCGAATCGCTGCACGGCACCGAGGGCAAGCTGTTTGAGCAGATTACCGCCTGGCAGCCTTCTTTGCTTCTGTTCGACTTGAACAACGATCAAATCCCCTGGCGGCGCTGGATGCCCATCCTCAAATCGTCGCCGGCCACGCGCCGCCTGCCTATCCTGGCGTTTGGCCCGCATGAAGACAAAGAGACAATGCAGGCGGCCAAGAAGTTAGGCGCTAATTTTGTTGTCGGCCGTTCCCGCTTTACCTCTGCCATGCCGGATTTGCTGCAAAAATATGCCCGCACGCCGGACCACGATGCTCTATCCGCTAGCTGTGCCGAACCGCTGGCCGAGCTGGCCAAAGAAGGCATTGCGCTGTTCAACCAGGGAGAGTATTACAAATGCCACGATGCGCTGGAGGAAGCGTGGATGGCAGACGAAAGCCCGGCGCGTGAGCTGTATCGCGGTATTTTGCAGGTGGGCATTGCCATTTACCAGATTCAACGGGGCAATTATCGGGGGGCGGTGAAGATGCTGCTGCGCCTGCGCCAATGGCTGGACCCGCTGCCGCCGGTTTGCCGCGGCGTTAACATTGCCAAACTGCGCCAAAACGCGGCCGAGGTGCAGGCAATTATCACCGAATTAGGGCCGGAGCGGTTGGATGAGTTTGATACGGCCGTCATCCAGCCGATTGAATACAGCTAGGCCGTTTACTTAGACGGCCGTTTCCCGGTTGAATCCCGTGTGACCAGTTGTGTGGCCAGCGTGATGTGCAGCGGTGGCCGATTATCCCCATCAATTCGATCTAGCAGCAGCAAGACGGCCGTGCGGGCCATGGCGCGCTTGTAAGTGTGCACGCTCGTCAGTGTTGGCTGTGACTTGCGGGCAATCTCAAAATCATCATATCCGGCCACCGAAACGTCCTTTGGCACGCTAAAACCCTGCTTCTCTAGCGCCTCAACGATGGCAACTGCATAAAAATCAGCGGCACAAAACAGCGCTGTAGGGGGCTCTGGAGCGGCCATAACGTCTTCTAGCCACTTTTCCATTTCCGCCATTTTTTCTATTTCAAACGGTGGGTCTGCCTCATTGGGAACGATGAGCGGTTCTGAAAGCATTAAACCGGCATCTGCACAGGCAGCATGGAAACCGCGCGCGCGCTCCACAAAGCTGGGGGGGATTTCCAGATTTTGCGTGTAGCCAGTAATCATGCGAATGTTTTCGTGTCCCAACTGAATCAGATGCTGCGTTATCTGGTAAGCTCCGCCAAAATCGTCTGCCAGCACGGCATCATACGGAGTGCCGGGGAAAGCGTTGTCGATAAGCACCAAAGGACGTCCACTTTCACGCTGGATACGATCGACAATGGCACGCGGGTAGGGGCTGGCCATAATAATCCCGTCTAATTCCTGTGTAAGCACCGCAGGCAGCGGTTTGTTTTTTGGATATTTATGGGGCATGACTAAATAGCTCAAGCTGGCATGGCGCGATTGGCTGGTTTGTTCGGCTCCCTGCAAGATGTAGCCGTAAAACGGATTGGCAGTTACCGGCTGATCACCATAATCATTTACCACATAGACTAAACGGCGCAGGGCTTTTGACGACCGTTTTGGTTTGCGGGGCGTGTAATTGTAATTAAGCTCAGCTGCCGCTGCCGCAACCCGCTGCTGGGTTTCCAGCGGGATGCTTTCATCTCCTCTCAGTGCCAGGGAAACGGCCGTAGCCGATAACCCCACATGTTTGGCCACCGTGCGTAGACTGGGACGGCGCTTAGGCTTGGTTTTATTTTGTTTGGTCATGGTGAGACTCACTTTTGTTTACTTTACAAAATTTTACAAAATTGTCAATGAAAAACCAAATCCTCCTGCCACGGACAGGATGAAACCGCTCCCAGATGTATAGTAAACAGACAGTTGACATTATAAAATATTTAGTGTATGTTTATTTAACAAATTGCTCTGGCATTTGAAAAGCGCATGTAATCGGTAAAGAAAAGCCGCATCAAATTGACCAATTACAACATCCCACAATCCTGTTTAAGTTGGAGAAAGGCCTAAATAGACCAGGCTCCGGACCATGCATAAGTTAACTCTTGAATCTATTGCGGAATTAGCGGGCGTTTCACGCTCAACCGTTTCCCGGGTTGTTAACAACCAGGCGGGGGTTAGTGAAGCAGTGCGAGACCGGGTCATGGCCGTCATCGAACATACCGGTTATCAGCCCAACTCTGTGGCCCGTTCCTTGGCTACCCAGCGCACAGGTATGATTGGCCTGGTCATTCCCCGCCAGATGCAAACCCTTTTTGTTGATCCTTACTTTCCCCGCCTCATTCAGGGCATCAGTGCCGCCAGCAATCAACACGGCAGCACCCTGGCTCTTTTTTTGCTCCATAACGAAGATGAAGAAAATCGCATTTATCCGCAACTGCTCAATCGGGGCACGTTGGATGGCGTACTTTTCATCACCAACAGTACACAGGATCCGTTTGTGCAGCGGTTGTTGAACAGCGGGATGCCATTTGTCACCATTGGCCGGGATTGTGAAGAAACGCCGGCAAACTTTGTCGATGTGGAAAATGTGGATGGGGCGTATACGGCCGTTTCCCACCTCATTCGTCTAGGCTATGAAAAGATTGCCACCATCACTGGCCCACTTGTGTCGCTGGCGGCGCAGAATCGGCTGGATGGGTACCGGCAGGCGTTGGTAAGCCGGGGGCACAGTTTGGATGCAAACCTCATCATGGAAGGAGATTTTACCGAGGCGGGTGGTTATTTTGCCATGCAGCAGCTGCTAACTCATGAGCCGGAAGCCGTCTTCGTGGCGTCCGATGCTATGGCGCTTGGTGCCCTGCGTGCCGTACGTGATGTGGGCTGGACCGTGCCGGACGACATTGCCTTGATCAGCTTTGATGATTTACCCCAGGCTGCTTTAAGCAATCCACCATTAACCACCATTCGCCAGCCTATCAAGCGGCTGGGCATGTTGGCGGTAGACACGTTGTTGGATGTCATTGCCAATGGCGTGACGCCCACGCGGCGCATCCTGCTGCCGACAGAGCTCGTTATTCGTTCATCATGTGGCGCGGACTCGTTTGGATAAACGGCCGTTGCTCCCAAGGAGGTTATATCGAGAAGAAAGAATTTTACCCAAAAAAAGATGTGCCACCCTTTATTTGTGACCATCCGACAACTTTTCCCGGCTGACAGGCAGTCCAAATGAATGGTGACACCCTTTAGTTCTATGATTTTTACAACAAATCGTCAACTAATTGCGAGGAGACAGATGAAAAAGAAAACTTACATTTTTTGGATACTTTTGCTGGCGTTGGGCCTGATGCTGGCTGCCTGTGGCGGTAGCGCCGCTGAACCTGAAGAAAGTACCACCGATACCGCCGATTCTGCTGAAACCGTCGCAGAAGACAGTGAAGAGTTGGACACAGACGAAGCACTGGCCGAAGAAGAGGAAATGGCCGAAGAAGAAACGGCTGAAGAAGAAATGACTGACAGCGACCGCACGGTTGTCCGCTGGTTTGTTGGTTTGGGAACCGGCCAAAATGCCGAGCAGGTTGCCGCGCAAGAAGCTGTTGTAGAAGCATTTAATGAATCACAAGATGAGATTACCCTGGTGTTAGAGATTGTACAAAACGATGTGGCTTACGACACGTTGGCCACGGCCATCGCCTCTGGTGATGCGCCTGACATCGTTGGTCCGGTTGGCGTGAAAGGCTCCAATGCTTTTTCCGGCAGCTGGATGGACCTGGAACCACTGGCAGAAAGTGCTGGTTATGATCTGAGTCAATTCCCCGAAGCGGCCGTTGA
>CALBTC010000131.1 GCA_937967805.1 uncultured Anaerolineaceae bacterium
ATTGGCCGGGCCATTGGCGAGACGATGGCCGTGCTGCTGGTGACGGGCAACGCGGCCAACTTGCCGCCGCTGGATGCCGGCATCTTTTTCCAGCCGGTGCGCACCCTCACGGCCACCATTGCTGCTGAAATGGGCGAAGTGGCGCAGGGCAGCACCCATTACCATGTGTTGTTCGCTCTGGGCAGCATTTTGTTTCTGATTACCTTTGCCATTAATTCGCTGGCTTCCTGGCTGGTGGGCAACGGGGAGCGTAAACGGGCATGAAACGCCAAAAAACACAGAAGATTGCCACGGCCGTTATCACCGTCATCGCTATCATCGTCATTTTGCCCATTCTCTACGTGATTGGCTTCCTCTTCTACAACGGCATCGGGGCCATTAGCTGGGAATTTTTGAGCCAGCCGCCGCGCAACGGCATGACGGAAGGGGGGCTGCTGCCGGCGATTTTGGGCACGATATTTTTGACGCTGGGAACGGCCGTCGCTGCCATACCGCTGGGCATCGGCGCCGCCATCTACCTGGCCGAATATGCCGGTGATAATCGCCTGACCCGGCTCATACGCCTGGCGATTGTGAATCTGGCCGGTATTCCCTCGATTGTCTACGGCTTGTTTGGCCTGGGTGCTTTTGTCCTGTTCCTCAACTTTGGCACCTCCATTTTGGCCGGCTCGCTCACCCTGGGATTGATGACCCTGCCGGTGCTCATAAGCACGGCCGAGGAAGCGATTCGCTCCGTGCCGGCCGAATTCCGCACGGTAAGCCTGAGTTTGGGCGCAACGCGCTGGCAAACGATTCGCCACCAGGTGCTGCCTCATGCGCTGCCGGGCATCATTACCGGCATCATTTTGGGGTTGAGCCGTGCCGCTGGAGAAACCGCCCCGATTTTGTTTACGGTGGCCGCTTTTTACCTGCCGGAACTGCCCAACTCCATTTTTGACCAGACGATGGCGCTGCCCTACCATCTTTTTGTTATTTCCACCCAGGTGCCGGGGATGCCGCTGCAAATTCAATATGGTACAGCTTTAGTTCTCTTGTTGATTGTTCTTTCGCTCACCCTGGTGGCGACGGTTTTTCGCACCATTATGCGGCGGCGCAGGGAGTGGTAGCCTTTCATGACAGCCAAGCTTTCCATCCAAAATCTCTCTTTTACTTATCCTGATGGCATTGAGGCACTTAAAAACATCGAACTGGACATTCATCCGCGCGAACTGTTTGTCTTAATGGGACCATCCCGCAGTGGCAAGACGACCCTGCTCCGCCTAATGAATCGCCTTTCTGACCTGGTGGAGGGCCACCAGCGCGAAGGCACCATCCAGGTTGATGGCGAGGATATTTTCAGCCCGGTGACGGACGTATTTGCCCTGCGGCGGCGGGTGAGCATGGTGTTTGCTGTACCCACACCGCTGCCTGGTTCCATCTACGAAAATTTGACTTACGGCTTGAAGATGGGGGGGCTGCGGACGCCCTCGCTGCTGGATGAGCGTGTGGAGCGCTCGCTGCGGCAGGCAGCTTTGTGGAATGAAGTGAAGGATCGTTTAGGCGATTCCGCTTTTGCTTTGTCTGGCGGGCAAAAGCAGCGGCTGTGCCTGGCGCGCAGCCTGGCGCTAGAGCCGGAAGTGATTTTGCTGGACAATCCGACGTCTGGTCTGGACCCGATTTCTACCTCGTTGGTAGAGGAATCGCTTTTTGAGCTGAAGCAGCAGTACACGGTGGTGATGGTGCCGCACAGCGTGCAGCAGGCGGCGCGCGTGGCTGACCGTACAGCATTTATGCTGGACGGCCGTGTCATCGAGGTCGGCGATGAGGCACGCATTTTTGTAAATCCGACAGATAAACGAACTGAGGATTATGTGACGGGCCGTTTTGGGTAACGGCCGTTTCCCAAACCAACGCAATGAACAACAAACTGCTCGTAAACGACTTCAACTTTTTCTACGGCAGCTTCCAGGCATTGGAAGGACTCAATCTGCCCATCAAAGAGAAACAAATTACGGCGTTGATTGGTCCGTCTGGCTGTGGCAAATCCACATTTTTGCGCTCCATCAACCGGATGAACGACACGATCGCCGGAACCCGCGTTGAAGGCGAAATCTTGCTGGACGGTAAAAATGTGTATGCCTCTGATGTGGATGTGGTCGAGCTGCGGCAGCGGGTAGGCATGGTGTTTCAACGGCCGAATCCCTTTCCGCAAAGCATTTATGATAACGTGGCCTTTGGTCCGCGCGTGTTGGGCATGACCAAAGATAGAAGCCTGGAAGAGATTGTGGAGGCCAGTTTGCGCGAAGTGCAGTTGTGGGAAGAGGTAGAGAATATTTTGTACAGCCCGGCCCAGAATCTGAATCCAGGACAGCAGCAGCGGCTGTGCATCGCCCGCACCATTGCCGTGCGCCCGGAAGTGATTTTGATGGACGAGCCGTGCTCGGCGCTGGACCCGGTGGCCACGCTGAACGTAGAAGACCTCATGCGCCAGCTGGCCGAGGAGTACACCATCGTTATTGTAACCCACAATATGCAGCAGGCGGCGCGAGCGTCTGACTGGACCGGTTTTTTTTGGCTGGGCAAGCTGGTGGAGTTTGGCGAGACGTCCGAATTGTTCACCACGCCCCAGGAAGAATTGACCGAACTTTATATTACCGGTCGTCAGGGGTAGCGGTGGGCAGGGTGAAGTAGAAGCTGCTGCCTTTGTGCTCTTTGCTTTTGACCCAGATACGGCCGTTATGCACCTGTACAATATGGCGTGAAATGGCCAAACCCAGCCCCGTCCCGCCGCGGCTGCGCGTCCGTGCCCGGTCCGACTTGTAAAATCGCTCAAAAATTCGGCTTAAATCTTCTTTGGGGATGCCAATGCCGGTGTCGTGTACCGAAATGACCACGGCGTTTTCATCTTCGTCTTGGTAAGCTTGCAGCGTAATTTTGCCCCCATCTGGCGTAAATTTAATGGCGTTGTGCAGGAGATTGGTCACAATTTGGTGAATGCGTTCGGGGTCGGCCAGCACCTTGGGCAGGGCGGCGGGCAAATCGAGGATGAGGTCAATTTGGGCGCGTTCGGCCTGGGGTTTGAGACGGTCTAGCGGTTTGAGCAGCAGGTCGGCCACGGCCGTTGCTTGCAGGCGCAGCGGCACCTGGCCAGATTCAATGCGCGACAACTCTAGAATTTCCTCTACCATTTGGGTCAAAATATCAATCTCGGCCGCCGCACGATCCAGAAAGTGTACGGCCGTTTCCGGATCATCGTATGCGCCGTCTTGCAACGTTTCGATGACGACGCGCAGCGAGGCCAGCGGCGTACGCAGCTCGTGCGAAATGTTGCTGATGAAGTCGCGCCGCACCGTTTGCAGGTGGCGTAACGTTGTCAAATCTTGCAGGATGACAAGGTATCCTTTGGCCCAACCCTCTTCAAACGGCGTGACAATCACCTGCAAAAACAGCTCGCGGCCGATTTCTACAGCGGCCGTTACCTCGCGCCCCTCGCTCTGGCACTGCTGCCACAAATCAATCAACTGGTGATGGCGTACCACCTCGGCAAAGGAGCGGGATAGCGCCGTTTCTTCTGACAGGTCAAACAGCTTGGTGGCGGCCGGATTGATGAGACGGACGTTCCCTTCGCTATCGGTAATGAGGACGCCATCGGCCATGTAGTTGAGCACCGTGTTGAACTGGCCGTTTTCTTCCAGCAGCGCCAGGTGCTGCAAACGCAGCTGGTCGATCATGTCGTTGAAAGCCAGAATGAGCGCCCCCATCTCATCCCGCGTTTGCGGCAAAATGCGCGCTTCCCATTCACCGGCGGCAATGCGTTGAATCACCTGGCCGAGCTGGCGCACCGGGCGGGTAGTGCGTGCCGCCACGGGAATGGCAACAACGGCCGTACCAAGCAAAAGCAGGATGGCGGCCGCAGACACCGCCTGCCGCACGCAGCCCGCATCGCCCAGGCAGCCCGGCCGGGACAAATAAGCCGTCAACCCGCCCATCACCACGGTAACTAAAATGAAATAAGAAATTGCGATGCGCCAGCGGATTTGAGGGAACATTTTTTGGTAGTCGGTAGTCGGTAGTCGGTGATCAGTTATTTATTGTTTACCGATCACTGTTTACCGATTACCGTTTGCCGGCCTCAACCGTCAAAGCGGTAGCCGATACCGCGCACGGTCAGAATGCGCCGGGCGTTACCCGGGTCTTCTTCGATTTTTTCGCGCAGCCAGCGGACATGAACGTCTACCGTGCGGCTGTTGCCATCGTAGGTCCAGCCCCAGACGCGCTCCAAAATGAGATCGCGGGAAAGGGCGATGCCTTGATGTCGGGCCAGAAACAAAAAGAGATCAAACTCCTTAGGCTTGAGGCGCAGCGGCTCGCCGTCGCGCCGCACCTCGCGCCGATTTTGATCGATTTCTAAATTGTCGAAGGTGAGCAGGGGGATCGGTTCCTCTAGGGCGATGCCGTTGGCGCCGGCGTTTTCGCTGTTGAGCGCCTCGCGAATGAGATCGACGCGGCGCAGCAGGGCTTTGACCCGGGCCAACAGTTCTCTCATGCTGAACGGCTTGGTCAGGTAATCATCGGCCCCCATTTCCAGACCGACGATTTTGTCTACCTCTTCGGTGCGGGCGGTGAGCATGAGGATGGGAAAGCTGAACTCCTTGCGCAAAATGCGGCACACTT
>CALBTC010000132.1 GCA_937967805.1 uncultured Anaerolineaceae bacterium
TCTCCCGACAATTGTCGCCACTGTGCGCATCGTTGTGCTCCGTATCCGGTAGTGGAAAGCCAGAACCCGATCAGATTGACCACAAAGAGCGATAAACGAATTTTTTAGCGCTCTCTGGTTTCAATCTACCTTAGCGGAGAACGGTTCCTTTGGTCAATGCCATTTTGTGGGAATGACCAGGTTTTGGACATTGATTATACGGCGGATTTTTATAAAAGTTGCGGTAGTTTCAGAATACTCGGTTTGACTGCGGGTTTCTAGCTCAACCGTCTTGCTATGCCAGAACACGACAACTTCTGGATTCTCCGCAAATTAAATAGTCTTGCGCTGCACACCTACTCACCTGCCCCTTGATTGGCGTAAAAGCGCATCACCGACTCGACGGCCGCCAAATTTTGCTCAAAATCGGTGGCCGTGTAGTCGGTTAGCAGCACAGAGATGGCCGGAATGCCTTGCTTGTCCAGCCAGTTGGTAGCATCTCCCTGTACTTCCCGGTTCACCAATGCTTCAAAATCGGCAATGCGATAATCTGTGGCGCCGCCGTAAATATCGGCCAGAGTTTGGGAAACAGTGGTACCCTCGGCACATTCACCCGGTGAGACCAGACCCAAAGCCGCCTTCGCCTGCCAAAAGATGACGGCCGTACTCTCTTGCGCCGTGATAAAGTTAGCCAGACTGCGCACTTCCGGCTCGGAAAATGGCTCTGTGCCACCCAAGCCGTCCGGTGAATCGGTGCCCCAGGGTGGATTGGGTATCCAACGACAATCCCAATTTCGGTTTAAATCTACCCCATTGGCATTAAGGCGACCTGGCAGTTGGCCCGGCGCACGTGGACTGTCCGGATTGGCATTGGGCACCACAATCATGGTGATTTCAGAGGGAATAGCGTCCAGATTCTCAATAAAATGTCCAATCATCTGGTTAGCCAATTCCACCGTGCCGGGAGCAAAGCCGGCGTGAAGCCCGCCAACAAAAACAAGCACCGTCGGTCCCGTCCCCAGCCGCACCGCCTCGATAGGCGTGCCCTCAACCGACTGACCGATTGAGGTAATCACGGGCGTGGGCAGCGGCGTCACCGTCGCAGATGTGACGGTAGGCGTGCGTGTAGGTGCGGCAGTGGTTCGGGTTGGGCTCACCGTGTCTGTTGGCGGCGCCGCCGGTATGATGCGGGTGGGGATCACCAGGCCAATCGTACTGGCTGTGGGTGTCAGTGTCGGCTCGGGTTCAGCCAGCAGTTGGGGTCCCCAGATAACGCCAGCCAGCAAAAGCACGCCCAGCAAGCCGGCAGCAAGCCAGCGCAACGGCCGTCTACCCTTGTCTACTACCTCAACTTCTGGTTTGACCGGCTCAGGGACGGCCGTTTCCAATTCAGCCGCTACCGTCGCGGGACCCTCAACCAGTATCGTGGGCTTATCCTCGTGGCTGGCCGGCTCGGTTTGCTGGCCTGATGGCGTCAATTCCCCATAGGGCACTCCATGCGACAGGCCAGACAATGTTTGTGAAATAGCCGAGGTCAGTTCCGTTGCCGTGCTAAAACGGGCGTTTCTTTCCTTAGCCAGCACGCGCTGAATGACGTCTTCAAAACCATTGGGCAGGTCTGGTTTGATCTCGCGAATGTGAGGGATGGGGTTGAGCACGTGGGCCATCATCTGTTTAACAGGCGTATCGGCGCGATACGGTTTGCGCCCGGTGAGCATTTCAAAAAGGATGATGCCCAAGGTATAGATGTCAGAACGGCCGTCCAGCGATGCCTCGCCATGAATTTGTTCCGGGCTCATGTAAGCGGGGGTGCCAATGACGCCGCTGCCGGTCAGGGCTGTGTTGCTTCCCTGCGCCAATTTGACGATGCCGAAGTCAGTGAGGAAGGCGTTGTTGTACTGGTCGAACAGGATGTTGCCCGGCTTAAGATCGCGATGGATGACGCCCTGCTGGTGGGCATGGTCCAATGCCCCGGCCAGGCGCTGAATGATGGGCACGGCCGTTTCCAAAGGCAGTGGCCCGGCAATAATTCGCTCGGCCAGCGTGCCACCCGGCATATAGCGCATGACCAAATATGGCTGAGCATTATCTTCACCATAATCGTACACGGGCACGATGGCGGGATGCTCCAGGGTGGCAATGATGCGGGCTTCACGCTCGAAGCGGCCGCGAAACGTAGGATCGTCGCGCAAGGCGCGCGACATCACCTTCAGGGCCACTTTGCGGCCAAAGCGTGGGTCGCTTGCTAAATAGACGGTGGCCATGCCGCCTCGCCCCAGCTCAGCTTCTATTTCGTAACGGCCGTACTTCTTCTTGCTCAACAATTACCCCCGCGCCGGGTACGCCAATAATTTCTCAAAATCGGTAAACATTATGTAATAATTGAGGAAAAAATACAATCAAAACAAAAAGGCTGTAGCAAACTTGATGCCACAGCCTTTATTTTGCAAGCCAGCTAAGGGGGTCGAACCCTTGACCTACGCATTACGAATGCGTCGCTCTACCAACTGAGCTAAGCTGGCACTGCGCTGAGAATTATAACAACCTCATTACCGCTTGACAAACAAAAGTTCCCGCTTATAGTTTGCCTGAAAAGCCAACGCAGTGGCGCGGAGGCGCAGAGAAATTTGAGGAGTATTCTACCTTTTTCTGTGTCTCATTTTCCTAGAAGACGACATGAACTTGCGTACACCATCACGAAGGTAAATCTCACGCCAAGCCGCCAAGAGTGCCAAACGGTCTTTGCAACTTTGCGTGAGGCTATTTTCGCAGGAGCAGACAATATGCCCGTGCTTGAGATGATCAAAGAAACTGTAGACACGGTTGGTTCGGATAAGGTAAACCTCACCGGTGAAGATTTGCACGGCAGGGATTTGTCTGAATTTAATCTGAAGAAAGCCAATCTCACGAGGGTCAATTTACAAAACGCCACTCTGAAAAAGATTAACCTGAACGAAGCCACACTGGAATGGACAAATTTTTCCGGCGCAGACCTGACAGAGGCGGACCTGTCGAAAGCCAAACTGTTTCGCGCCAATTTAGAAAAGGCAAACCTGGAAAACTGCAATCTGAGCGAAGCGTACTTGGGTAAGGTAAACTTGCGCGGGGCCACCTTGAAAAATGCCGATTTAAGCAAGGCCAAGCTGCATTACGCCGATTTGCGGGATGCCAAACTGGAAGATACCAACATTGAAGGCATTGATCTGCGCTGGTCCCGCTACAACAGTCAAACGGTGTGGCCTAATGAGAAGTTTGATCCCTCACTGACCGGGGCGATTTTGTATGAGCGGGAATAGGATTGGGGGATACGGCCGTTTCCAATACCACAACAACCAACTCCACTGCGAAGACGTTCCCCTATCCCAACTAGCCGCCGCGGAAGGCACACCTCTTTACGTCTACAGCCAAGCCATAATTCTAGATAACGCCCAAACGTATCTGAAGCAAGCCGGCAACGGTGCGCTGGTTTGCTACGCCGTCAAAGCCAACGGCAACCCGACCATCTTGCGCCTGCTGGCAAAAACCGGACTGGGCGCCGACGTCACCAGCGGCGGTGAGCTGTTTCTGGCGCTGCACGCGGGCTTTGCCCCGGACAAAATCATCTACTCCGGCGTGGGCAAGCTACGCCACGAAATTGAAGAGGCCCTCAGGGCAAATATCCGCGCCCTGCACGTAGAATCGGAGATGGAGCTGGCCCAAATTGCGGCCATCGCCACAGAACGGCAGCAAATGGCCCGCATTGGCGTGCGCGTCAACCCGGACATTCCCGTCGAGACCCATCCGTACATCAGCACGGGAGCGGCGCAGCATAAGTTTGGGGTTTCGCCGGAGACGGCCGTTACCCTCCTCCACTTTGCCGCCCAACATCCCTGGCTCCAGCCGGTTGGTCTGGCGGCCCACATCGGCTCGCAAATTCTAGACCTCGAACCGTTTGCCGCCTCGACCCGCTTCCTGGTCGGCCTGGCCGATGAGCTAAGCGCCGGCGGCGTCCGGCTGGATTATTTGGACGTGGGGGGTGGCTTGGGCGTGGCGTATGCAAGTGAAAAGTGGAAAGTGAAAAGTGAAAAGATTGAGGCGTGGGTGAGCATGGTTTCTGAGCCGGTGCAGCGGGACGGCTACGGGCTGGTGATGGAGCCGGGACGGTCGATCGTGGCCGAGGCGGGGGTGCTGCTGACGCAGGTAGTTTACACAAAGTCACAGGGAGCGAAGCAGTTTGCCATTGTTGATGCGGCGATGAATGATTTACTGCGGCCAACGCTGTACGGCGCGTATCATGAGATTTTGCCGGTGGATTTAACGCAAAGGCGCGGAGGCGCAGAGGTGAGTTACGACGTGGTGGGGCCGATTTGCGAAACGGGGGATTTTTTGGCAAAAGATAGAGCGCTGCCGCCCCTGGCTTCTGGTGATTTGTTGGCGATTACCCATGTGGGGGCGTATGGTTTTGCGATGAGCAGTAATTATAACGGCCGTCTCCGCCCGGCAGAGCTTTTGGTAGACGGGAACCAAATCCACCGAATCTGCCAACGCCAAACCTATCAACACCTACTCAACCACATCGGGTAAACCATGAAACGATTTTTTCGACCCAAAACGGCCGCTTTTCTTCTTTTCACCGTCCTACTTCTGCTCTCCCTGGCACTGAATGGCTATCTTTTTCTTAAAGCACAACAATACTATCTTGAACTCAACGGCACCCGACTGAACCCATTAGGGCTAAGTTTTTATCCGCCTGAATCAACCACAGTACAGCAAGAGGTTGGCGAGATTACGGCCGTATTCTTCGGTGATTCTCGTGCCGCCCAGTGGTCAAATCCAAGCGAAATGAACAATTATCGTTTCATAAATCGAGGCATTGGCTCACAGACTTCAGTTCAGATAGCTGCTCGTTTTCAACAGCACATAGAACCGCTTCAACCCGACCTCATCATTGTGCAAATGTGCATCAATGACCTTAAAACAATCCCTCTTTTCCCACAGAATGAGCAGGCAACTATTCAAAACTGTCTGTCCAACATCGACCAGGTGTTGGCAGAAGCAGAGCAAATTGGTGCTACGGTTATCTTGACTACCGTCTTTCCCGTTGGCGATGTACCTCTGGAACGACAAATTGTGTGGTCGCCAGCAATTCCAAAGGCAGTAACGGCCGTAAACGAACAAATCCGCACCAAAGCCAGCAACAACGTCTACATTTTTGACACCTTCAACCTTCTGGTCGATGAGCGTGGTTTAATCAACCGGGAATTTGCCTTTGATGAGCTCCACCTGAATGAAGCTGGCTATGCTTACCTCAATGACGAACTGGTACAATACTTGCATGTCCAAGAGTTCCCCCCCTGATTTCAAGCAACGAATCCGCACGGCCGTTCCCAACGCTGTGACTTCAATTCGGGTAATACTTGCGCCACTGCTTTTGGTTTGGGCGTGGAACGGCCGTGTTGGTATTCCCTTTGCCATTGTTCTGGTCGTTGGTGCCGCGACGGATTTTGTGGACGGCTTTCTGGCGCGGCGGCTGGAAACCACTTCGGCCCCCTCCAGCCGCTTTGATAGCGCCGCCGACGTGCTTTTTTACCTGACGGCGTTTGTCTCTGTCTGGCTGGTGTATCCTGACGTGGTGCGCACGCATTGGCCAGGACTGTCGCTGTTGGCCGGTTTGGAACTGCTGCGGGTTACCGTGGACTACGTAAAGTTTCGTCGCGAAGCCAGCTACCACATGTGGAGCGCCAAGGTGTGGAACCTCGCGATTTTGCTCGCGCTGGTGGGATTGATGGGCTTTGGCATCGCCGGCTGGCTCTTTAAACTGCCCATCGTGGTAGGCATTCTCACCAACCTGGAAGCGTTGGCTGCCTCCCTGCTGCTGCCTACCTGGACCCACGACGTGCCCACCGTCTACCACGCCTACAAAATTCGCCAGGACGGTGGTCGGTAATCCGTTATCCGTGCTCGGTAAACGGTAGCGCAACCGTTTACCGATTACCCGGCCAAAGCCGGATCAGACTGGCGCAAATATTCCCAGGTGTAGATGCCAGTGTAATGGCCGTCGCTCCACATAAATTGCAGCGCGTAGCCGCCCACGGCATCGACCTTGTCGATGGTGACATCGCTTTCCGGCGCGTTGGCCATGAGGGACGGGTCGCCAGGACCGCCCATGTTGGCGTGGCCGCCTTTGCACTCTACACAGGGGCAAGCAGCACGCAGCCCGGCAAACGGGTAGCGGCTCACGTGCCCGTCATCCCAGGTAATGGTTAAAATACGTTCACTTCTGTCGGCTTTAACGCCGGTTGGTTTTGCACTCATGTTCCTGTTTTACCACGTTTCGAAAGGAAAGGACAGACAACTATCTACTCTTTGAAGACAATAGGTAAATAGAGGATGGGTTCGATGAAGGGCGCCTCGGTATCAATGGCAGTGGTCGCTTCCGGCTCATCCTGAAACGCCTCAACGTGGTCCAGATTATCTACGGCCCGCGCTTCAAACGCATACACGCCTTCGCTGGCGCCGGTAAAGGTAGCATTGGTGGCGGTGGTGGCCGCTTGCCACAGCACCCAGGGACCATCATTAAAGCGGTACTGCACGTCGTAATATTGAATGCCGGAAGCGGTGTCATCGCCGGACCAAGTCACAGCAAAGGTGGTGCCATTAATGATGGCCGGCAACGGATCAACCGTCACGGTGGGAGGCATCGTATCTACTATGGTTGAAGTGTCGGCCGCACCATAGGCTTCTACGTTGCCGGCGTTATCCACGCCACGCACGCGGAAGGCGTATTTACGGCCGTCTTCCCCACCACCATACTCAGCAGAGGTCGTCGTCACACCCGTTAGCCAGTTGCCCCAGGCACCATCATTAATTTGCACCTGCACATCGTAATAAGCAATACCCGAGCCGCCGGGATCGCTGCCGCTCCAGGAAACGGTGAAGTTGCGTTTTGAGTAGGCGGGCAAATCGTCCACCTCGGTGTCTGGCGGGGCAGCATCATCGGTAGTCGTGTAATCAACGAAGAGGATAGGATACAGCTCTGTGGCCGTTTCCCGCGAATAAAAAGCGCGCTCCCGCTGCTGGACCGTTTCATCGCCAATAATTTCCACGCCGTAGTTGGGATGGAGACCGTTTTCCCAGCCTTGTACCACCTCGGTAAGAGGCCATTCATAATAGGTGATGGCGCTGCCCACGTCGGCTGTGCTGTCTACGGCCGTCCAGGTGGGTTCTGTATTCCAGGTGACGGTATCTTCATCCCAGTCAGACGCAATGCGGCGTACAACGGTTGGCATGGCCGCGTCGTCGGACGGGCTGGAGAAGGAGAGGTTCAGGCGCAAAGTGGCGCTGTTAATTACGGCCGTATCCGGCACAAATGGGTCCACGTCAAACCGGATGAGGATGCGCTGCGCGCCAAAGTTGCTGGCTCCGGCCAGATTGTAGCCCAGGTAAAGCGCGTCGCCGCCGAAGTTTTGTGACGGCCGTTCCGAGGCCAGATACGCGTCTGCCACCGCCGGTAAGGCGATAATCGTGTTGGTTGCCCCCTCCGGCGTCTGGCTGCTTTCGATGATGACCGGCTCACGCTCGGGGGCGCTGCGGTCAGCACCGCGCGCCGGGGGACCTTCTGGTGCTGGCGTGGGCGTTTGGGCCAAAACAAAAGAAGCGCCGCTCAAAGCCAGAATAATCAGTAACAACAGGCCATAACGAGCTGTGCGCTTTGGGTAAGTTTCTTTAAACTTAGATTGAATCATATTGAATTTCTCCAACTGTTTGAACAAACAAAAGGTGACGGTCGCTGGCAGACGTGGTTCGCCAGCGACCGTCACCACCGGCTATTTCAGACTGTGTGTTATCCGGTGATGGGCAAATCTACAAAGGGAGTGTCGCTGGTCATGTAGCGGCTGCTGACCCAGCCGGTATTGCCATTGGGCAGCACCACTTCAATCCAAACGGCAAAATCATCGCGGCCAATTACAGGCACCGTCTGATTGCGCGTCAGGACGTCAAACGCTTCAAAGGCCAGGCCTGGTCCAGAGCGCACGTTCAGGTAAAACGCGCCCGTCATTGTGGCCGTCACGCCGGTGGGTGAGGGATTTGTAGGCGGTGTGCCAACCAGTGACCATTGCAGCCTCGCCTCAGCCAGTCCAGTGTTTTCAAAATATTCCACCACAACGGGAAGTTGCCCGCCATCATGGCTGATGGTCGCGGAATAGCGGGTGAGCGCCTGCACTTCCCAGCCGTTAATGATTTGCTGGCCGTCGGCCCAAACGCGCACGCCGTCATCGGCAAAAAAGGTAAATTGGTAATTGCCTGGCTCCAGGTTAAAAGTTTGCGACCAGCGTACCGAGAAGCGGTTTTCACTGATGGTGTTGGGAGCGGGCGAAGAGATACCCCAGTCAAAATTGATGCCGGAATCATTGCGTACCAGCACAGGCGTGCCGGAAAGGGATGTGTTGTTGAAATATTCACCCCGCCAGTTCCCCACAGCAGGCGGTGAGGGTGCCGGCGGTTCGCCAGAAACCTGTGTCCAGTTTAGCTGCGCCACGGCCGCACCGTTGTTCTCATAATATTCCATACGCACAGGTGTAGTAGCACCGGAGACGTCGACAACGGCCGTATACGTTGTCGCCGCCTGGTTTTGCCATTCATCTATCACCAGCTCATCATCGACCCAAAGCCGCACGCCGTCATCGGCCGTGGCGGCAAAGCGATAGCTGCCTGGATCGAGCGGCACATCCTGCGTCCAGCGAATCGAAAAATTATTGGCGGTTACCTGGGGCACAGGTGAGCCTACCGTATTCAAATCAATTGTCGATTCATTGCGCACGTGAACCGGCGCACCACCGAGAATGGTGTTGTTGTAATATTGCGCCAGCCAATCATCTTGCAGATCTGTAAGCTGCGTCCAATCTAAACTGGCCACAGCAACGCCGCCGGTATCATAATACGCCACGCGAATTTGGTGGCTGCCTGCCGGCAGATACATTTCAGCATTAACGGTGTGCGCCTGGCTGTCGTACCAGGAATCAATAATCTGCACATCGTCTACCCAGACGCGCAT
>CALBTC010000133.1 GCA_937967805.1 uncultured Anaerolineaceae bacterium
GATGGGGTGGTGGTGAAGATTAATGATCGGCCGCTGGCCGACAGCCTGGGCTTTGTGGGCAAAGACCCGCGCGGCGCAGTGGCCATGAAGTTCCCTGCCCAGGAGAAAACCACGAAACTGTTGGGCGTGCAAGTTAACGTCGGGCGAACCGGCATTTTGGCGCCTAACGCCCTTCTGGAGCCGGTGGAAATTGGTGGTGTCATTGTGCGCAACGCCACGCTGCACAACTACGATGAAATTGCCCGCAAAGATATTCGCATTGGCGATACGGTCATCGTGAAGCGGGCCGGGGATGTGATTCCTTACATCGTGGGTCCGGTTGTAGATTTGCGTGACGGGACTGAGCAAGTGATCGAGCCGCCCACACACTGTCCGGTTTGTGGCGAACCGGCGCTGCGCGTGCCTGGTGAGGTGGCCATTTACTGTGATAATCCGAGCTGCCCGGAGCAGCTTGTGCGCCGCGTGGAATATTTTGTCAGCCGGGGGGCAATGGATATCGACGGCTTTGGCAGCAAAACGGGGGCATTGCTGGCGGAGCTGGGACTGGTAAAAGATTTGGCCGATATTTATTACCTGGACCGGGATGAACTGCTGGCGCTAGAGGGATTCAAAGACAAAAAGGTAGACAATCTGCTGAACGGCCTGGAAACCAGCAAAAATCAATCGCCGGCCCGTTTCCTGACGGCGTTGGGGATTCGATTTGTGGGCAGCGTGGTTGCCGGGCTGCTGATTGATGAGTTTGGCTCGATTGACGCGTTGGCAGAGGCCGGCCAGGAGCGGTTGGAGGAAATTGAGGGAATTGGACCGGGAACGGCCGTCTCCGTCACCACATGGTTTGCCGATGAACGCCATCGCGCCCTGCTAGAAAAATTTAGGGAGGCCGGCCTCAAGTTTGAAGCTGATAAGCCAGACCAAGAAACGGCCGGCAGCAGCGCGCTGGAAGGGCTCACTTTTGTCATTACGGGTACCTTGCCTTCCATGTCCCGCGACGAGGCCAAAGCATTCATTGAAAAACACGGCGGTAAGGTAACCGGATCTGTCAGCAAAAACACCGATTACTTGGTGGCCGGAGAAAAAGCGGGTAGCAAATTGTCCAAAGCAGAATCACTTGGCGTCAAAATCATTAATGAATCGGAATTATTGGAGATGACATAATCAATTAATTTGATATTATTGCTGCCAACCATTAATTATTACCCGAATAGAAGAGGTTTCTCATGACCATCTTGCGCAAATATGTTGCCCTAAGTGATAGATTTACGGATTGGCTGGGTAATCTCCCGGTTTATATTGTTCTTATTACCATTTTTGTCGGTTTTCTCAATGTGGTGCTGCGCTATGCCGGGCAATTGTTCGGCCTCAAGTTAACCAATAACGTGGTCATTGAGCTGCAATGGTATTTATACACGCTCATTTTTCTGCTCGGCTTTTCTTATATTCTGAAAAATCAAATAAATGTTAGGGTAGATTTTTGGTACGCTGATCAGACTCCTAAAGTAAAAGCCACCATCGACCTGATTGGCCATTTTATTGCCCTCATTCCTTTTTGTCTGTTAGCCCTGTATATCACCCTCGATCCGATAAAAACCTCCTGGGGCAAATTGCCAAATGATGCCTGGTGCTTTGAAGATGAAAGCACAACCACCGGGGATCGCATTCTCTATTTTGTTGACATCTTCAACTTCTCCGGGCGTTACTGTGGCGAAATATCCAATGATCCGAACGGGCTCAATCGTGCACCTATCAAAACCGTAGTTTATGCCACTTTTCTGTTTCTGTTACTTCAGGCCATTTCTGAGGTAATAAAATTGGTCAGCGTGCTTACGGAAAGACAGGAGGAGTTTGGCATCGTATTGCCGGAACCTGACGCGCCCATTCGCATCGAATGACTTTCGCAGCATCCCAATCATTTTAGCTAAATGGCCGTCCGCAAATAAGTCAGCGGAATTGTGCGGACGGCTTGGAGTAAGCGGCCTACAAATCAGGGAAGTAATTGTTGGCCGCTCACTAAAGCAAGCAAGAAGGAGAACCGGAATGGTACTACAATGGCTGGCCCTGGCATCAATCTTTTTGTTTCCAATCCTTTGGCGCAGAGGATTTTCTGCCTTGCGTGCCTACAACATAACCGCATTGGCCTTTGGCATTATAGGCATCCTGATTGCCCTCACCCAGGACCCCCGTTGGTATGCCATTGTGATGTTTGACTTTTTCCTGACGCTGATCTTAAGTGGATACCCGGTTGCTTTTTCTTTTGCCGGTACAGGAATTCTTTTTGGCCTCATTGGTATTGCTTCCGGCTTGTTTCCTTTAAGCCGCTTGATATTGCTGCAAAATCGTTGGTTTAGCTCCATGTCTGATTTTACGCTGCTGGCGATTCCATTTTTTGTGTTTATGGGTGCGGTTTTTGAGAAGTCTGGATTGGCCGAAGAACTGCTTACAACCATTGGCATTTTGTTGGGACCAGTACGGGGTGGTGTGGCCCTGGCGGTTGTCATTGTGGGTACGCTGTTGGCAGCAGCCACAGGGGTTGTCGCCGCTACGGTTATCGTGATGGGCATCTTATCGCTCCCCATTATGGTGCGGTATGGATATGAGCATAAATTGGCAACAGGCATCATTATTTCTACCGGCACCCTGGCCCAACTGCTGCCGCCCAGTTTGGTGTTGGTGGTTTTAAGTTCCCAGGTTGGCGTTTCGGTAGGAGACCTCTTCTTAGGTGCGTTGATTCCTGGATTGATCTTAGCCGGATTGTATGCACTGTACGTGATTTATGTGGCAATCGTACGCCCAAATGATGCGCCTGCTTTGCCATTGGAGGCCCGTACCATACAGGGTTGGGCCCTGGTGCGTAAATCTCTTATTTCTGTAGTGCCGCCTTTGTTTTTGATTTTTTCTGTGTTAGGCAGCATCTTTTATGGTTTGGCCACGCCAACTGAAGCCGGCGCGGTTGGTGCAGCAGGTGCTTGCTTGCTGGCATTTTTGAATAGAAATTTGAATTGGAAGGTGCTAACGACATCTGCCCGCCAAACGGCCAACATTACCGCACTGGTGCTCATGATTTTATTTTGTTCCACGTTTTTCGGCCTAATTTTTGATCAGCTTGGTGGGCAAAACTTTGCCAAAGAACTTTTGACCTCATTGCCTGGCGGTTTTTGGGGATTTATTATTGTGGCCAACATTGCGGTGTTCTTGTTGGGCATCAATTTGGAGTTCCTGGAAATCAGCTTTATAGTGATGCCCATATTTATTCCGGCTGCCATTGAATTAGGGGTTGATCTTGTCTGGTTTAGCGTGATGATGGCCATCAATTTAAATATGGCTTTCATCTCACCACCTGTTGGCTTTTCATTGTTTTATCTGCAAAGTGTTAAGCCGGATGAAGTACAAACATCAGATATTCACAAAGGGGCTATTCCCTTTATGGTATTGCAAGGTGTGGGATTGCTCATTGTGATGTTTGTTCCCACGACCGTGACCTGGCTGGTTGAATTGAGCGGCTAAGGCCAGGAAGAAAAAAGTACATAAAAAAGGTGGACCCTACTTGGGTCCACCTTTTTTAGATTCTGGAATAACAAGTTACTTAGGCGTTTGAGCCAACGTAGTTCAGGTAGGTCAACTCGTTGAAACCGTGCCATTCGCTGATCTTTTGCCGGAAATCGTTCCACGGGGTGAAGATAGCGGCGAAGTCGCTGTCTTGCTGGCTAAACTCATCGTAGAGGGCAAAGGAGGCATCACGGGCGGCGTTGAGAACTTCGTCGGAGAACGGCCGTAACTCAACCTCGGCCTCTGAGCGAATTTGGGCCAACGCCTCAATATTCTTGGCATCATAGCGGGCCAGCATGCCCATATTGGCTTCCACGGCAGCAGCCTGAATGGCGGCTTTGTACTCTTCTGGCAGCGCGTTGTATTCATCCAAGTTGAACTGCACCTCCAAAGTCGGTCCCGGTTCCCACCAGCCTGGGAAGTAATAATATTTGGTCACGGTGTGGAACCCTAGCTTGTAGTCGTCGTAGGGGCCAACCCATTCGGTGGCGTCGATGGCGCCCGTTTGCAGCGCCTGGAAAATTTCACCGCCGGGGATGACCTGCACCGTTGCGCCAAGACGATCATAAACCTGACCACCGAGTCCAGGAATGCGCATCTTCAAGCCTTCAAAGTCTGCGGCCGTATTGATCTCTTTATTGTACCAGCCACCCATTTG
>CALBTC010000134.1 GCA_937967805.1 uncultured Anaerolineaceae bacterium
GCCACAAAATAAGTGACGCCCTGTACGGTCGGCCGTTTTTGCAGCTCGCGCCAAAAGTCCAAATATTGCTGCGCTTTTTTGTAAACAGGCGTGCCCGCTTTGTTGTTGCTGGCTTCAGTCACCCAAATGGGCTTAAAGCGGAAGCGGCTGATGTAATCATCCAGCACGCCCAGCGCCGTTTCCATGGGGTAGACGTTTGACCAGTAGATATGAACGCCCAGCCCGTCTGCCGCCTCTACGGCGGCACGGCTGGCTTCTATAAACTGTATATGATCTTGCTTGATGCCGGAAACGGCCGCACCCGGCGACAATCCCGGATAAATAAATTTACGGCCCGGTAATGCCTGGCGGTAAAGCCGCAAAACCTCAGCCCACCATTGGGCAAAGCTGGCCCCGTCATGCCAGGCACCGGTTAGCCCTTCCGGCACCAGATTTGGCTCATTGTGCAGCTCGATGACCACATCTTTGCCGGAGCCGATCATATCCAGCGTGCGCCGCACGTCGTTGATGGTGTCATTCAGGAATTGGCCGGGGCTAATGTTGCGCACACCGCCCTGCGAACGAAAGTCGAGGAAGGCGCGCACCACCCAGCGGACGTTGGGGTGGGCTTTGGATAGTTTTTGTACGGCCGATGGCTCATGAAATGACAGCACCTTAATCATCCCCGGACGCATTTCGGCAAACTCTTCAATCTCGGCCTGCGAGATGCCGGGATCAGCTGATGCATGCAGCCCAATGCTGGCACTCCCTAAGAGCGGTGGCTCCGGGTCTAACACTTCTTCCGGCGGCTTGATAGTGTCCGCAACGGGACCGGTAACTGTCTGCTGCAACACGTCATCATCCACCCGAACAGGCGTGTACTCGCCTCGTGGCTCGCCGGTTACAATCATGCTGGCATTGCCGGGCACAAAGCCTACTTTTTCTGCGTCCCGCCTAGGTGCTTTACGCAAATTGATGCCGTATTGGCCGGCCGTGGCCATGCCGCCAGAAACGGTGATACCGGCTGTAAAAGCCCAACCGGGTGTTGTATCTGCGGTCGGCTGTGGTGTAGGTGTTGGCGTGGCGGTATCGCCGGGCAGCGGTGTGGGTTGTGTAACCGTGGGCAGCGTGGCCGGAATATTGCGCAGGCTGCTGCGGGGCACATAAACCGGTGTGTATTCGCCGCTGGTTTGTCCGGCAAGGGTGCCGGTGCCGCCTTCTACAAACAGTCCCAGCTTGCCGCCCCCGCGAACTGGTGCAGCCCGTAAGTTGGTACCAAAACGGCCGGAAATGACTTGACGGCCGTTGATTGTCAAATTTTGGGTATAGGCCCAGCCTAAAATGGCATCGGCTGGCGGTGGTGTTGATGGTTCTGGTTCTGGCGTGACCGGCGGGGCGACCTCATCAGGGATATTCACAGGACCAGAAAAGTCGGCGCGGCGGGCGGTTACCGGTGTGTATTCGCCCTGCGCTGCCCCCGTGATGGTGAGCGTGCTGCCACCTTTCACCAGCCCCATGTTGGTGGCCGTCCGAGTAGGTGCGGCTCGCAGATTTATGCCATACTCGCCTACAACGGCCTGGTTGCCACTGCGCGTAATGTAGTTGGTAAAGGCCCAGCCATTCACCACATTCTCTGTCGGAGATGGCGGTGGAGCCGGAGCGGGTGGCTCTGGAGTGGGCACATTGCTCAGTGAGGCATTGGCTACTTTTACCGGTGTATATTGACCTCTCGGCGATCCCGTAACAATCATAATTGTGCCGCCAGGAACCAGGTCGATTTTTTTGCCGACCACGCTGGGTGTTTCCCGCAAGTTAATGCCACCGCTGTTGGCCTGGGCCAGATCACCGGCGACAATGATGCCGTCCGTGTAGGCCCAGCCTTCTGTGTATGGTCCGGCCGGACGCTGCCAGCCCAGCAAGGGCAGCAAAAATGGGGTGGGATCAAAGATGTTGAAAGGCCATTTAGTGCCGCTGTTATCAGTGTAGCTGCTGTTTACGCGCTTCAAAGTAAGGTGCAAATGAGAGCCGAAGCTGTTCCCTGTGTTATCAGCCAGGCCAAGCTGGTCGCCTGCTTTGACCGGTTGGCCCACCTGCACCGTGGCCCTTTGCAGGTGAGCGTAGATGGTTTGCCAGCCATCCTCATGATCGACACGGACGTGAATGCCATAATTATGATTATTGGCCTGGGTATTCACCACGCGCACTGTGCCGGGGGCGACGGCATAAATTTTGCTGCCGGTCGGGGCCATCAAATCCAACCCTTCGTGGCCGGGCAGGCCAAACTGGGCATAGTTATGGGGATTTTGCCCAAAATATTGGTTGATTTGGCGGAATTCGGTGGGCCAAACTTCAAACTTGAAATCGCTCATACGACACTCCTTGATTCTGGCTGGGTTTACAAAGCGGTAGTGCAAATATAGTGCAGATTGTACCTGTTTGTAAAGCATTGTCCTAGCGGTGTGGTCTTCGGCCGGCCCCAAACCCTGTTTGGCACACTCCCCTGGCTACACGGCCGTTTCCTCCAAATCCTCTTCCCCCCGATGCAGCTCAATATCCTCCCACGACACCGGATCATCCACCGGCTCTAAGTGAGTAAACACCGTTACCGGAGCCATCACCTGGCGCAAATCGCGCTCAATGGATTCCAGCAGCGTATGCCCGCGCTGCACCGACCAGTCGCCGGGCACCTGGATGTGCACCGATACAAAGCGATTGGCCCCCGATTGGCGCGTGCGCAGCGCGTGGTACTGCACCTCCTCAGAGCGATAGTTATCCAGCACTTGCCGCACTTTAGCCGTTTCTTCTGCCGGTAACGACGTATCCATCAGGCCGTTGACGGCCGTTCTCAGCAGCTTCACCCCCGTGCGAATGATGTGCAGCGCCACCAGCAGCGCCACCACCGGGTCCAGCCACTGCCAGCCGGTCCACCAGACGGCCGTTACCCCCACAAGCACCCCCACCGAGGTCCACACGTCCGTGAGCAAATGTTGGGCATTGGCCGTGAGCGTCAGCGAATTGTGCTGCCTGCCCACGCGAAGCAGCACCAGCGCAGTTAGACCGTTGCCCAGTGCCGCCAGCACAGACACCAACAAACCCAGTCCGATTTGTTGCAAAGGCTGGGGGTGAATGAGCCGCTGCACGGCCGTATACCCAATCGCCAGGGCCGCCACCAAGATCAGGCCGCCCTCAATCCCACCGGAAAAATACTCGGCCTTGCTGTGGCCGTACTCGTGTTCATCATCCGGCGGCTGGGCAGCGATAGTAAGGATGGCGAGGGCAAAAACGGCCGTCAGTAAATTCACGCCCGACTCCAACGCGTCGGACAACAGACCCACGGAGCCGGTCAGCCAGTAGGCAGCGGCTTTGAGACCAATGGTGAGAACGGCCGTGGCAATCGACAGCCAGGCATAGCGGGTGAGTTGATGACGATTTTGCATACTTTTATTGTGATGGAGGCACTCATCAATTTCTACCCGGGAGGATCAATTTTGATTTAGTCTGGCCTAAGTTGCAGTGTAGTTGGGGTGAATACGGCCGTTTAGTCCAGCTAATTTGGCATAGGTTTCTGTGATTTAGCTTTTACTGTATCTTTTCTGAATATTGGGCACCAAATAGTCGTCAAAGGCGCGGGCCACATCATAAACAGGCTGCCAGCCCCAATCCTTGCGCGCCTGCTTGTCGTTTAAACCCGCCGGCCAACTGTCTATGATTCCCTGGCGATGCCGATCTGGGGTAAAGGTAATCTGGGCCTGAGGAAACGTTTTTTCTACCTGTGCTTTGAACTCAGCGGCAGAGAGGCTAAAGCTGGTGACGTTGTACACGGCACGGCTCAACTCGCTACGCGGTACCTCCCACAGTTGCAGCAGCGAAGTTATCGCATCGGGCATGGCCATAAAAGGAATGGTGCTGTCTTCCCGCACGAAACATGTGTACGGCACCCCTTTGGCGGCGGCGTGCAGCATCTCTGGTCCGAAGTCGCTGGTGCCGCCGGAGGGTACCGTAAAGGCGCTGATCAGCCCCGGAAAACGGACGCTGCGAAAGTCCAGCATCGTTGGTGTCGTTTCGGCCAACTGCTGGTAATTTTGGCTGTAGTAGCTGCCCAGTTGTTCGCAGTACAGCTTGTTACAGCCATACATGGTGGTGGGATAGTTCCAATCCCATTCACGCACGTTAAAATCCCGCTGTTTTGTGTCCAGGTCGGGCATGCCGTAAACGGCAATAGAGCTGGGAAACAGGAAGCGCACCGGCCTGCCGCGCTGCTGCGACTGCCCGGCGGCCAACTGCAACAGATTTAACGTGCCATTAACATTGACCTGATGGGCCAGCTCCGGCGAGAATTCACTGCGGGTGGAAAGCAGCGCCGCCAGATGGAAAATTGTGTCAAATTCATACTCAGTTATCAGACGGGCAAACAATTTTTGGTCTAAAATGTCGCCAATGATGTGGGTGGAACGGCCGTCCAACTCCTTGGGCAGCGAGTGCAAATCAAGCGTCAACAGGATGTATTCGCCATTGGCTGACAATTGCTCAACGAGCGCCTGGCCAATTTCACCAGCCGCGCCGGTTATCAATATTGCTTTTTTGCGCATTCGAACCTCTCTTATGCTTATGATTCAGTAGGATGCGGTTATCATATCATGATTGTCATGAAATGCTGGGTGCCAAACGGCCGAATTTAAACATGATCTTTAGCAAAACGGCCGTTGCCTGAAACGATAGTCCAAAGATTGACGTACAGCCAAAGCTTGTGTTAATCTCATACCCCAACAGCGAGGAAATGACCATGAGTAACAACAGCGGGTTATCCCCTGAACCAACGGAATATGAATCTCCGCACTGGTCACGCAGCACCAAAGTGATCGTAACCGTGGCGGCACTGCTGCTGGTACTCTGGCTGGCCTACCGCTTTCAATCCCTTATCTCCCTGATCGTCATCGCCGCTATTTTGGCCTACGTGCTCAACCCGATTATTGTGCAGTTAGATAAAAGAACGAGGATAAAGCGCAGCTCAGGCATTCTAATTGTTTATTTGCTGCTGGCTGTCGCGGTGATCGGCGGATTCATTGCCCTGGGATTTGCTGCATTTGAGCAAATCAGTTCACTGATCGAACAGGTTCCCATGTTTATTCAGGACATTACGGCCGTCATTGAAGAATTTACCGCCCGTACCGACCCCATTGTCATTGGCCCTTTTGACCTTGATCCCGGCATGATCAACGTCGACCTCATCCAGCAGCAAATCATTGGCTGGGTAGAGCCGGCTGTCAGCCAGGGTGGGCTTTTGGTCACCAATGTGGCGACCACTACCGTTGCCACCCTCGGAAATCTTTTCTTCATTTTTGTCATCTCCATCTACCTGGCCATAGAAATTCCCCAGTTAGGCGGACGGGTAGCAGATATGGCCCAGTTGCCCGGCTACCGGCGGGACGTCGAGCGGTTATTGCGTGAATTCGGCCGTATTTGGAGCGCCTACTTGCGTGGGCAGGTCATTTTGGGTGTGGTGATCTTCTTAGTGGTGTGGCTAGGGTTGGCTTTGCTTGGCGTGCAAAACTCGCTGGCTTTGGGCCTGCTCTCTGGCCTGTTAGAATTCATTCCAGTTTTAGGACCTATTATTGGAGCCGGGGCCGCCATCATCGTGGCGCTCTTCCAGCCGGAGACGTTAGGACAGCTGGCCAACTGGCAATATGCCGGGATTGTGCTCATCTTCATGCTCATTGTGCAGCAGTTGGAAAACAACATCCTGGTGCCCCGTATCGTGGGTGAGTCGCTGGATTTGCACCCGCTGATCGTGATCATCGGGGTGTTTATGGGCAGCAGTCTGGCCGGTATTTTAGGGGCAATTTTGGCCGCACCGGTCGTAGCCACGTTAAAATTGGTCAGCATCTACGCCTGGCGCAAGATGTTTGACCAACCCCCTTTTCCCCAACCAGAAAGGGAACCTGAAGAATCGGCATCGGCTAAGCTGATTAAGCGGGGGCAAGAATTGCTGCCCAAACGCAAGAAAGGAAGTAAGCCTGCCAAGTAGAATTATTCTTTATGAAACAGTCGGAATTGTTTCAAACGGCCGTAAAAAAAGCCAAAGCGGGGGAGCGCGAACAGGCTCGGAATATGCTGATGGCGCTGGTAGAAAATGAACCGGAGCATGAACTGGCCTGGCTCTGGCTTAGCGAACTGGTAACAGACCCCAAAGATAAGATCATTGCCCTGGAAAATGCCCTCACCATCAACCCCCAGCGCAGCCAGGCCAAAACGCGCCTGCGCTGGCTGCGCCAAAAATATGCCGCAGCCAGCCGGCCACCCGACCAGCACTTTGCGTTCAACGGCACCTCTGATCTGCACATCTTTACTACTGAGGAAACGCTTTTTGCCGAAATCGAGCAGCTTTTTGCAGCCGGTAAAATTGTGAAAGGGCGTCAGGAGCTGGCCAGCTTCTTACGTCGCTACTCGAACCACGAGGCAGGCTGGTGGCTCATGGTGCAGCACGCTGATTCCCAAACCAATCTACTCATTGCCCTGGACCACCTTTTGCGCCTCAATGCCGCCCATCCTGAAGCGCCCAAAATGTTGGGCAAAATTAAACCGACCAAAGAAGAGTATTTGCAAATGGGCCGCCTGTATGAGCGCCTGGAACGATGGGAAACGGCCGTTACCTACTACAAACGCGCATTCAGATCCCCCAACAACGCCGACCGCCTGCTAGCCCAAAAGCGGCTGCCCTACGTAGAAGAACAGCTCAAGCTGACCAGAATTAAGTACACTAGCCCCACCGCCACCGTGCTGCGCCTGGCTGTTGGCCCCACAATTTTGTACGGTATGCTGGTTCTGGTGCAGGCGGGGTTAAAACCCACCCAGGCCTCGCCGTTACTTTGCCTGGGCAATGGGCTCTTTCTGGCGGGGATGCTGCTGTTTAGCGGTCTTTCCTATGCGCCGGAACATCCCTGGCTGCAACAACTGAGGGAAACGGCCGTTTTCCAAAACAAAACCGTTCTGCGGTTGGTTAGCTTGCTGCTCATCGTGCTGCCCATCATGCTCCTACTGCTGCTGGCAATCGCTCGCCTGCTCAACTTTGAACTCGATCTGACCAACTTATGATCCCGCTCACCGATTTGCAGCCTAACCGCTACAGCAGCTTTCCCTTCATGACCATGTTCATCGTGCTGCTGAACATGTTTGTGCTCATCGGCCAATTTTTGCTGGTTGAGTTTAATCTGGAAGCCTATATAGAAACGCTTTATCTTTTTGGCAGCGTGCCTACCTTTGTCATTGCGCAACAAGCCGCCGGAGCCCTGGCCAGCCTCACCTCCATCTTCATGCACGGCGGCATCTTCCACCTGGCGGGTAACATGCTGGCGCTTTGGGCCTTTGCCCAGCGCGTGGAAGATGCCTGCGGGCCGTGGCGCTTCCTGGCCTTTTACCTGCTCTGCGGCGTTGTGGCCGACATCATCAGCACCATGAGCCGCTCCACCGAGGCGATTCCCGGCATCGGAGCCAGCGGGGCCGTCTACGGCATTATGGCCGCATATTTGATTTTGTTTCCCAGGGGAAGAATCAAGGTGCTTATTTTTTATGGCTTTGGCTTATGGCGAATCCCCTTCCGCGCCTACTGGGTCATCCTTTTTTTCTTCCTGAAGGAGATTCCCGTTGCCCTGGATGTACTGCTTATCGACGTAGAATCAAGCGTCGCCCACTGGGCCCATCTGGGCGGCTTCTTTGCCGGGACGCTCATCTTCCTCTTCCTGCGCCCAGATGCCTTCCACCGCTTCCGCAACGAGCTCCCCCTCTAATCTCGCGCGGTAAAAAACCACAGCTACCTTCGATTACTGATTACCGATTACGGTTCACCCACAACCAAGATCACCTTGCCAATGTTCTTGTTCTGCGCCACGTATTCGTGGGCTTTTTGCGCCTGCTCAATGGGAAACTGCGTGTCAATGATAGGCTTTAACTCCCCGGAACGCAGCAGCGGCCAATAGCCAGACTGGAACTGCTCGGTAATTTTGACTTTTTCCGCCGGCGGACGCGAGCGCAGCGTAGAGCCAACAATGCGAAGCCGCCTGCCCAGGAGCAGCCCCATGTTCATTTCGCCGTGCGAACCACCCAGTTGGCCAATGTTGACCAAACGGCCGAATCGCTTCAATACCTTCACATTCCGGTCCAGGTAGCTGCCCCCCACCGGATCCAAAATCAAATCCACCCCCTGATCCTGTGTGGCGGCCAAAATCTTCTCCAGGAAATCTTCTTGCTTGTAGTTGATCGCCAGCTCCGCCCCCAGCTTGCGGCAGGCCAGCAGCTTTTCATCGCTGCCGGCGGTAATGAAAACAGTGGCCTCGGCCGCATTGGCCAGCTGAATGGCGGCTGTGCCGGGAGCAGTAAAAACTCGTTAGATGGCAAAGGGAAGGGATGAGTAGCTGTTCACG
>CALBTC010000135.1 GCA_937967805.1 uncultured Anaerolineaceae bacterium
GGAGCACGCCGCTAATGGGCCCACGGACTGTTGGCTGTTGAGGGTCGCCCCATCCAGGTAGGCGAGCAGAAAGATCCCGGCCAGATTCAGTCCCTTCTAGCTCCGGAAGGCATTTCTGTCCGTGCTCACCAACTTATTGAGAATATCAACCGAGAAGATATTAATGCAATAGAGAAAGCCCACGGCCTATTGGCACTACGCTATGAGCTTTCCGGGGTGAACCCGGGTTCACCCCCCTCACCCGCTGATCCTGAGGTGAACCGGGGTTCACCTTCCCCGAACCTGGTTCCCTGGTCGGAAGTCAGCAGCGCAATGGGCATTTCTAAGCGTTATCGTATTTACATCACTTCTGTGCTAGATCTCTGCGACGAAGCGCAGGCTATCATCGCCGCACAAAATCTTGCAGAAAAAACTGTTCGTCCCATTGTGCAAAAACTCAAAGATCATCCTGGTCTGCAAGTCGAAGCGCTACAGCAGTTGGTGGCCTGGCAGCGGGAAAACGAGGTGGAAGAAGGCGTTGACCGTGCCATCAATAACAAGGCGGTGGGTGATTTAGTAACCCGGTTGTTAGCCCGAGAGAACCGAACTGCGCGCCGGCCACGCATCCAGGTTGCCCCGCACACTCAAAAATTCCAGAGTAACGTGCGCCGTACGCTACACTTTCTCAACAAACTAAAGACAGATGACCTGGTACTGGTAGCCCGTGACCTGGCCCTGGATCAGACGTTTCAGGAAACCGTGCAGGACCTACAGGATTTGAAAGTGCATTTAGAACAGGTGCTGAACCGGGTGGAAGATTACCGGTCCGAGATCTGATTAACACCAGGCAACGGACAAAGGGGGTGTACCTTACCCTGCCCCCCTTTGTTTCAAGTTTAGCCTCATTTATTTTGTGAAACGAAAAGGCTGGAAAAGGTTACCTTATGAGTGAAGAACAAGCCCTGACACCAATTGTCCAGAAAATCGTGACGTTTTATGAAGATGAGATTACGGCCGTTCTGGTAGAATCCTCCGACGGTCACGAAATACACGTACCCATCGGCCAGTTTTGTGACCTGTTAGGCATCAACCGGCGCGTCCAGATGCAGCGGATTAACGACGACGCTGTCCTCTCACAAAAGGTTGTCAACGTTACCGTGACCGGCCCCGGTGGCCCTCAAGCCACCTACTGTTTGCCGTTAGACTACCTTAACGGGTGGCTCTTCAGCGTAAACGCCAACCGGGTCAAATCCGAAGTACGTGACCGTCTCATCCTCTACCAAGAAAAGTGTTACAAAGTGCTGGCCGAAGCCTTTCGTGAAGGGCGACTCACGGGCGATCCGGATCTGGATGATTTGCTCAATAGCGGCGAATCACCTGCAGCTCAGGCGTATCGGATGCTACGGGCGCTGACACAACTGGCACGCAACCAGGTAATCATGGAGGCGCGGCTAGAAGCTCAGGCAGGAAAACTGGATAAACACGAAGAACAACTGGGGGAGCACACCGAACGACTGGAGGAAGTAGAGGCGACACTGGCTGATCCCGATCGGTTTGTGACGACAACGCAGGCCAGCCGTATCAGCCAGGCAGTAAAGGCCGTAGCATTAGTGCTGGGTAAAAAGACCAATCGCAATGAATTTGGCGGCGTCTACGGTGAGCTATACCGTAAATTTGAGGTTACGTCCTATAAGGAAATCTCGGCGAGGAAATACCGGGAGGCAATGGACTTTCTGAACGAATGGTACCAGTCCCTCACGAATGAATCCTTGCCATTCTGAGTGAAAACCCAACGAGGCCGAGCAAAGGGGTGTATGATAACATACACCCCTTTTTCATTTGCCTTAGGAGAGTCAAAGCCACCTAGGGTGAACCGGGGTTCACCCTCACAAGCTCTGTTGACGCATGTTCTCTCATTTTTGTTTATCACAACAGGACTATCGGGATGCTCTTTTTGGCGCAGCAACACGGAGAGGCGCAGACTGTACAAACCCAGCACCGGGTGTCTCTGCAGTGGAGTAGCGCTCCTTCCCCTGGCCAATACCCCCAAGAAGTACCGCCCGTACCTTTTATCATATCGCCGTATCATCACCGGTATTGTCCCCAGTACCGGCCGTCATTTCGCTGTGAATGGCCTTCACTGCCTCATAAGCCTAGTTAAACAGTTCCCGCTGCACGGCCCGCAACGACCATCTTTGACCTAATAGAGCGCGAATTTGCTGCTCGATCTCACGCTGCTCTTGCACCGGGGCCGTTGCCGGTACAGCATCCGCCCCAACTACGATGGGCAGGGTAAGACGCACCCGGTCGGGCTGCTAGAAAACTGCGAATCTCCTCATCGCCGGGAGCAAAGGCTACGTCGCGTAAGAGATGGTCCGTCACCGTCATGAACTGGCTCAGCGGCAGCTGCTCGGCACCGCAGGCACCCAGAATGACGCGACTGGCATCGCCGTCCTTTACACGGAAGGAGAGAGGCAGGCAGTTGCGCCGGAAGCGTAAGTCCAGGCTCTTGTGGGTGGGGTCTTGCAAAGCCAAGGCTAAATGGACGTCGGCCTTGCGACCCTCGACGGCAATCACGCGGGCACTGCGCCACAAGTCCCGCCGTTCGTTGGTGGGTAGGGGCGAATTCGTCCATAACGGCCAGGAGACGCGGGGCAGGAGGCGGCGCTGGCCTATCAGCGCTGGGCAATCGTCCCCAGGTGCTGACCCCTGCTTCGCGCAAAGTAACAAACCGTCTTTGGGTTATTTCGCATAGTACTACAAGATAATCAATAGCGTGAGATGGGTCATCAAGCAGCACGACATGGGCATTCGGATGCTGCTGGAAAGGTAGAAAATCCGGCCCAGAACGGCCGTAAATAGCTATCTGCCAGCCAGAAGAGGTAAGAAGCGGCGGCAAGCCAAATCTGGACTTGCCGCTGCCCCCGGTGCCGGCCATGAGCAGGTGGGGATTGGCTTCCGGGTCGGCGACCAACAGGCCATTGGTGCCCATGCTAATGGCAGACCGTTTCCCTGCCATTGTTGGTACAGAATAGATCAGGGGCATCAGCCGGTATCCGGCTCAATGAGTTGTGGGGCAGATGATGGTGTGAGCGGAACGTAATGGGCTGATGCAGGCTGACGGTGCGGTCGCGGCGCGGGTAAGACGATAGGGGAGGGGGATAAACGGGGTGCGGCCGTCTACGCGCGAAATTTGGGGGAATAAGGCAATGTCACAGAATGGATGTGCCAAAGAAAACATTGGTTGTTGTTCACAGGCATTTGGTTCATCGCCGAGGACTCTAAATTACCGTGAGTTATGCAAGGGCAGGGGGAATCAGGCTGGGTCTACAGTTGTTACCATGGGCACCGCCATGCCGTAATCCAACAGCTTGATCAGGCACCAGGCAAGATCCTCCTCATTTAGGGGCAGCAACATGCCGGATTCAGGATGCTCCAGCAAATATTCTTCACAGGCAAAAACAATTTCGGCAAATGTCAATCCCTGCTCCAATCGCAACACCTCACCGACTACCCAACCTTGCTCACGCCAAAATTGATAAGCCTCAATAGGGAAGGGGCGAAAACGGCCGTTTTCGTGCGTGGCTCGAACATACTTTACTTTTGACATAGAAAAACACCTCCACAAAAGAATTCAGGAGATGCGGCCCGTTAGGGATGGTTTCCTAAATGAAGGCAATACGTTTGGCATGTGCAATAAGTCGAGATATTTCGCATAGTACTACATGCTTAGCCGCTCTACTGTCTGCATTAAGAAAAATAGCAACCTCTATCCTTTAGGCTAATTCTCAAGTGTGAACAGGTTGAGCTATTGATGAAAGAATGGCTGGTACACACCTTTGACACACGTTCTTGCATCGCTTAAACTTGTTGAATCAGGTCGCCAGTCCAAAAAGCAGAAAATGACTGTACCAATATGCCAATGAAACTATCAACTAATGTCATCCCCGAACAAGGCCAAATCGTCACCGTACGCCAACGGCCGTTTGTTGTCACCGATGTTTTAGCCAGCAATATACCACCATCACCCCTTGCCCCTACGAAGCCACAGCAGCACCTCCTGACCTTGACATCCATCGAAGATGACGCCCTGGGCGAAACGTTGCAGGTCATCTGGGAAGTAGAGCCAGGCGCGAAAGTCAGTGAAAAAGTCAGCCTGCCTGATCCGGTAGGCTTCGATGCCCCGGACCGGCTAGGTGCCTTTCTCCACGCCGTTCGCTGGGGGGCCATTGCCACGGCCGATTCCCGCGCCCTGCAAGCGCCGTTTCGCAGCGGCATTGAGATAGAGGATTATCAGCTCGATCCGCTGGTACGGGCTGTGCAAATGCCGCGCGTCAGCCTGCTGGTGGCCGATGACGTGGGGTTGGGGAAAACCGTAGAAGCAGGCATGGTCGTTCAGGAGCTGCTGGTGCGGCACCGGGCACGGACGGTACTCATTATCTGTCCCGCCGGGCTGCAAATTCATTGGCGCGACCAGATGCGGGATAAGTTTGGCCTCGATTTCCGCATTGTGGACAGAGACCTGATGAAAGCGCTGCGGCGCAGTCGTGGCATCCACGTCAACCCCTGGACCCACTTCCCTCGCCTCATTACCTCCATTGACTTTATCAAGCGGGAACGGCCGATGCGTCTCATGCGTGAAGCCCTGCCCACAGAAACGACCTACCCCCGGAAATTTGATTTACTTATCATTGACGAAGCCCACAATGTGGCTCCGGCCGGCAGCGGCAAATATGCTGTCGATTCGCTGCGGACCCAGGCCGTGCGGACGCTGACGCCTCATTTTGAGCACAGGCTGTTCCTGACCGCCACGCCGCACAATGGCTACCAGGAAAGCTTCTCTGCCTTGCTGGAGCTGCTGGATAACCAACGCTTCGCCCGCGGCGTGATGCCCAATCGTGGTCAGTTAGAAGCGGTTATGGTGCGCCGTCTCAAATCGGAACTGGTGGGGTGGGATGGTCAGCCGCGCTTTCCCCAACGGCAGCTGGATGTCATCGAGGTGGCTTACCCAGATGAAGAGCGCCAGGTCCACGCCTGGCTTAAGGAATACGCCAGGCTGCGCCATGAAAGTACCGCTGAGCAGGCAACGGAGCAGTTTGCCACCGAGTTTGTCTTGAAACTGCTTAAAAAACGGCTCTTCTCTTCACCCGCCGCCTTTGCCGCCACGCTGCGGAAACATGAAAAGACGGTAACCGGGCAGAAAGCGTCCAAGCCAAGCAAACAACGGCCGTCTCTCGGTATCCTGCGTCGTCAAATTGCCCAAATTGAAGAAGAGTACGCTGATGATGATGAATATGAAGAAGCGGCTGATGGGGCCATCGCCACCGCCAGCCAGATTTTCCACGCACTAACGCCCCGCGAACGGTGGCTGCTGGATCAGATGAAAGCGTGGGCCGACCGGGCTTCGGCTCAGCGGGACGCCAAAACCAACGCTCTCATCGGTTGGCTGAAGCAGGTTGTAAAATCGGATGGCCAATGGAATGATGAACGGGTTATCATCTTCACGGAGTACCGTGCCACGCAAAACTGGCTGCATGAGATTTTAGCCGCCGAAGGCTTAGCGGCCGGCAACCGCTTAATGACGCTTTACGGTGGTATGGACAGCGACGACCGGGAAGCGATTAAAGCCGCGTTCCAGGCCAGCCCGGACCAAAGCGATATTCGGATTCTACTGGCCACCGATGCCGCTTCAGAAGGCATTGACCTACAAAACTACTGCCACCGCCTGATCCATTTTGAGATTCCCTGGAACCCCAACCGGATGGAGCAGCGCAACGGCCGTATCGACCGGCATGGCCAGCAGCATGATCCCCTTATCTATCATTTTGCCCCCCAGGGCTTCAAAAGCCGCCTGGCCGAAGCGCGCGGCGGTGCCCCCGGCGACCTGGAAAACGATCTTGAATTTTTGATGAAGGCTGCCTACAAGGTGGAGCAAATTCGCGAAGATTTAGGCAAGGTGGGGCCGGTGATTGCTGCCCAGGTCGAAGAAGCCATGTTGGGCCGGCGTTATGCACTGGACACCGCCATGGCCGAAGCTGATGCCGGCGCGGTGCGCCAGATGCTCAGATTTGAGCGCGAGCTACAAAAACGGATTGAAGAAATGATGGCGCAGCTGCAGGAAACGCGCCAGACGCTGCAACTTTCTCCAGAGAATATTGAAGACGTGGTGGAAATTGCCCTTTCTCTGGCCGGACAGCCACCGCTGCGTCCGGCCGAAGTAGCGGGCATTCCAGATGGTAAAGCGTTTCATCTGCCGGCGCTGAGCGGCAGCTGGGCCGTTTGCGCCACCGGACTGGCCCATCCACATACTGGAGAGGTGCGGCCGATTGTGTTTGATCACAGCCTGGCCCGGCGGCGGGATGATGTTGTCCTGGCCCATTTGAATCACCGGCTGGTGCAGATGTCGCTGCGGCTGCTGCGGGCTGAGGTGTGGTCGCCGGAAGGGCGGCGTGGCCTGTACCGGCTGACGGCGCAGCAGGTGCCCAATGCCGTTTTGGATACACCCGCCGTCATTGCCCATGCCCGACTGGTGGTCATCGGCGGCGACAGTCACCGGCTGCATGAAGAAGTGATTACCGCCGGGGGTGTTATTCGTCAGGGTCGTTTTCGTCGTTTTGAGACAATTGGTGAGATGGAACGTGTGCTCAGTGCAGTGACCCATCAGCCTGTATCCGCCGCCATGCAGAAGCGGCTGGCGGGTATCTGGCCCGATATTCGTCCCCAGGTGGAGCGTTCTTTAGAAGTACGGCAGGAGAATCTGATCAACGGCATGACGCGACAGCTCCAGCAATGGGCCGAAAAAGAGCAGCGGGATATTGAAGCGGTATTAACCGAGCTGGCCAAAGCGATTGAAGGCGAGCTGGCCGCTCCCAGCTACAAGCAGCTGGAGTTGTTCAATAATAATGAACGCAACCAACTTAGCCGCAACACAGCTGCTTTGGAGGCACGGCTGGCGGAGATTCCGGCTGAAATTGAGGCGGAACAGGCGGTTATTCAAGCGCGCTACGCTGACCCGCAGCCACGACTGTTTCCGGTAGCTGTTACCTTTTTAGTACCCGAACGGCTTTCCTAGGGAAAGGGAAAAACAGAAAGCTTTTCCGGTGGCGAACAAACCATAAGGTCTATCCTTTTTTCAAACTTTAGAATAATTTAGATAACTAATGCAAAGCACTATAAGTTCTTAGATCAAATTCATGAGATCTGTTCAGCAATACAGACAGTTGTGGGCATATAAATTAAGGGATATTGCCAACGAAAATTGGTCATCACTCCCTGAATTGAAAAAGATAGAGAAGGTGCTCAAGCCCAGGCGCACTTCTGAATCTCGTTCTTTGAGAGCCGAAGTAGAAGCACGTATTGCATTTCTGGAACAGACTCAAAGCAACGAACAAGATTTTAGGGACATCTTGCGTGAGTTTGAATCCGCAGTGGAGGAAATTAAACGGCAGATACCAAGAAATGTCTATTTTCCCAATGATGACGTTTTGCAGATCCCGTATCTACTAC
>CALBTC010000136.1 GCA_937967805.1 uncultured Anaerolineaceae bacterium
CCGGCCCCGTCAATATGACCTGGACCGATCAGTTTGGCACCTTCCTCAACCCAACGGGGGGTCTCATCTCCTCCTTTAGCTCCTATGGCCTCTCGCCTGATCTGGCCCTCAAGCCGGACATCGGCGCGCCGGGCGGCCTGATTCGCTCCACCTACCCGCTGGAAAATGGCGGTTACGCTACTATCAGCGGTACCTCAATGGCATCCCCCCATGTGGCGGGGGCTGCCGCCCTGGTGTTGCAGGCACGGCCCAACACGCCGCCGGAAGCAATGCGGGCTCTCTTGCAAAACAGCGCCGATCCCATTAACTGGTGGGGCAATCCGGGACTGGGCTTTTTGGATAACGTGCATCGCCAGGGCGCCGGTATGGTAGATATCGATGACGCTATTCTGGCCACGACCAAGATTGAGCCTAGCAAATTGGCGCTGGGTGAGAGCCAGGCCGGGCCATCTAACCAATCCTTGATCATCGAAAATAATAGCAACGTAGCCGTTACTTACGATTTAGGGCATGTTGGTGCGCTGGCAACCGGGGCAAACACCTTTACCCCCAGCTTCTTTGCCAGCTTTGCTTCGGTTAGCTTTGGGTCTTCTTCCATTACGGTTCCCGCCAACGGCAGCGCGACGGTGAATGTGACCATCACGGCCCCGGCGACACCGCTGAACGGCATGTACGGCGGCTACATCGTCTTTACACCGCAGGGTGGCGGCTCGATTTACCGCGTACCGTATGCCGGCTTTATTGGTGATTACCAGGCTCCCCAGATTTTGGTACCCACGGCTAATAACTTCCCCTGGCTGGCCAAGTTAAGCGGCGGCTCTTACTTCAACCAGCCCGGCGGCGCCACCTATACCATGACCGGGGGTGATATTCCTTACTTCTTGATGCACTTTGACCGTCACGTGCAAATGATGAAGATGGAGATATTTGATGCCAACACGGGCAAAGCGTGGCATCTGGCCTTTGCCGACCGGTACCTGCCGCGCAACAGCACCAGCACCTCCTTCTTTGCGTTCTCTTGGGACGGCGTCACGACGAAAGGTAACCAATCCATTATTGTACCCGATGGACAATACGTGATGCGCTTGAAGGTGCTGAAGCCATTGGGCAATGACCTGAATGCTGCCGATTGGGAAATCTGGACGTCTCCGGTCATCACGATTGATCGGCCGTAGTCAGATCAATCGCACTAAACATCTGAGCTCTCCTGTATAGATAAAGACGCTTGGAGCAGGCTTAACCTGCTCCAAGCGTCTCATTTTGGCAAGCCACGGCTCTGTCTGGCTAGCTGGCGCCAGGGTCCCGGCCTATCCGAAAGGCCCTGGTCTATTTATCCGACAATACCGGTGTCTGCCTTACCAAACTATCGTCCGCCACTTGCGCCACCAGAAAATTGCCATAATCTTCGCGTGACAGCGTTGTTTTCATATTTTTGTTCAGCGGCCCAACATACAGGCTGCCGGTGGCCGGTTTGTCTACCAGACGCGGCGCGCGCACAACGGTGTAATCCAAGCCGGAGGCCTGGGCAGCATCGGCGATGGCGATGCTCTGTTCATACACCTCTCTGGAGAACGTTTTAATCAAGAACGAGATGACTTTGCTGGAAAAAGGTGGATCGTCTCCGGCCCGCTTGACGCCGGCACCGGAGGTGATGACCAAGCGGTTGACCCCTTGTTCCTTCATCGCGGCAATAATGTTTTTTACCCCCGCCAGGTTGGGGGCAATGGCGCTGATGACGGCATCACACCCTTTAACGGTTTGGATTACGGCCGTTTTGTCTTCAACATCTCCCTTTATCACGGTCAGCTTCTCATCTTCAACCGCCATCTTTTGCGGCGTCCGCGCCAAAGCCACCACCTCGTACCCCTTGTGTAATGCGGCTCTGACCACATGCACCCCTGTACGCCCGGTGCCGCCAAAAACTGCAACTTTCATAATTCATTCTCTCCTTTAACTTCGTATTTCCGCCAACTTGCTTGCGGACAGTCACTCAAGTCCATTCTCGATTTTCCCATCGAGGTAAATAATCTTTTACAAACTGCTTCATGCGAGTCGGCTCCCGGTCCAGCATCTGGCGCAGCGTTGGCGTTTGCCGGGCATTCTTTCCTGTCCGGGACAGATAGTACACAATCGTCATAAACCCAATCACGTCCCACGTCAGCCCACGTCGCCACATGCGCCACCAATACCTGGGATAAGACGGATTGGCATAGGTAATGTTACGCCCCATCACCTCGCTAAAAATCTCGGCCACATCATGAAAATCCAGCAGTTCCGGCCCCGACAAAACGTACGTCTTGCCGGCGTGTGGCTGTGGATTTTTGATGATGTCTACCGCCACTTCAGCAACATCACGGGCATCGATAAAGGTTGTTTTACCATCCTTGGCCGGAATAAAAATCTCGTCGTGATCCATGATGTCTACACCATGTGTGGAAATGGAACGGCACAAATTTTGCATGAAATAGGTGGGGTGCAAAAAGGTGTAGGGCACACCGCTGGCTTCAATGTGCCGCTCCACGGCGTAATGGGGCACAATTTTTTGGGTGTCTGCCCCAGGCACGGCCACGTACACAATATGCGTGACACCAGCCGCGACGGCCGCATCAATAAACGGCTTCATGCGCGTGTTCACCGTGCGCGGACTGGGCAGCGGAAACAACAAGAACAATGTCTCAACGTCGGCCAAAACGTCCGGCCACGTAGACCGGTCATCATAGTCAAAGCGAACAATATTGGCATTTTCGCCATACTTTTCTATTAGCTTCGGCGGGTTGTGCGCCGCCAACCGGTACGGCATTGGTGGATCGGCAACGACTAAATCCGCTACCTGCGCCCCCACATTTCCGGTGGGGCCAATGATGACTAACATACAGTTCTCCTCGAATCCGTAATCAGTAAACGGTATTCGGCAACCGGTGAAGTTGACCGAGTACGGTTTACTGGTGACCGATTCTTATAAAAACGGAACCATTCCCAAACGCAGCACTTCCCGCGTAAAGTCGCAGGAGTAGCCCATCCAGGCGTCCCGTAGGTATTTTTCTGTTTCGTATTCTTTGGTGGTGCCGTAAGCGCCCAGCACTTCGAGTGCGGTTTGGGCCGCTTTGATGGCCACATCGGCGGCGTAGGTTTTGGCGGCGGGGGCTTTGAAGGTCACGGCCGTTTCATCTCCCGCATCCACTGCAAAAGCCGCCTGCCACACCAGCAGCCGCGCCGCATCCAGTTCCACCGCTACATCCGCCAGCTTCAACCCCACGGCCTGATGCTCGATAATCGGTTTGCCCCAGCTGACGCGCTCTTTGGCATAGGCCAGAGCATATTCATACGCTGCTCTTGCCAGGCCAACAAAGTTGGCCGCCAGCCCCACCGTCATGGCCCCCGACCCCATGGCCATGATCATGCCCGCCTGCCCTTCATCACCCAGGCGGTTGGCAACCGGCACCCGCACATCATCGAAATAGATTTCGCTGTGATAGGCGCCGCGCATCCCCATCAACTCCGTTTTGCTGCCAAAGGAGAGACCGGGCGTTTCTTTGGGCACGAGCAAAATGGTGGTGCTGGATTGCGGCGGCTGCTCTAAACTGGTGCGGCAGAGCAAAAAGTAGGTGCTGGCCACGCCGGCGTTGGTGACAAAGGCAGATTTATTGCCGTTAACGATGTATTGATCGCCCTCCCGTTGGGCATGGGTGCGCATCCCGATTTTAGGATCGGGGACGGGGCAAAAGAGGTCAGAGCCGGCCACGCTGGGTTCACTTTGCGCCCCGGCCAGCAAATGCACCTTTTGGCTGCAGAATTTGGGCAGCCATGTCTCTTTTTGCGCGTCTGTACCGGCGATGAGCAGCAAAAACGGCAGCGACATGGTCAGGTTAAAATAGCTGGAAGCGATACCGACGTCGGCTGCGCCCAGCTCTTCTTGCACGATGACGTTGTCTACGGCCGTTGCCCCACCCCCACCAAACGCCTCCGGTACCAATAAGCCAAACAATCCCATCTGGGCCGCCTTGTTTAACATCGGCTGCACCGCCTGCCACGCATCGATCTCATGCCCGGCGCTATCCAGCTTCAGGGCCAGCGGCTTAATTTCCTTTTGGGCAAAATCACGCGCCGTTTGCTGTAGCTCTTTTTGTTCATCGGTTAAGGTGAAACTAATCATGCCACTTTCCTCGATTCGGTAATCCGTTATCCGTATTCAGTAACACGTCCTAAATTTCTCTGCCTATCCGCTCCCCATCAACGATGGCGTTGTAAACATTGCGGGGCGCAACCGCATCGCCACCGCTGTAGAGCGCAGGCACCTGGCCCGCCAATTCTTGCATGAGCTGGTTGTGGCTGGCCTTGTTGCCCACGATGACGATGGCGTCGATGTGGGGCACGGCCGTTACCTGGTGGCTCAAGACGTTAAACAAAAACACCACCTCATCATTTACCTCGACGATGCTGTGTTCCGGGGTCGTCTGCACGTTGTGTTGGGCTAACCGCTGGCGCAGCGGGCCGATGCTCGTCGGGTCAATCTCTGCGCCTGCCGTAGAGGCAGGCGTGACCCAATTCACCTGATTCCCTTTTTCGGCCAACGTCTCGGCGATGGCCGCCGCTTCAAACTTGACGCCCAAATCGTAGAGCAAAATAGTTTGTTCGGTGGGCGGATCGCCGTTGAGGATTTGCCATTCGTTGTAGATCGGTTTGTCGCCCGTTTGGGCGAAGGGCAGCGGCCCCGGCCCGGCTCCGGTGGCAATGATGACCGCATCGGGATTTTCGGCCAAGATGAAGTCGGCCGTGGCCGCTTCATTCAGCCGTACAGCCACCCCCAGGCGCCTCACCTGCCTTGCCAAATGGGTGATGATTTGCCCCCACTCATCATGGTGCGGCGCGGCGGCCGCCAGACGAACCTGCCCGCCCAACACACCACTTTTCTCAAACAGGATGACGTGATGGCCCCGTTTGGCGGCGACTTCGGCCGTTTTCAACCCCATCGGCCCACCGCCAACCACCACCACCTTTTTGGGCTTTTCAGCCGGCTTTAACGTGCCCATGCCCCATTCCGCTTCGTGTCCGGCGGCCGGATTATGCACACAGGCAATGGCGTGCAGATTTTGCAACCGCCCCACGCACTCCTGGTTGCAGGCGACGCACGGCCGTACTTCATCCAGCCGCCCTTCCTGCACCTTATTGGCAAACGCCGGGTCGGCCAAAAATTGGCGAGCCATCCCCACCAAGTCTGCCTTGCCTTCGGCCAACACTTGCTCCGCCTGTTCCGGCCGTTTAAGGCGACCAAAGGCAATTACGGGCAGTTTGGTTGCTTCTTTGAGCGACTGCACGGCATCGAGGGCAAAGCCTTGTGGAATAACCATCGGCGGCACTTGCAGCTCCACGCTCATCCAGGTGCCCATGTCGCTGCTAAAGTAGTCGAGCTGCCCCGTGGCGGCGAACAGTTTGGCGTAGGCCAACGCCTCTTCCAACCCATACCCGCCGGGCATTGCTTCGTTCAGGCAGAAACGGAAGCCTACAGGATAATCATCGCCAACGGCCGTTCTGACCGCGTTCAAGACTTCCAGCACAAAGCGCGCCCGATTCTCCAGGCTGCCGCCGTACGCATCCTGTCTCTGGTTATAAAACGGAGACAAAAAAGTGCGCAGCAGACCATCGTGCCCTACTTTCAGCTCCACGCCGTCGAAGCCCGCTTCACGCACGTTGCTGGCCGCAATGCCGAACGCCTCAATGGCGGCGGCAAGGTCGGCTTTGTCCATCGCCTTGGGCACTTCACGAATGGCCGGATTGGGGATGGCAGACGGTCCCCACAGCTCGCGGCGGCTGAACAGGGTAAACGTTTCCAGGCCGTGATGGGTCAATTGGGCAAAGAATTTGGCGCCGTGATCGTGAACGGCCGTGACCCCATCCCGCCACAGTTCAACCGACGCTTTACTGGACATATCGACACAGTTTTCACACCCTCCCGTTACGTGCACCGTCTGGCTTTCGCTCACAATCAGCCCCACGCCGCCTTTGGCTCGTTCTATGTAATAATTTTTCAGGCGAGGAGACGGCCGTCGATCTTTGCTGGCATAAAACGTGACGTGCGGCAGCATCACCAGCCGGTTGCGCAGCGGGACGTTTTTTAATGTGTATGGTGTAAAAAGAGTTGTAAATTCGGTCATAATCGTTTGCAGTAATTGAGTAATTGCCCAATTACTCAATTACCTAATTACTTTATGTTCCCGCTCCTAAATACCGTGTCTTTATATCCTCATCGGCACGCAGTTCATCCGGCGCACATTCATGCACGATGATCCCTTTATTGAGAATATAAATGTGATCGGCAACAGAAAGCGCCAACGATAAATTTTGTTCGACCAATAAAATGGAAAGCCCATCTTCCTTTAGCTGCTGAATGATTCGGCCGATCTCCTGAACCAGCATGGGGGCCAACCCTTCAGATGGCTCATCCATCAGCAGTAGCTGCGGGTTGGTCATCAAGGCGCGGCCAATCGACAGCATCTGCTGCTCGCCGCCGCTGAGCAGCGTGCCTTTGTAATCTTCCCGCTCTTGCAGGCGGGGAAACCATTCAAACACACTGGCCAGCGTCCAGCCCCCCGGACGCTGGCTGCCCCGTGCCGCCATTGTCAAATTCTCACGCACGGTCAGAGAGGGGAAGATGCGCCGGCCTTGCGGCACAAGGGCAATCCCTTTTTGCGCGATTTTGTTCGACTTCATCTGCGCCATATTCTTGCCCTGAAACAAAATACGGCCGGAACGCGGGGGGATAAATCCGATGATAGAGTGAACGGCCGTGCTCTTCCCCATCCCGTTCCGCCCCAACAGCGCCACCACTGAGCCTTGCTCAACCCGCAAAGAAACGCCGCGCAAAACCTGGCTGTTGCCGTAAAAGGTGTGGATATTGTTTAGTTCTAGCATACCTTTTCCACTATTCGGTCTTCGGTAAACACCTTCCCGTAAATGTCCGTTCACCGATCACCGCTTCTTCCACGCCCAGATAAATCTCGCGCACCTTCGCGTCATTTTGAATGGCATCCGGCGTGCCGTCGGCAATAATTTGCCCGTAATAAAGCACCACCAGGCGTTCTGCCAGCCCAAAAACCACCTCCATATCGTGCGAGGTGAAGAGAACGGTGATGTTTGCCGCCAGATTTTTGATGGTTTCGATGAAGTGGGGAATTTCGTTAAGCGATAGGCCGGCCGTCGGTTCATCCAGAACGATGAGGCGTGGCCTGGAGGCTAAACCGAGAATGATTTCCAGCTTTCGCTGTTCCCCATAAGAAATGGCCCCCACCGGTTCCAGCCGTTTTTCCCATAGCTGAATCGACTGCAACAGGTGCCGGGCCTCTTCTTGCACATCCTGGTAGCTGTTGGTGGCGCGCACCATGCTGTAGCGGCTCTTTTTAACGCCGTGCAAAGCCATCAAAACATTGTCTAATACCGACAGGCTAAAAAAGAGATGGTTGATCTGAAAGGAGCAACCCAGCCCCATGTGGGTGCGTTCCTGAGCGGAGCAGGTCGTCACGTCTTCGCCAAAGAGATGGATGTGCCCGGCCGACGGCCGTTGCGCCCCGGTAATAATGCTAAAGAAAGTCGTTTTGCCTGCCCCGTTAGGACCGATGATGGCCACGCGCTCACCCGCATGTATCGTTAATGAGACGTCGTGTAACACTTGCAAACCGCCAAAATTTTTAGATAGTCCTTGAATCTCTAATGCGTTCATGCCCTTACTCCGACTTTACCGCCGACTGAAAATCAGCAGTGGCCCGTTCTTCTCCCGGAACCACATTGCGTACGTTGTGCCACAACCGCTGCAGATGCACGCCCAGCCCACCGGGCAGCGCCATGACTGTCAAAACAAAAACAAGTCCCAATACCAACGTCCACCATTCCGGTATCCAAATGCTAACGTAATATTGCAAGAAGAGGATGACGGCAGTTCCCAGCAAGGGACCCCAAAACAGCCGCGAACTGCCGATGATCACCATCAAGGTGACCAAAGCAGACATCGCCGCGGCTAAAAAGGAAGGCACCACCGTGCCGCCAAACCAGGCAAACAGTACACCGGCCACGCCGGCAAACAGGCCCGCCAGCACAAAAGCAATGTACTTAAACAACCACGGGTTATATCCCAGATGGCTCATCCGCAGCTCATCATCACGAATCCCTTGCAGCGCCAGGCCAAAGGGGGAATGGACGAGGCGATAAAGAATGAAGAGAGAGACGGCCGTTACCAGCAGCGCCAGATAATAAAACGAGACCGCATTCAATTGAAACGGCGCCATAAAGTCCGGGTAAGGAATCCCAAACAAGCCATTGCTCCCCCCCGTCAGCCTGGTCGCTTTTAGGGCAATGGCAGCCAGCAGCTCGCCCAAGGCCAGGGTAACAAACAAAAAGTAAACAGCCCGTACCCGCAAGGCAATGAGACCAAACAGCGCGGCGACGGCCGTTGCCGCCACAATCCCGGCCAACAGCAGCAGCCCAAAATTTGTCACGTCCAACCTCGTTACCAAGATGCCGGCCGTGTACGCCCCCACACCAAAAAAAGCCGCGTGCCCCAAACTAAACAGCCCGGTATAGCCAAACAGTAAATTCAAGCTCATGGCAAACAAGCCAAAAATTAAGATTTGGGTCAGCATGGTGCGCAAATAAGGGGGTAAAAAAGGCGGCGCAGCGATGAAAACAAGCAGCAGGAGCAGGTGAGGCAATAATTTGAGCAGCCTGTTCCACTGACCATGTCTGATTTGGGTGCGGCGCTGCACGGAAACGGCCGTTGGCGGTGGCGGCATTCCCCGCGCGCCCAACTGTATCCGGCCCAACAGCCCTGTCGGCCTAAATAACAACACCAAAATAAAGAAAACATACATCGTAAACGCGGCAAACTCCGGGAAAAATGTCTTGCCCAGCGAATCAACCAGACCAATCAGCAGCGCCCCCACAAACGTCCCTTGCACCCGGCCCACACCGCCAATCACCACCACAATCAGCGCCTGAATCAAAATAGGGAAGCCCATATCCCAACTGGCGCCCGTAATCGGCGAACCGAGAAAGCCGGCGAAGCCGGCCATCCCGGCACCCAAAAAGAAAACCCCGGAACTGACCAGAGCAAAGTTAATGCCTAACCCCATCGTCATTTCCCGATCATCCATCCCCGCACGCACAATCGAGCCGGCCCGCGTTCGTTCCTGCAGCCACCAGGAAGCGGCAAACACAGCCACCCCCACCCCGATCAAAATGAGGCGATACACCGGAAACGCCAGGCGTCCCATCGGAATCGAAATCTTGACCGCTTGCGGCACCTGCCCCAGCAGCGGATACGCCCCCCAGGCCCAATAGGCCAATGCCGAAAAAATATACACAAAGCCCAGCGTTAGCAGCACCTGGTCATTAAACTGCCTGTACAAACGGCTCAAAAAGCCGCGCTCCATTAACAATCCAATAAACCCCACCGTCACCGTCGCTGCCCCCAATCCGGCCATAAAACTGCCGGTCATACCGGTTACCGCCAGGCCAATGTAGGCACCCAGCATGTACAGCGATCCATGCGCCAAATTAAGGATGCCCATAAACCCCAGCGTCAACGACAGGCCGCTGGCAATGAGAAACAAAATCATGCCATAAGATACGCCGGTTAAGGTGATACGCAGTGCGTCAGCCATAAGAATCGTGTTGCCGGTTGCGGTTACATTGTCAACACAATGCGCCCGCCAGGGTGCGTGGTTTGCAAAATCTGGTGTGCAGCGCGGGCCTCTTCAATCGGAAAGCGGTGCTTGATGTTGGCCGAATAACGGCCGTTTTCGACCGCGTCACGCACCGTGTCCAGTAAATCGGGACGTAAATCAAAGGCCACCACTTTCACTTCCACGCCGTACTTTTTGGAGAGTGGTTCGCGGTTTTCCATCTCCACGGGGTCTTCTCGCAGCACCACGGCAATCGTGCCTCCTTCACGCATCACTTCATAGGTGTGCAGATTGGTTTCGCCGCCGATCGGATCCATGGCAATGTCAATATTCTGGCAAACGTTGCGGAAATCACTGTTTTTGTAATCGATGACCACGTCGGCCCCCAATGCTTTGACACGCTCCATGTTTTCCGCCGAACAGGTGGCGTAAACGGTAGCCCCAAAATGCCTGGCAATTTGCACACAGGCGGCGCCCACCCCACCAGAACCGCCGTGCACCAGCACGTTTTGCCCTTCTGCCAATTCACCCAACTCCACCAAAGCAATCCATGAAGTGAGCATCACCATCGGCAAGGCGGCCGCTTCTTCATAGCTCATGTTGGCCGGCATTTTGCGGATGATGTTGGCCGGTACCGACAGGTATTCGGCATACGTGCCGCCGTGAAAGACGGTAATCATGCCATACACCTTGTCGCCAATCTCCAACCGATCAACGTTGTCCCCTTTGGCGACGACCTCACCGGCAAAATCGTTGCCTAACGTGTGGGGAAAACGCAAAGGAAAGAAACGCTGCAACCAGCCGTTGCGGATTTTGATGTCGTAATAGTTCAATCCGGCGGCGTGAATCTTAACGAGTACGTCATCTGCGCCGGGTGTGGGTACAGGCACCTCATTGACCTGCAACACTTCGTCGCCGCCATACCGGTTGATCTGGACTGCTTTCATGGTTTTTGTCATTTATTCCTCCGTGCTGCGCCTCAAGGCTTAATTCAAACTTTGCAGATAACTCCAAATGGCCATTAAATCTTCGTCGGTCATACGGCCGTACCCCACCCACGGCATAAAGGCCGGATTAATGGGCTGGCCGCCAGGCATGATGCCCGTGCGTAACGTGTGGGCAAATTCAGCAAAGGTGCGTTGGCCCCACGGGCCGCTCGCGGTAATATTTGGGGCCGGCGGTGCGCCGGGCTCAGGTCCCTGCCCGCCGGTTAAATCCAGGCCATGACAAAAATCACAGCCGCCAATTTTCACCAGATAGGCACCGTAATCTGCCGGGGGAGACGGCCGTTTCGCATCATGATCAATCACCCGCGCCCGCACCACTTCCCCCGACTGTCCTGAGTTGAGCAGCGCCGTCACCACCGGATTCAGCGCCAGGCCCGGCGCGGTGTTGTCCACCGGCGCCAAACTTTTCATGTAGGCAATCACCGCGCCCAAATCCGCATCGCTCAGATGGAAATAATGGTCGGTGGGCATGAAGATGAGGCCATGTCCTTCTGGGTCGACCCCGTGCCGGATGGCCCGTACCCAATCGGCATCACTGTACGTCTGACCCACGCCGCCGGCGCCGGTGGTCAGGTTGGGCGTGTGAATGTAGCGGAACGGATCGTCGATCATCTCTTTGCCGGCCAAATCTTCGCCATGACAGACCACACAGACCAGGACAGACTCCGCCAGATAACGGCCGTGTGCAATGCTGGCCCCATCCGTCGGAATAAGTATCGTTTCCGGCTGCACGTCAAAGGCCACCGTCAACGGCGAACCGGGAATGACGTTGAGCAGCACCACGGCCAAAATGGCCACACCAGCCAGGAAGAGCATGAAAATGGCCGCCCATTTAATGAGTCGTTTCATCGTCTCCAATCACTTTCACCAAAAACTTGCCCACCTGTTCACCGTGAAAAACCTGGGCAAAGGCTGTGGGCAGATTTTCAAATCCGTCCACGACGGTTTCTTTGTAAACGAGACGGCCGTTGTGGAGCCAATCAGCCAGTTGCTGCTGCGCCCGCGGGAACTCGGCGGCGTAATCATGCACCAAAAAACCGCTCATTTTGGCCCGTTTTAGAATCATCGGCAGGAGGTTGCGCGGGCCCTGCTCCTGGCCGCCTTCGTTGTAGTTGGCAATGGTGCCGACGAGCACCACACGGGCATGGACGTTGAGGTTGGCCATGACGGCATCGTGCATTTCGCCGCCGACCAGATCGAGAAAAACGTCAACGCCATTGGGACAGTGTGCCTTCAGGGTGGCGGCTAAGTCGTTGGTTTCAGTGTAATCAACGGCCGTGTCGTACCTTAACTCACCCGTCAAATAGCGGCATTTTACAAGGCCATCGGCAATGCCGACGGCCGTGCAGCCCTGCAACTTGGCCAACTGCCCGGCCACAGAACCGACTGCCCCCGCCGCCCCAGAGATGATCACGGTATCGCCCGCCTGCGGCGCTCCCTGCCGCAGGGCAAAATAAGCCGCCAGCCCGGGCGACCCCAAAATGCCCAGGCTGGTAGAAACAGGACCAAGCGCCGGGTTGACCGGCGTCAATCCCTGCCCGTCTAACAGCGCAAATTCCTGCCAGCCAAATTCACCGGCCACAAAATCCCCGGCGGCAAATTTGGGATGGCGCGAGGCAATCACCTGCCCCACACCTCGCCCCAGCATTACGCTGCCCAGCGGCAGCGGCGGCACCTTGCCCTGGGCGCTCATCCGCAGCCGGGGGAACGGGTCCAGGCCGAAGTAGTGCGCCTGCACCACAAGTTCACCGTCCGCCGGCTCAGGCACGGCCGTTTCCACCAGCGTAAAATGCGCCGGCCCCGGCAAGCCGTCGGCGTAGGCGGTAAGCTGCCACTGCCGGTTCATAACAATCCCTCCAGGAACGCCAGCACTACCTCGTTAAATGCCTCTGGATTCTCAATATTGCTCAAATGGCCGGCGCGGGGGACGGTAGCGCGTTGGGCATTGGGCATCCTGGCCGCCATTGCGTCCAGCAGGTCAGGCGAGGCCAGCGGATCAAATTCGCCGCCGACGATCAGGCAAGGTGCGGTCACCGTGGCAAAATCGGGGTAGCCTTCATAGTTAACGACGGCGTCGAGGGTTTTTAAATAGCTCTCTTTGCGCAAGGCGGCCAGGCTGGCTTCAATGTGGGCCAACGCTTCTGGGGTGGCGTGTGGCCCGGCCAGCCGCCTGGCCAGAATGGGGGCAATGTCGGCCGGGGTTTTGCCTTCTTCGGTTAACGGCCGTTGGCGCAGCCGCAGCGCCTCTTGATCCTGGGCCAGCTTCTCCGGCCCTCGTTTGGCCACGCTTGTATCGGCGATGACCAAACCGGCCACCCGCTCCGGCTGCCGTCCGGCAAAATCAAGGGCAATGCGCCCGCCCATTGACAAGCCGACCAGGTATACCTTTTCAGCGGTAAAATAGTCCATCACCCGGCCAATATCCTCACTAAAATCGCCAAAATCAAGCGCACCCTCATTGTCGTCACTGTCGCCATAGCCGCGTGCATCCCAGGCAACGGCCGTAAACCGTTGCCCAAACACCGGCAGCTGCGCCTGCCAGTTGGTACGATTACCGCCCACGCCGTGCAAAAACAGGAGCAGCGGCCCCGCGCCGGCCACATCCACCGCGATTCGCGGCGCGGGGAGGATGCGGATTGACTTCACGAGGACGGCAGCTCCGGATTCGTTACGCCAGTTCATCAAGCAATTTCCCTTTCTCAATAATCATCTTGCCGTCCAACACCAGCGTGCAGTTGCGAATGGTCAAATCGTAGTGGCCAAGCGTAAAGCGTTCGGCGCGGGGATTGGCTCCCGTGGAAAACAGAAAGGTTCCGGCCGCGGCGCGCCCTTCGGTGGCGTTCACGTCTCCTTTGTCGTACATCATCAATGAATCCCAGCGTGCGCCATGATTCATCCCCCAACTGATGTGCGACGTGCCGTACGCTTCGGGGTCGTTCCACGCTTCAAAGTAGGACCGCATCAGGTCGGCATCCCACCCGTCCCCTTCGATGTCCGTCACATAATCATCTTTGATGACCAGGGCCACGGCCGTTTCCAAATAGCGCTTAAAGGTAAAGTTGATGTCGCCCGGATTGAGCACGAGACGGCCGTTGACCGCCTGCGGCTTGGGAAAACAACTGCTGATGCCGCCCGGCCAACTGGCCCACGCCCCCGGCTCATCAACAAACCCCATGTTGCCCCCCGCAAAACAATCATCTATATCCACATGCAAATCGGTGCCCGTGTCTGAGGTGATGTGCAGATGTTTGCCTTCGGCCATCATTTGGCGGCCAATGAGGATGCGCCGCTTCATGTCTGCCTCACCCCTGGTGCGCTCGAGCGATTCGGGATGGTCATTGCTGATGTAGAGCATGCGCGCCCCGCCCTGGCGAATGACGGGCATTTCTGGCGAATGGATCAGCCCTTCAACCGTGCAGTCAACCACCAAACCACAGGCTGCCAGCGCATCGATCACCGGCTGCAAGCCGCCAATGGCCGGCGACGATCCGGATGAGCGAATGGGCACCGCTGCTTCCTGCGGCGGGGTGGGCATGACGATGTGAAACGGCCGTGCCCCCAGCCGCAGCAGCGCCAGCTCCGCCAGATGGACATTGACCGGCCTTGACTGCGTCTCGGAAATGATGCCCACAATCTCACCCGGCTGCACGCGGCACAGCTCAAATTGGTGCACGAATGTGTCGATCCATTTGCCTTCGATTCGGTCTTGTAACATAGGATTGCCTTACAAGCGTAATTGAGTAACTCAGTAATTGAGTATTTACCCAACTACTCAATTACAACCTTCACTTTTCCATACTTGCCAAAATCCGCCGCAACCACACGGCCGTTTCCCGCCTCAATCGCCCCTACCAGATCGCCTGTGGCTACAAGCTGCCCGGCCCGTAGCGGATCGCCCCGCCTGGCGCGATCATTCGCCAGCCAGGCCAACGTCGCCAGCGGATGATAGGCAATGTCTGCGGCACAGCCCGTACTTTGACATGCACCATCCAGATAAAAAGCCACTGATTGCTGCATTAATGCTTCTACTTGCCACTTGCCACTTGCCACTTGCTTGCCAATCACCAACCCATCATTAAACCCATTGTCAGCCACGATGCACCAACCGCCCGCGCCGATCGGGTCGGCGTAGCTCACCTGGTTGAGTTCGAGAGACGGGTAAACGGCCGTTACCACCTCCACAATTGTCTCCGCATCAAACCGCTCCTCGATGCGCAAATCACGACCAATCCGGCAGGTGTATTCGGCGCCAATAGTGAACTTGCCGAGCAGCGGCCGTAGCGAACCGCCATTGGCCGCAAAGCGAGATTGAAACACCCGCCCGGCAAACGGCTCGGCCAACCCCAACGCCTGCTGCCCGCGGGCCGTCGCCGCGCCAATCTTCCAGCCCACGACCGGCTCCCCGATCCAGGCAGCCAGGGCATCGGCCGTGGCATACGCCTCGCTTAGCGAAGCGGGCCTGGCCTCAGCGGGGATGGTTTGCAAGATACGGCCGTTTTGCCGCACACTCTTTAAGAGAGAGAAAAGAGACTCATTCATACTGGGTAATCGGTGGTCAGTAAACGGTAATCGGTGATCCACCACCGATTACCATTTACCGATTACGGCTTACTGAAAAACTGTCACTTCGGTTCTACATCCTCTACAACCTTCACCACGCTCCAGCCATACAGACCTTCGCCTAAAGGCACAACCTGCTGAATGTACTGGTCGTGAATGGCGACCCGACCCGGACCCATTGTCACCGTGCCGGCCGGATTTTGCAGTTCCGTAATGCCGGCCAGCGCCTCATTAAGCGCCGCCGGATCCGTATCGCCGCCCGTTACCTTGAGCGCTTCCAGGAGCAGTTGCGCCCCCATGTAAGCCACATGCGTGGCAATGCCGGGCGGCGAGTTGGGGAAGCCGAACGCTTCGATATATTTGCCGGCCATATACCCTTCTACAAACGCGCCGTTTTCAGGGGATTCAATCATCGGCGTGTACCAGGACGCACCGTACATGCCAATCACATCATCCCCCATTTGCATGAGCAGAGGCGCTTCCTGCGGCGCGTTGGAGATGAAGATGACCGGTTGTTCCAGCCCGAATTCATGATATTGGCGCACGAAGGCAAAATCTGACGGATTCAACAGCAGCACGGCCACCACATCGGCATCGCCCACGTTTTCCAGGAAAGGGGCCATATCTGAAGTGCCGAAGGGCACGGCCTGCTCAGAGACAATCTCGCCACCCTCTGCGGTGAAGCCTTTAACAAAGCCGTCTTTGCTTTGTTGGCCATAGAGATAATCCATGTAAATGACAGCGGCCGTTTCTGCACCCAGGTCCGTCGCAGCAAACGTACCGCTGGGAATGGCATCCCCCACGCCAGAGCCGAGGAAGAAGGAGTGGGCGCTTTGCGGACCATCGGCGGCACTCAATGAGATGTGCGGAATGCCAACCTGTTCAGCATAGGCGCTAACGGCCGCGGCCGTGTGCGCCAGTTGCGGCCCGATAATGGCCACAACCCCATCTTCTTCCACCAGTTTACGCGCCTTGTTCACGGCGTTGGTGGGGTCATCCGTTTCGTCTTCGAAGATGAGTTCGATTTCGCAATTTTCGGCCGTGTCAATAGCGTATTTAACGCCGGTCTCAATAGAAGGAGCCACGGCCGCGGCAAGACCGGAATAGGGCAAAATCACGCCAACGGTGGCGGAACATTCAGCCATCTCTTCTTCGGCTTCAGGTTCTTCTGCGGCCGGTTCCTCTTCAGTCATTTCTTCTTCAGCCGGCGCTTCGGCTTCCGTTTCGCTGGTTTGCGGTTCCTCCGCCTCAGGCTCGGCGGCGCCACCGCCACAGGCGGCAGAGGCAAACATAAACAAGAACAACAACAAAAAAGTGCTAAACAATCGGGTATGCTTCATCTTTTGTTTCCTCCATTTGCGGATAAGTCGGTAAACGGTCACCGGTACCTGGTTCACAGTTCATATACCGGCTGGCTGATCACCAGTTACGGACGAAATCCTTTCTCATAATTCATCCGGCCTACGTAAAACTCGTTGTAATTGTCACGCGGTTCTATCCCTATCGCCGGCAGGATGTTTTTTACTTCATCCATTTCATGTTGATACATTTTCATGACCGGCTGGCGGGTAAAGCCGCCGTTGCCGCCGGTGAGCCACTGGTAAAATTTTTGCTGCGGCCAATGGTAGGTGCCGATCATTTGGGTGGGCATGAACTGTTTCTCAAAGATTAGACGCACGGGCGTGAGCTGCCAGAAGATTTGCATCGCTTCGTCAATCTGGCCATTGAGGAGGTGGTTGTAATAGTTGATGAGGGACGGTTTTTCTGGCGTTTGAAACAGTTCATAAGCCCCAGGTCCGAACCATTGCATTCCCAGCTGGGTGGTGAGCAGCGGTGCCCAGCGTTCCCAGGGGGCCTGCACCAAAACTTTGTCGCCAAAGCGGCGAAACGCCTCGTGCACAAAACCCGGTTCAATGATGCCGACGAGTAAACCGACAACGTTAGGAATGTCGGTGAGACGTTCTAAAATATCTAGCGGGAAGCCGCTGGGGTGGAAACGGCCGTAATTCCACTTGAAACTCAGGTACAAAACCATCGGCGTTTGGGCAGCCGCCTGGCACATTTGTTGGGTAACCTCGTAGATTTCTTCGGGGGTTTCAGGGTAGAAGTTGGGCGGATAGCCCAGAAGAATGGTGTCACAGCCGGCCTGGGCGGCGTGCTGAATGAAGGCGATGTTGGCCGCAATAGAATCAAAGGTACAGACGGGCGAGACCTGGATACGGCCGTTGGCTTCTGCCACCGCAATCTCCACAAACCGCTTCGCCTCGGCAAACGTTAAGCCCACTTGCGTGGTGCAGCTCATACCAAAAAAGCCATGCCGGATGCTCTGCTGCACATCCCAACGGATGCCATCTTCATCCAGTTCCGCTAAGTCAGGCGTAAACGAGGGAATGAGCATGTTCTGCACGCCTTGCATCGTTTCGTTTGCCCACTGTTTTAATGCCATGTTCTCCGTGCTCCTGCTTTATCGTGTGGCGTGCTGCCTGTTGCGCAAAAATCGACGGGTCCACTGAAAAAAGCTAACGCGGAGAGATCATACCAACCCACCCTCAAGAGAGTATCAAGGAACTATCAAGACGATTGCGCAACAGGCCGATACCGGTAAAATGTTGGGCATGGGACAAATTCAGGTTTCGCTTTTCGGTGGATTTCAGGCAGCGAGCAACGGCCGTCTCCTTTCCCAATTCGATTCCGCCAAAGTGCGCGCCCTGCTCGCCTACCTCATTACCGAGTCGGAACGCCCCCACCCGCGGGAAAATCTGGCCGTCATGCTGTGGCCGGATCAGTCAGAAAAGGCGGGGCGGCACAGCCTGAGCCAGGCCCTCTCTAATTTGCGCCGTCTCATTGGGGACCAAAAGGCAGACCCCGCCTATCTTCACGTTTCCCGCGATGCCATTCAGTGGAACAAAGCCAGCGATTACCTGTTGGATACCGAAGAATTCGAGAAACGACTGACGGCCGTCGCTCGCCATCGCCACGCAAACATAGAAACCTGTCCCTACTGCTTCGCCCAATTACAACAGGCGATTGGCCTTTACCAGGGCGAATTTTTAGAAGGCCAGCCGCTAGATTTTGGCGACATTTTTGAGGAGTGGGCCCTGCTCAAACGAGTCCAGTTGGAACGGGATTTGCTCAACACCCTGCACCGGTTAACAGCCCTAAATGAAGCGCGCGGTCAATACCAACAAGCCAGGCAGCTTGCCCGTCGCCAAATAACCCTGGATCGATTTCATGAACCGGCTTACCAGCAGTTGATGCGCACCTATGCCTGGGACGGCCGTCGTGCCGCTGGGTTGCGTCAATATCGAGAACTGGCCCAACTGCTGGAGGCTGAACTCAACACCGTCCCTTCAGAAGAATCTACCCGCCTCTTTGAAGCCATACGGGATCGTAACCTGACGCCGCCGGACATCAAGACGGTAACAGCGACCGCAGATGATGCCTTTAAACCGGAAAATCGTCCCACTTTTGTCGCCCGCCAGCAGCAGTTGGCCCAACTGGAAAAGCTGGTGAAAACGGCCGTATCGGGCAGCGGCCGTCTCCTCTTCATCACCGGGGAAACAGGCAGCGGTAAAAGCGCGCTCCTGCAAGAGATCGCCTGGCGCGCCCAGGCAGAATACCCGCAACTTATCGCCACCATCGGCACAGGCAACGCCCACACCAGCTTTGGTGACCCGTATTTGCCCTTTCGCGAAATCTTCGGCCAGCTCACGGGGGATAGCTCCGGCGAACAGATCAGTCGGGTTCAAGCCAGGCTGCTGCATCGGCTTACTCCTCTGGTTTGCCAGATTCTGCTGGACACGGGCCCGGACCTGATCGGAACATTTTTGCCCGGAACTGCCCTGCTGCAGCGGGCCACCAACCAGGCCCAGATGACGGCCGCTACCTGGGCCGCCGGGCAAGGTAGCTGGCTGGCGCAGTTAGAAGAGCTGGTGAGCAAACAAACGGCCGTCTCTGAAGCCAACCTCGACCAAAGCAGATTGTTTGCCCAGGTGACGGCCGTCCTGCAAAAGGTAGCGGCGCAGCGGCCGTTGCTACTTTTGCTTGATGATCTGCAATGGGCCGATGCCGGTTCCATTAACTTGCTGTTTCATCTGGGACGCAATCTCAAAAACAGCGCCATTCTCATCGTTGGGGCTTACCGGGCAGAAGATGTGGCGCTGGGGCGCGGCGGCCAGCGCCACCCGCTTGAATCCGTCGTCAATGAATTCAAACGCGCCTTCGGTGACATCTGCCTGAGCCTGGACACCATGCCCGAAAATGAAAACCGGCAGTTTGTTTCCGCTTTTTTAGACAGCCAGCCCAACCGTTTCCCCCCCGACTTTCACGAAGCCATCTATCAACAAACCGATGGGCACCCTCTCTTCATTGTGGAGCTTTTGCGGGACCTCATCGCCCGTGGCGATATTGTGCATGATGATGACGGGCACTGGGTGCAAAAAGAGAATATCAACTGGCAAACCCTGCCCGCCCGGGTCGAGGGCGCCATTGCCGAGCGTGTCAAACGGCTTGCCCCCGAACTGCAAGAGGCGTTGGCCATTGCCGCTGTAGAGGGCAACATCTTCACGGCAGAGGTCATTGCCCAGGTGCAATCGGCCAATGAGCGGGATATTGTGCGCCGCCTCAGCCATGAATTGAACAAGCAGCATCAGCTGGTAACACCATTGGGCGTACGGCACATCAACGGCCGTCGCCTCTCCCCCTACCGTTTTCGCCATAACCTGTTTCAGCAATATGTGTACGGCCGTCTCGACCCGGCCGAACGCGCTTACCTGCACGAAGATGTTGGCCACGTCCTCGAATCTATCTATCAGGAACAATCAAATGAGATCGCCTTTCAACTGGCCCGTCACTTCCAATCCGCCGCAAGTCCAGGCAAAGCAGCCCATTATCTGCATCAGGCCGGCGACCGGGCCATGCGTCTTTCCGGCTACCAGGAAGCAGCCAACCTGTTTGCCCAGGCCTTGGAACTCCTCAAACAAGCCCCCGCCTCTTCGCAGCGCAACGAGCAAGAGTTGGCTTTGCAAATTGCTCTGGGCATTGCCCACTCCGTTACCAAAGGATTTGCTTCACCGCAGGTAGAACACGCCTTTGCCCGCGCTCGTGCCCTGTGCCAGCAAGTCGGCGCGGTGCCGCAGCTCTTCCCGGCGCTGTGGGGTTTGTTCTACTATTACCTCGTCCGTGCCGAAGACAGGGCTATGCGCGATCTGGCCGACCAGTTGATGCAGATGGCCGCCCATGTGCAGGACCCCATTCTGCGTCCCGTCGGCCATTGGGCCAAAGGGGTTACCCTGCTCTATGCCGGCGAGTTAGAACCGGCCCATACGCATTTGGAAAAGATGTTAACTTTCTACAATCCGGACGTCTCACGCTCGGCCATCTTCCGCTACGTAACCGACCCCGGCGTGGCCTGTCACTTTTGGAGTGCGTGGGCGCTCTGGCTGCGCGGCTATCCCGATCAATCGCTAAAGCGTAGTTACGAAGCGCTGGCGTTGGCCCAGCGGCTTAACCACCCGTTTAGTCTGGCGTTTGCCTTGTTTACCAGCGCCACGTTGCACCAGTTCCGCCGCGAGCCGCGTGAAGCGCTGGCCCGTGCCGAAGCGACCATCGCGCTGGCCGACGAACACGGTTTTGCCTTTTTCCAGGCGTTAGGTACGGTCTTTCGCGGCTGGGCGCTTACAGAAATGGGCGAGGTGAAAACGGGGCTGGATTTGATGCGCGATGGGTTTGACCAATCGCATGGCTCTGGCTCGCGCATTGGCAAGCCGCACATGCTGGCCATGTTGGCGGAGGCAAACGGCAAAATTGGGCAGCCAGGGGAAGGGCTGACGTTGTTAGCCGAGGCGTTGGCTGCGGCGCTAGACAGCAATGAACGCCATTATGAGCCGGAAATTTTACGGCTGCGGGGGGATTTGTTGTTGCAGGCCGGGGCAGATGTACACGAGGTGCGTGATTCTTACGAGCGTGCGATTGCCCTGGCGCAGGCCCAGCAGGCAAAATCATGGGAAGTGCGGGCGGCGTTGAGTTTATCTAAACTGGGTGATGGGCACTAATCATCCTGGTTATTGACAAAATATAGACCAGTCACTATAATTGCAGGCATTGAGGTAAAGGACGATGGCTACAAAGCGCGATCAAATTATAGAGACAACTTGTCAGCTAATGGAAATGCAGGGGTATCATGCTACCGGGCTAAATCAGATTTTGGCTGAAAGCGGTGCGCCAAAAGGGTCACTGTACTACTACTTTCCAGAAGGCAAAGAAGAATTAGCGGCCGAAGCCGTAGCGCGCTCCAGCCGCATGATTGAGCAGATGATTCGTGGGGTAATGGCTGAGATTGATGATCCGATTACGGCCGTTTCCACCTTCATCACCTCCCTCGCACAGCAAGTTGACCTGTCTGGGTACCGGGCAGGCGGTCCCATCACCGCTATCGCCCTGGAATCCGCTTCGACCAATGATCGCCTGCGTGAAGCGTGCCGCGCCGCATATCAGAGCTGGCAAGATGCCTTTGCCGAAAAGTTACAGCAAGGCAGCCACAACGAAGCGCGGGCACGCCGCTTATCGACGCTCATCATAGCGTCTTTAGAAGGGGGCATCATCCTCAGCCGCAGCCAACGCAGTCCGCAGCCGCTGCTTGATGTGGGCGAGGAGATCGAATTTCTTTTGCGCTGCGGTTAAAAATTTTTGCGGCGTGTATACAGACTGGTCTAGCGAATATGAATATTGAAACGACATTGGAAAATGAACATTTTGATGAGGAAACGGCGGTCGTCTACCCATCACCATGCGCCAATACGTGCAGGATTATGCGCATGTCTGGCAATAAATGAAAATAAAGGAGAAATTCAAATGAGTTTAACACAATCAACCAAACAGATAGACAAGAGCAAAATTTGGCAGACGGGATTCATAGCCGTAGCCGCCTCCGTGGTGGCAAACCTGGTGGCCTATTTTCTACTAAACACCATTCTAGATTTGCCCTCACCGTCCGATTTCCCCCCGTTAAGTCCGGTAGCAATCGGGTTTATCACCGCTTTGTTTACCTTTTTCGGCGTCGCTGTATTTGCCCTTTTGACGCGAAACACAGCCAACCCGGTGCGGGTATTTTGGATTGTCGCGACGGTAGCCTTCATCATTTCCATCATCCCCAACATCATCTCCGCCTTGAATCCGGCAGCGGCTCCGTTTCCTTTCCCGGTCTCTTCGGCATTAGGATTTTGGGTGCTGATCGTTTTTCATGTGATCGCTTACCTGATCACGACATTTGTAATGACAACACGGACTTTGGCTGACTAAAGAATCGCGGCGCGTCGTTGTGACATCTGCTGAAACCAGGCAGCGCACGACGCAGCACATTCAAATTCAACCATGATAAGGACAATTTTTGCCCATCAATATTTACCGCCAGAAGCGATTTTGAACATGTTGCAACAAGTGCAAGAATAAGGAGAAGCAGTCATGAGCAATCAGGAAAGAGATCCGGCCGGCCCACCCTTCCCGCCCTGGGTCTACAAATGGATCATGAATCCAACAATTTCGCTCATTTTGCGGTCACCGCTGCATAGGTTGATGAGTCAGCATCTGCTGCTGCTCACTTTTACCGGACACAAGAGCGGCAAACAGTTTACCACCCCGGTTGGTTACGAGCGGTGGGATGACAAGCTCATTGTGATGACCCGACGGCCGTGGTGGAAAAATTTCCAGGGTGGCGCAGCGGTCAAACTACGCTTTCAGGGGAAAAATCGGCCGGCTATGGCGACGGCCGTTACCGACAAGAAACAAATCGCCGACTACATCCACCACAGCGTGCAGCAAAACGATGCCCAATTTAATGTGCGCCGCTTTGGCCTGACCGCCGCAGAAGCAAAGGCGCTGAACCAGCAGCGGCTGGAAGAAGCAGCAGAAAATCAGCGCATGATTGAGATTGAATTAAAGACATGAAAAGCAAAATTTTAATCAAAATATACAGACTGGTCTATTTGCAACTGGATAGCCAACTAAGGAGATTATGATGTCAAGAAACAAATCAGAAATGAAACAATGGGCTAAGGAAAATATGAAAGGGGTAGAAAATACCCTGTTCCCCTCCTTTACGCCGGACATGAAGCGGTTAGATGAAGAAGGTATCCGCTGGGACGTGCAGCAGAGCATTAAACACGGCTTCTTCTCTATGATGTGCGCCCTGGAAACGGGGCTAACGTTGGCAGAAGCGAAGCAGTTCCTGACCATTGCCGCCGATGAAGCAGGAGGCGACATTGTCGTCACGACCTCAATCATTATGGACACCTTTGCCGACAACATGGAATTGATGCGCCACGCCGAAAAAGTTGGCGTAGACGGCATTCTGCTAGGTTATCCACCCAACTTCCATCCCGAATCGTCCGAGGAAATTTACGAAGTCACCAAACAGTTTTGCGACGCTACCAACATGCACGTCACCCTTTATCCATCACCTCATTTCCACTTCAACCGCTTCCACAACAGCGGCTTCCCATTGGACATTTTGGAACGATTGGTAGAAATTGAAAATGTGGTGGCCATCAAAGTGGGCGAGTTGGGCATGTTTGCCGACATGCACCGCCTCGTTGGTGACAAAGTGCTGCTTGGCTGTCCGGTTGAGCGGTACGTGCCGCTGCTCATTCAAGGTATCGGCATGCAGTGGATGGGTGCCGGCTCTTACGAAGTATTCCAATCGCCGGAAAAGCCATACCTGGTGAACTACTTCAATCTGCTTCTGGAAGGCAATGTCGATGAAGCAATGGAAATCTACTGGAAGCTGGCTCCGGCGCGCCAAACCTTCGAACAACAGTTTAACCAGACGGTGATGACGGGCACGTACAATTGGCACCAGCAGAAATATTACCAGTGGTGTGTGGGCGGTAATGGCGGCCTGACGCGCCAGCCGGCCATGAAGGTGCACACCTGGGAAATGGAAATGACCAAGATGGCTTTCCGCATGATTGACATTGAACCCCGCGCCAATGATGAAGAGTTCATTATGGGTCGGGCCAACTATGCCAAACGGGGCGCACAAGCAGATAGCGGCTTAGACGTAGACGTATCCTCTGTTACGTTTAAAGATGCCCGGGACCAGGAATTGGCAATAGCCAGTTTTGCCGGTGATGTGGTGGTGCTTTATGGCGGCAGCCAGGATGCGGCGACAGAAGGGAAAAAGTGGGGCGAGGCGCTAACGGCCGTTTTCCAAGGCAACGGCGATCAGGTACAGTGCCGCGAAGTGGCCTTTGTTGGCGATTTACCTCCCTTCGTGCCTAAAGGAGCGGTCAAAAAGAGTATCGTCAAACATGCGGTTGCCCAACCCCTGTTTGACTGGAGCGGCGAAGGCGCCAAATCGTTCAAACTGGCAAATCCCAACAAGCTGCACGTTTTTGTGATTGATAAAGAGGGTCATCTCCGCCTTAAAGTAGCCGGAAACTTTTCTGAAGAAAGCATGGCGCAGGTGAAAGAACAGGTCAGGTCTTTGAATTAATACCTATCCAAATATTAGCCACAGAGTTCACAGAGGTTTTTGAGTTTAGGTTCAAAGCCTCTTGATTCTCTTTTCCCTCTGTGGCTTTTTCGGATAGATTCTTAGTTTATTAGAACGTTTTGCGTTATGCTCCGGCTGTCAGGCCGCCGTCTACAAACAAAACCTGGCCGGTGACGTAGGCAGCCTGATCAGAGGCCAAAAAGAGATGAACGGCCGCAATCTCTTCCGGTTCGGCAAAACGGCGCAAGGGGATGCCTTGCAATAACTCTGCCATTACTTTATCGGGGATCGACTGGGTCATGCGCGTTTTGACCCCACCCGGCGCCACGCAGTTCACGGTGATGCCGTAGCGGGCCCATTCCAACGCCAACGTTTTGGTCAGGCCAATGACACCTGCTTTAGAAGTGGCATAATTGGCCTGGCCGATGTTGCCCAATGCCGCCACAGAAGCAGTGTTGACAATACGGCCGTAGCCGGCCTCGATCATTTTTACCGCGGCCACCTGGCTGACCAGCCAACTCCCTTTCAAGTTCACCTCCAACACTGCATCCCACTTCTCTTCAGACAAAAAGTGCGGCTCGCCGTCTTTAATGCGCGTTGTCAAGCCGTCGCGGGTAATGCCGGCATTGTTAATTAAAATATGCAAACCACCGAATTGGGAAATGGCCGTTTCTACCATCTTCGCCACATCTTCTCGTATCGTCACATTGGCCAACACGGATACGGCCGTGCCGCCGGCAGCCGCCACTTCTGCCACCGTTTCCGCTAATCCGGCCTCGTTCAGATCGGCGACGACTACCTGCGCACCCGCTTTGGCAAACTGTACGGCCGTGGCCCGGCCAATGCCATTACCCCCACCCGTAATCAAACAGACTTTATCATTTAGCAGCATACCCTTCTCCAATTTCACGCATTTGTGATCGGTAATTGGCGGAACTGACCGTTTACCGCTTACTGTTTGCGCTGCATCAAATGTAGCCACTCACCATCCACAACCGGCTCGTCTCGTTGGTTGAAAACCCGCGCTGCAATATTCACCAAACCACGATCCGGCTTCGAGGTTTCCTTCTTCTCAATCACCTCCATCACCAGGCGAATCGTATCACCAAACTTCACCGCGCCCTTGTATCGAATCGTCTGCTCAACCAGCGCAATGGTTGTGCCTTCAAAATAGCCCATCCAATTCGCCATGCCCGTTGCCATAGCGACCACCAAAACCCCATGCGCGATGCGTTCGCCAAATGGCGTTTTCTTGCCAAATTCCGCATTGGTATGCAGCGGATTGAAGTCGCCAGACAAGCCGGCAAACCGCGTGACGTCACTCTCCGTCACCGTTCGCGCCTGCGATTCAAACAGAGCGCCCACTTCAAAATCTTCAAAAAAATAGCCTCTTGTCATTTTTTACCTCAATAAAATTTCGATGAATGGACAAATTAATGGATTGCGTAATGTTGCGTAAAAGGAACAGGCAATGCCCAGCACGTTTTATTCTCGTCCAACTAATTCCCGCGCAATCACGATGCGCTGGATGTGAGAGGAACCCTCGTAAATTTGTAAACCTTTGACGTCACGATAAAGTCGTTCAACGGGATATTGGTTGCTGTAGCCACGACCGCCATGCAACAGAACCGCTTCGCTGGCGGCGCGGGCGGCCATTTCGGTGGCGAACAGTTTGGCAGTGGCGGTATGGCGAATGGTAGGGAGGCCTTGCTCCTTCATCCAGGCCGCTTGGTAAACCAACAGCTGCGCCGCTTCAATGTCGGCGCTCATATCGGCAATGGCCGCTTGTATCATCTGGAAGTCGCCAATGCGCTGGCCAAATTGGCGGCGGCTGCGGGCAAACTTGATGGAGGCATCGAGACACGCCTGAGCAATGCCTACCGCGCCGGCGGCCACGCCGAGACGGCCGTGATCCAACGCACTCATACCTACCTTAAACCCCTCACCCATCGGGCCCAGCAGCGCCGCCTTGGGTACGCGCATTTCATTGAAGGTGATGTGGGCGTGGCTGGAAGAACGATGCCCCAGCTCCTTGCCCGGCATCGGTGCACGGTTGAAGCCGGGCGTGTCGGTGGGCACAATGAAGGCACAGATGCCCTTGTGCCGTTTGCCGCGATCAATGCTGGCAAAAACCAGGGCCACGTCGGCAATTTCGCCGTTGGTAATCCAGATTTTTTCGCCGTTGATGACGTAGGCGTTTGCTTCTTCGCGCACGGTGCTTTCCAGGCTGGCCACGTCAGACCCGGCGTTGGGTTCGGTGAGGCAGTAACAGCCAATCCATTGACCGGTTGCCAGTTTAGGCAGGTAGGTTTGCTTTTGCACCTCTGTCCCCCAATCGTTGAGGCACAGCGAAACCAGGCTGCCGTGCACGGCCAGAAAGCCACGGACAGAGGAATCAGCCCGGCCCAGCTCTTCGGAGATGAGCGTGTAGCTGAGGTAATCCAGGCCGCTGCCACCATACCGGGGATCAATGGTGGCGCAAAGGAAGCCCAACGCCCCCATCCGCTGCACCAGATGGATGGGGAACTCGCCGCTTTCATCTGTTTCACGTGCCAGTGGCGCGACTTCTGTCTGGGCGAAATCCCTGGCTCGCTTTTGAATTTCCTTTTGTACGGCCGTTAATTCAAAATTCATACCGCTTCCTCTAACCTGGGAGGCAACTGCTGGATCATCAAAATGAATGCGAAATGGTTAATCTAAATAGGCAAACCCTTCCAGCTCAATCAAATTCTCTTCCTGGTAAAAGCCGGTCACTTGCAGCAGGGCCATCGCCGGGTAGTAATCGCCGAAATAGTTTTTGTGGACCCGGCCTAATTCTCGTAGATGGTTTTTATAATCCTGCACATCTTTGACAAAGATGTTGAGCTTAACGATGTCGGTCATTTGGCCGCCGGCTGCCTGTACAACGGCTTGCAGGTTTTGCAACACCTGATCGTACTGTTTCACCACGTTACCGGGGGCCACGATACGGCCGTTGCCATCGCTGGCATCCTGTCCCGCCAAAAACAACACCCGGCCGTCACTGCAAAGGATGCCGTGGTTAAAGCCGCGCGGCGGCGGAAGCGAGGGGGGATTCACAAGTTGCCTGGACATTATTTTCCTTACAATTCATCATTACCGTCCTGTAAATTTCGGTGCCACCTTCTCTTTAAACGCTTCATAAAAAATGCGATGGTCTTCGCCCATGAGCATGAGAGCCTGGGCCTGCGCTTCGGCTTCAATGGCAGAGGCAAGGTCCATGTGCCATTCGTTGTTGAGCATGCGTTTGGTCAGGCCCAACGCCGTCGTGGGGCCGCTGGCCAGGCGCGCGGCCCATTCCTGGGCGGTGGGCAGCAGCGCCTCTGGTGTCGTGACTTTGTTGACCAGGCCCATCCGTTCGGCGGCAACGGCCGTCACCTTATCGCCAAACAATAAGATCTCCATCGCCCGCCCCATGCCCACGATGCGCGGCAGCAAATAAGCCGCCCCCATATCTGCACCGGTCAGGCCCACACCGGTAAACAAAAAGTGAAAACTCGCCGTCTCAGAAGCGAGTCGCAGATCAGATGCCAGGGCCAGCACTGCCCCCGCTCCGGCCGTCGTGCCGTTCAGCGCGGCGATGATGGGCTTGTCTAATTGACGCATGTTGTACACCGTTGCGCCGGTCATGCGGGTAAAATCGAGATGACCTTTTACATCTTGGGCAAACAGTTCGCCGATAATCTCGTGCACATCGCCGCCGGAGCAGAAAGCGCGCCCGGCGCCTGTGAGCAGTACCACTTTAACCGCCTCGTCGTAGCGCAAATCCTCCATTAAATCGCGGAATTGAGCATAAATGTCAAACGTGAGCGCATTCAACACATTGGGGCGGTTAAAGGTAATCGTGGCCACGCCCTCATTTACGTCGTAAAGAAAGTCGTAAATCATGGTTTCCTCATCTCACACTTACCAAATCATCCATAAACGCCCCCATCCCTTCATTGAGCAGCGCCCGGTACTCTTTGAAAATATGGCGGGCGGTGGTTCCCGGCCAGTCGTCGGGCAGCAGCTCGAGGGGCAGGTTAGGATCATTGAGCGGGAAGCGCTGGAAGTTAAAGGTGAGCCAGAAGCGGCGCACGAAACAATCTTCGGCGGTGGGGGTTAGCCACCCTTCTCGATACGCTTCATAATCATGTTGGTGTCGGTTGAGAAAAATTTGATAATCAGCGGCCAACGCTTCAAGCGGCCAACATTTTTGTATAAGCCCGCGATCATCTTCCGTTTCTCCGGCAAACAGCGTCACGTACTCTCCAATATCCAGGCGGTTCACAACCTCGGCAATTTCTGCTTGCCGGTCGTGTGGGGATACCCAGGTGCCCGGCGCCAGATTGCCAAAGCCAAACCAGAGCAATTTTTTGCGCAGCTCATTCCGTTCCTTGCGTAACTCCTCCGGTAAAGAGTAGACCGCCATTTGCCAACGGCCGTTCCAATCGGTCAGCGGTTCCTCAAAGATCCGTTTATCTCCCTCTTCCAGAATGACGCGGCCCCGTTCAGTGATCACATACTGCGTCTGCCGTCCCACCTTCTCCGTCTCAAACCAGCCCTGCTGCTTCATGCGCGACAGCGTCGTGCGGCCGGTTCGGGCACTCACCCCCAATAGTTCCAGTAAAGTGAGCAAGTCGTTGGTCCATATCCGCCCACCACGCGGCACAATATAATCCGCAAACAAGTTGAAGATGTAAAACTGCGTACTGCGCGACGGCCGTGTGACCTGCTCGATGTCGTCCTGTTCCAGAATATGTTCCATGCGCTTAATAGATTGCCCGTTTCGCTTATGCTTTGTGCCCATTCGCAAATAAGTTAGCGGAATTGGCGAATGGGCTTAAAGTAGCCGTTCGGTTCTGAAATCGCTATGTTAATTCCGAACGGCTACTTTGCGCAACACGGGCAATTTGACAGCCTACCATATGTCGCTAGAATATAGCACATATTGGGAACGACCGTCAAATATATGTATCATATTTCTTGTTCCGTATGGTGTAACAATTTTTAAACGACGGAATACAAGTGCGTCGATGCAAGTTTACCAGAGGCAGAATCATGAATCAGCCCCGCAAAATCTCAATCATCGGTGGTGGTCCTGGCGGCTTGTACACGGCCGTTCTCCTCAAAAAAGCGTGGCCTGAAGATGACATTACCGTCTACGAGCGCAACCGGGCCGACGATACCTTCGGTTTTGGCGTCGTTTTCTCTGATGAAACGTTGGGCATCTTCAAAACGTACGACGCGCCCTCCTATGAAGCGATCCGGCGCAACTTCGCCTATTGGGACGATGTGGAAATCCGGTTCAAAGGGGAAACGTTCCGCTGTGCGGGCAATGGGTTCGCCGGCTGTTCGCGCCAATCACTCCTGCTGCTGTTGCAGGAGCGGTGCCGCGAACTAGGCGTCTGCCTACAATTTCAATATGAATTTGAACCGGCTAATCTGGCCCAGGAGCCTTTTGCCTCTAGCGACCTCATCGTCGCTGCCGACGGCATCAACAGCAAAATTCGGGAAGCGCACAAGGATTATTTTGGTACGGCCGTCGACCTGCGACAAAATTACTTCTGCTGGCTCGGCTCCACGCGTGAATTGGACGCCTTCAAATACTTTTTCCGTGAAACGCCGCACGGCCCCATTGTCGCCCACTGCTACCAATATGAGCCCGGCATGTCTACCTGGGTCATCGAAATGCCGCCCGGCACCTACTTTGGCCACCAATTCGACCAACTGAGCGATTGGGATGGCGAACACATCCCTGTTTTGGTCGACATTTTTGCCCAAGAGCTGGACGGCCATCCTCTTATCGACAATCGCTCTCTATGGCGGCGTTTCCCCACCATCACCAATAAAACGTGGGTGATGGACAACGTTGTGCTGCTGGGGGATGCCAAAGCAACAGCCCACTATTCCATCGGCTCCGGCACCAAGCTGGCGATGGAAGACGCCATCTCTCTGCTTGAATGCCTGCGCCAGGCCGGCTCCCGCAACGAAGCTTTACTTCTTTACGACACGGACCGCCGCGATGAAGTGGGTAAAACACAGCATACGGCCAACGTTTCTTTGGCCTGGTTTGAGGCGTTGGAGCGGCACTGGCAGCTCGATCCGCTGCAATTTGCCTTCGGCGTCATGTCCCGCGCCAAGAGCATGACCTATGAAGAACTGCTCGTGCGCGACGAATCGTTTGTCAAGCCGGTGCAGCAATGGTTCATCCGGCAGGTGCGCCAAGGCGGGTTCAGTGTGGCGGCTAACACACCGCCCATGTTTACCCCTTTCCGTTTGCGTGAGATGATGGTGCCAAACCGGGTGGTGGTTTCGCCAATGGCCCAATATACGGCCGTGGACGGCGTTCCCAACGATTGGCATTTTGTCCATCTCGGCAGCCGGGCCATCGGCGGCGCCGGCCTGCTCTTTGTAGAAATGACCTGCCCCTCGCCCGATGCGCGCATCACCCCCGGCTGCACCGGCCTCTGGAACGAAGCGCAGTGCCACGAATTTAAACGCATTGTCGATTTTGTCCACGCCCACAGCCAGACCAAGATTTGTATGCAGCTCGGCCACGCCGGGCGCAAAGGCTCTACCCAGCTTCTGTGGCAAGATGCGGACAAACCACTGCCCAATCCGGACGACAATTGGCCGCTCGTCTCCGCCTCGCCTTTGCCTTACTATCCTGATGAAAGCCAGACGCCCAAGGCTCTGACGCGGGCCGGCATGGACAAGATCATCGCCGATTTTGTACGCGCCACCCGCTACGCTGAAGCAGCCGGCTTCGACATGCTGGAAATCCACATGGCGCATGGCTACCTGCTTGCCAGCTTCATCTCCCCCCTCACCAACCGACGCGCCGACGCCTATGGCGGCCCGATAGAAAACCGCCTGCGCTTCCCGCTGGAGCTGTTCCGCGCCTGCCGCGCCGCCTGGCCAGCGCACAAACCGATGTCGGTGCGCGTCTCCGCCTCCGACTGGCATCCAGGCGGCCTCACTGAAGCAGACCTGACCAAAATGGCGCATCTATTCAAGGAGGCGGGTGTCGATTTGATGGACGTCTCCAGTGGACAAACGGTACCTGAGCAGAAGCCGGTATACGGCCGTATGTACCAAACTCCCTTCGCCGACCAAATCCGGCACGAAGTGGGAATCGCCACCATGGCTGTCGGCGCCATCACCACCCCGGATCAGGTCAACACCATTCTCCTGCAGGGCCGCGCCGATTTGGTTGCGCTGGCCCGGCCCCACCTGTCTAATCCCTACTTCACGTTACAAGCCGCCGCCCATTACCAATACAGACCACACCAGTGGCCCGACCAATATCTCAGCGGCAAAGCCCAGGCATTCCGCGAAGCCGAAAAAGCCCAGATCAAATGGCTGGAAGAGAGACAACAGCTCAAGCCAGCTTCCCATCAAGTGATCAGTGAATAGAAAGGGGTAATCGGTAAACGGGTATCGGTAACCGGTGCATAAGCCGATTACCGGCTCCTAATTACCGGCTACCGAAAACGGAGAAAAAAAATGAGAGCCGACAACCTCCCCCTTCACTACAATGCCGTAGAAATTTTGGAGCACAACCTGGCTGAACGCGCCGGCAAAGAAGCATTGTTCAGCCCTTCGCGCACGCTCACCTTCCAACAAGTGAATGATGAGGTCAATCAGGTTGCCAACGCCCTGAAGAAGCTGGATGTCCGCATCGGCGAAGTTGTGGGGATTCTCACTTACGACACGCCGGAGTGGGTCACCACCTTCTTTGGCACGCTAAAAATTGGGGCGGTGTCGCTGGGGCTGAACACTCTGCTGATGCCCGGTGAGTACGATTACATCTTGCGTGACAGCCACGCCCGGGTCATCGTCGTCCATGAAGCGTTGCTGTCCAAAATCGCCGAAATTCGCGAAGACCAACCCTTCCTCGAACACGTCATCGTCATCGGTAAAGGAAACGGCGCCACGAGTTACACGGACTGGATCGCCGACGAAGCAACCGAATGCGAGCGCGTCGACACCCATCGCGAAGATTTTGCCACGCTCAACTACTCCAGCGGTACAACAGGCCAGCCCAAAGGCATTCCCCACGCCCACAAAGATTTACCCCTCACGGCGCAGTTGTGGGGGGTCAATGTGCTCGGTTTGCAAGAAAGCGACCGCACGCTGGCCGTTGCCAAGCTGTTCTTCACGTTTGGCACGGGCGGCAACTTGCTCTTTCCCTGGTATGTCGGCGCGAGCGTGGTGCTCTATCCCGGTGCACCACGCAACATCACCAACGTGCTGGATTTGATTGTGCAGTTCCGGCCCACCGTTTTCTACAATGCTCCTACCGGTTACGCCATGGCTTTAGCCCTGCCCGATCTGGTTGAAAAGTATGATCTCTCTTCGCTACGTCTGTGCGTCTCGGCCGGTGAAGCATTGCCTGCCCCCATCTGGCATCAATGGCAAGAGCGCACAGGGCTGGAAATTATTGACGGCATTGGCTGTACTGAAATCTACCACATCTTCATTTCTAACCGGCCAGGGGACATTCGCCCCGGCAGCAGCGGCAAACCAGTCAAGGGGTTTGATCTCAAGATCATCGGCGAAAATGGACAGGAAGTGATGCAAGGGGAGGTTGGCAATTTGCTGGTGCGCGGTGAAACGACGGCTTCTTTTTATCTGCATCAATACCAGAAGAGCCGGCAAACGTTTCAGGGGGAATGGCTCTTTACCGGGGACAAATATTACGTGGATGATGATGGCTATTATTGGCACGCCGGCCGGTCCGACGACATGATCAAGGCAGGCGGCATTTGGGTCTCACCAATGGAAGTGGAAAGCACCCTCATCAGCCATCCCGCGGTGGTGGAATGCGCCGTGGTGGCCAAAGCAGACCAATCTGACCTGTACAAGCCAAAAGCGTTTGTTGTTTTAAAACCGGAATATGAACCGTCGGCGGCAATGGAACAGGAGCTGATACAGTATGCGCGGGAGAAGATGGCTGATTACAAACGGCCGCGTTGGGTTGAGTTTGTCGAGGAGCTGCCCAAAACGGCAACGGGCAAGATTCAGCGTTTTAAGTTGAGGGAATAACGGATTCCTCGTATGAATGAACGAAAAATCTCGCTGAACGATAAATATTTGCAGGAAGAGGGCACCATTATTTTGACGGGGGTGCAGGCATTGGTGCGCCTGCCTTTGGATCAACAGCGGGCGGACGTGCGGGCGGGGTTGAACACGGCCGTTTTCATTTCCGGCTACCGTGGCTCGCCGGTCGGCGGGCTGGATACGCTCCTCGCACAAAACCAGGCGCTGTTGGACCAACATCAGGTTGTGTTTGTGCCGGGCGTGAATGAAGATTTGGGGGCAACGGCCGTCTGGGGCAGCCAGATGGCCAATTTGCTGCCGCAGCCCAAGTACGACGGCGTGCTGGGCATGTGGTACGGCAAGTCGCCCGGCGTTGATCGCACGGGAGATGTGTTTAAACACGCCAACTTTTTTGGCGTGGGCCAATACGGCGGTGTGCTGGCCGTCGCCGGAGATGACCCCGTGGCCAAATCTTCGACGCTGCCGGGCATGTCGGAACTCGCCTTGTTTGATGCCAACATGCCGATTTTGTATCCAGGCACGGTGCAGGAGATTATTGAGTACGGCCGTTATGGTTTTGAGCTGTCGCGCTATGCCGGCTTGTGGACGGGGTTTAAGATTGTGACCAATTTAGCCGATGCCTACTGCACGGCGCAGGTTCACCCCATCGACGACATTGCGAAGCCGGAATTTGCCTGGAACGGCCGTCCCTGGCAGCCAACCCAAGACCCCCGCCTCGTAGCCCCGTTCTCCCTGGATTTGGAACGCGAGATCAACGAAGGGCGCTTGCAGGCGGCGCAGCGGTTTGCCGCCGCCAACCATCTCAATAAGATCACCGTTTCGTCGGCAGATGATCGCATCGGCATTGTTGCGCCGGGCAAGACCTATTTCGACGTGCGCGAGGCACTCTACCAAATGGGCCTGAACGATGAAGCCTTGCGCCAAAACGGCGTCCGTCTGCTAAAAATCGGCATGCCGTTCCCTTTGGAGCCGGCGATTGTGCGCCAATTTGCGCGGGGGCTGGCGGAGATTGTGGTGGTGGAAGAGAAACGGCCGTTTGTCGAGCTGTTCGTCCGCGATATTTTGTATGGTCTGGCGGAACGGCCGTCAGTCATTGGCAAAAAAGATGCCGAAGACAATCCCCTGATCCCCGCCTACGGCGAACTCGATCCCGACATATTATGGACCATCCTGCATAAGCTCCTCGCCCCCAAAATCCCCAACCTTCAACCGCCCATGAACCAGTTACCATTAACAATTAACCATTTACCATTAGCCTTAGCCTCCGCCCGCCAGCCTTACTTCTGCTCCGGCTGCCCGCACAACCGCTCCACCAACGTCCCCGAAGGTGCCATTGCCGGTGGCGGCATCGGTTGTCATGGCATGGCGTTGACGATGGAGCGCAACACCTGGGGGATTACCCACATGGGGGGCGAAGGGGCACAGTGGGTTGGTGCGTCTTACTTCAGCCAGATGCCCCACATGTATCAAAATTTGGGAGACGGCACGCTGTTCCACTCCGGCACCCTGGCCATTCGGCAGGCCGTCGCTGCGAACGCAAACATCACCTACAAGATTTTATACAATACGGCCGTGGCCATGACGGGCGGGCAGCCGGTTGACGGCAGCATGTCCGTGCCCAAATTGACCCAGGCGCTACAAGCGGAAGGGGTGCAAAAAATCATTGTTTGCGCCGACGACACCGACAAATACATACCCGGCGCAACCTGGGCAGAGGGCACGGCCGTTTGGCCGCGTGAAAAGTTGGATGAAGCCCAAGAAACGCTGCGCGACACGCCCGGCGTTACCGTTCTTATTTACGACCAGGCGTGCGCGGCAGACCTGCGGCGCAAACGGCGGCGGGGGCAGGCCCCAGACCCGCCCCGGCGCGTTTTTATCAACGAGTATGTCTGTGAAGGGTGCGGCGACTGCGGTGTCAAATCGAACTGCCTCAGCGTCTTTCCTGTGGAAACGGAATACGGCCGTAAAACCCAAATCCACCAATCCTCCTGCAACAAAGATTACACCTGCCTGGAAGGAGATTGCCCCGCTTTTGTAACAGTTATCGGTCATCCGTCAGTGGTAAACGGTAAACAGTTCCAAAAGCGAATACGCAGTACGCGATACGTAATAGAAGATTTACCCAATCCCCCTACCATCCCCCAAGAAGCAAACATTTATTTAACCGGTATCGGCGGCACGGGGGTAGTAACGGTGAACCAGATTTTGGCCACGGCCATTCTCATTGAGGGCAAGGTGGCGCAAAGCTTAGACCAGACCGGGCTGAGCCAGAAGGGCGGCCCTGTCGTTTCCCATCTCAAAGTGCTGGCCGAAGACCGTGCCGCCTCTAACAAAATCGGCCAGGGACAGGCGGATGCGCTGCTGATTTTTGATATCCTTACCGGGACGACGGAAGCGAATCTGAGCAAAGCCAACCCTGAGCGCACAACGGCCGTTGTCTCTATGAGCAAGGTGCCCACCGGCAAGATGGTTTCCGATACGGCCGTGACCTTCCCCCAAAACGATCTGTTCACCACCCGCCTCAACCTTGTCACCAAAGCAGAAGAAAATGTCTACTTTGATGCGATTGCCCTGGCTGAAACGCTCTTTGGCTCTCACCTGATAGCTAACATGATGGTCGTCGGCGCGGCTTACCAAAAAGGGCTGCTGCCTATGTCTGCTGAAGCGATAGAACAGGCGATTGCCCTTAACCGGGTAGCAGTTGAAAAGAACCAGCAGGCGTTTCGCTACGGCCGTTTACTCGTCGCCGATCCGGAAAAAGCCGCGGAAATGGTTGCCCCCCCGCCCGCCGCCCGGCCCAAACCGGCGCCGCTCTCGGCCGCCGCCCAGGCTATCGTCAACAGCGTCGGCGCCGAAGGGGAGCTGCGCCGTCTGCTGGAAATTCGCATACCGGAGCTGATCGCTTACCAAAATGAAGCGTATGCTCGTGACTACGCCCAATTTGTGCACAAAACATTGGCCGCTGAACTCAAATTGGACACACCCGAGACGCCGCTCAGCGAAGCGGTGGCCCGCTACCTGTTCAAATTGATGGCCTATAAAGATGAGTATGAAGTGGCCCGTCTCTCACTCAAGCCGGAATTTAAGCAGGCGCTGCACACCCAATTTGGCCATGAGGCCAAAGTTAGTTACCAACTGCATCCTCCCTTTTTGCGGGCGCTGGGGGTGAATAAAAAAATTGGCTTTGGCCAATGGTTTGACCATGTGTACCGGCTGCTTTACGCGCTGCGCCGCCTGCGCCATACGCCGCTGGACCTGTTCGGCTATGCTCATATGCGCCGGGTGGAACGGGAACTGATTGAGGAGTACCAGTCGCTCATTGAAGCTGAACTGATGAACTTGACGCCTGAAACGCACCAAACGGCCGTTAAACTGGCTCAGACGCCGGACATCATTCGTGGCTATGAAGAAATTAAGCTGGGTAATGTGGCGCAGTTTAGAGAGCGAGTAGAAGCGATTAAAAGGGAAGCGGCCGTTGTAAACCGTTAAATTCAATCAGCACGGGCCACGCCATCAAAAAACAGAGTAATGACAAAATCGGCGATCTGCTCCGGGCTGCCGAGGACGTTTGCGGCATACGGCCGTAACACAACTTCCACAATGGCCACATGCTCCCACGACAGCAGACGGGCATCTTCGGCCAGCACCTCGCCGTTGGCAATGCCATTCCGCAGAATCGCTTCTGCCTGTTTGGGCAAGGCTGCCTGATAGGCGCGAATCAGGCGGTCTCGTTCCGGGTCTTGCAAAATGTTGACGTCACGGCGGACCAGGCGCATCAGCTCTTGTTTTCCTGGCGGTTGGTTCAGGAAAGTAAGGGTGAATTGATGGAGGCGGTCTCGACACGGCCGTTCGGCACTCTCAGCCACCACCTCCGACAGAATGGCACCGATCTCTTCCAGAAAATTGTGCATCATTGTCAGATACAACGCTTCTTTGCTGGCAAAATGATGGTAAAGTGCCCCTTTGGTGACAGCGGCCGTTTCCGCAATTTCCGCCATCGTCACATCGGCATAATTTTTGCTGGTGAACAGGCTCTCGGCCGCCTCAAGGATATTGGCAATGGTTGTGGTGGATTTAGCGTACATAAACACCGTGCGTCGGGCGTAGAAAAATCCTACGACCGACAAAAACTTAATCTATTTTCAAGACGCGCCGGGCGTTTTTTAGCAAAATTTTCTCCTGTACAGATTCTTTCAGTCCCAACGTTTCAAAGTCTCGCAGCCACCGTTCCGGCATGAGGACGGGGTAGTCGGAACCAAACATCACCTTGTCTTGCAAGATAGAGCCGATGTATTTGGTAAGCATCGGTCGAAAATATTTGGGCGACCAGCCGGATAGATCGACGAAGACATTTCCCTTGTGCAAGGCAACAGAGAGCTGCTCTTCTTGCCAGGGCACCGCCGGGTGGGCCATGATGATGGTTAAGTTCGGGAAGTCGGCGGCGATGTCGTCAATGTGGGGAATGGGTTGGGAATATTTGAGCTTTTGCCCGCCCCCGCCCGGCTCGCCGGCGCCGACGCCTGTTTGACCTGAATGAAAGAGGACAGGAATGCGTAATGATGCGGCCGTTTCCCACAATGGGTAAAACATGCGGTCGCTGGGGAAAAATGCCTGTGTGGTAGGATGCAGTTTCAAACCGCGCAAGCCCAGCTCTTGAACCGACCGCTCCAACTCCTGGCACGCCGTCTTGCCCTTCCACGGGTCAACCGAGGCAAAGCCCATAAACTGCTGCGGGAACTTGTTCACCACGCTGGCCACGTAATCATTGCCAATATAGGGCACGCCGCTGGCCGATTCCGCATCAATGGAAAAGATAACAGCAAAAATATCCAGCGCTTTGTACTTTTCATACATTTCTTCCGGCGTTTTGGGCAGATCGCCTGCGCCAAAATAACCGGCCATATCTTCCTTTTCTTTGGCCGCTAAATGCCCGGGCGGATCCGGAACATGAACATGAACATCAATGGCTCGCATGAATACCTCCACGGCAGGTGTTGTTTCTTGATATCAAATCGCTAAATGAGAATATCTATGGGATAAATACCGACCAGCCGGTACGAATTCATTATATGTAAACTTTCAGAAAAATCAAAATAACGGTCTTTGAGCCATAAAGATGGTTTTTTTACGAAAGGGAGAGGTTAATGCCCGGATCAGGTTTGGCCTGGGCTAGCTTGAGCTTCACGAACAGCCAGGGGGCGTAATAGGTGACCCACAGTGTCAGCAGCGTATAGCGCAGCAGGCGCAGGGGTAACGCCAGCCACAATGGTTCGTCAGGGAAAAGTTGACCTAGCCCGGCCCAAATGGCCCCGGCTACGACGATGCCCAGCAGGTAGCGCACAGCCCGCTGCCAGATGGGGCCATCTACCAAAAAGCGGATACGGCTGCGCTCCAGCACCAGCCCAATGCCTGCGCCCAAAAGGGCGGCAACGGCCGTAACCATCCCTTCCACACTCTCCAGCTCAGCAATGGGGATGTGGCTGGCCCAGGCCACGCTCATGTCTGGTTCGCCAATGATGAGGCGGATGATGAGGTAGACGGCCGTTAACCCCAGGGGCACCAAGATTGCTGCCAACAATCGCTGCCCCATAATACGCTTGCTAAATCCAGCCGCATAGCGCCGCTCCCAAACCAGGTACCCTACCAGTACCAGCAGACCCAGCAAAAAGCCCGCCACCACATCGTGCACAAAATGAGAGCCCAGATAAACACGGCTCACCGGCATTAAAATGATCATCAAAATGGCTAACAGCCACATCCAGCGGCGGCGGACCCAGACAGCTAAAAAGAGGTAAATGGTGGTGGTAAATTGAGCGTGTCCGCTGGGAATCCCATAGCCAAAGTCGGTAAATCGCTCCAGTGTGGGGTCCAACCAAAACGGCCGTGGCTCCCGAAAAGCATGTTTGAGCATTGTATTCAACACATTGCCTAATAAAAAAACGTAAGCCAATGCCTGCCCCGCTTCTTTATGCACGCTCCAGTAAATGAGTGGCAGCATTGCCAGGTAAAATTCTTCAAGTCCCAACGTACTGATAAATTGGAAAAACGGTTCCAATTGGGGCAAGGTTGATTGCAACCAGTGAGTGGCATCCAGACCAAACTGAAAGAGGGCGTCCATGGGTAAACTCCAAAAGTGCAGGTTAGTCGCGCTAAAGCCAAAACGACTTCAGTTTGCGCGAGGGTAGCCTTAACTTTTCATCAAGATAGATGAGAGATTAAGAAACACCCTCATTGGTAGACGAGTAAATCACTCATTTGTTACTATCATAGATTAGAAATA
>CALBTC010000137.1 GCA_937967805.1 uncultured Anaerolineaceae bacterium
TAAAAATCTGTGTCATCGGTTTGCAAGCAACTATGGTTCATAAACTGGTAGTTCCATGAGCATTCAAAACACTTTAAGTAAAAAAAGCAGCTGGCCAACATCCTTGATTTCTATCCCAACAGAAATCCATTATCGCACACAGCAAACTTTTAAGCATACCGATAAACTGATTCGCCCTCGGGAGGGCATCATCGACATGAAGCGTGTACTCATTATTGGCTCAAGTGGTTCAGGCAAATCTACGCTTGCCCGGCAGCTTGGAGCCAGATTAGAATTACCGGTTATTCACCTGGACCGCCATTACTGGCATCCAGGCTGGGTTGGCACACCGCATACGGAATGGCAAAAAACCGTTGCCAGGCTCATCGCGCGCGATACCTGGATCATGGATGGTAACTATCGCAGCACGATGCAAATGCGTTTAGATGCGGCCGACTCGGTTGTGTTTTTAGATTTGCCCCCCTGGATTTGCGCGCTGCGGGCTATCAAACGCCGCATTCAATACCGCAATCGGCCACGCCCTGATATTGCCGACGGCTGCAAAGAACCGCTCTTCGACCCCCAGCTGTTTCAGTTTATCCGCCACGTTTTAAGCTATCCAGATCGGGCTAAGCCCCATGTGATGAAACAGTTGGCAGGCATTGCCAACGAAAAACATGTGGTGCTGTTACAATCGACAAAAGATGTGAATAATTTCCTCAGCGCTCCCCTGGACTTCCCCTCGCTGAACTTCATCCGCAACAGCAACCTCTCACAGAGGCCACAAATGGCGCGCATAACCCTGGACTAAACAAGCTGCGCCGAATGGCGCACCGTGTAAACAGCGCCGGACGGCCGTAACTCGCTCTGCACCAGTTGAACGGCCGTTACCCCAAATTCCATTTTCGCCAGCGCAACATCCCAATTGAGCGCCCTTGCATTTTTGGCATCTTTTACCCGCCCCAACGTAACGTGTGGACTGAACGGCCGTTTCTCCCGCGGCCAACCCAATGCCACAATGCGATCTTCGAGCTCTGTCTGCATCGTTTGCAGATTGGCCAAATCCCCGTTCAGACCGGCCCACACCACGCGCGGCCACCTGCGGCTAGGGAATGCGCCCACGCCGTTTAGATGCAAACGAAAGGACGTGTGTTGACTGGTTAGTTGAGTTAGCTGGTCTTGCAGGTCAGGGAGTTGGGAAACGGCCGTATCCCCTAAAAAACGCAGCGTCAGGTGCAGTTGTTCGGGCCGCACCCAGCGCACCGCTTTGTTGGGCAGTCGCTGTCCCATTTGTGCCGCCGTCTGCAACAGCACATCCTTTACCGCTTCCGGCAAATCGATGGCAATGAACAAACGAATCTTTTGGTTCATGGCCCCATTTTACCTCCAGGAGTGGCAGTCCTCCACCTGTATTATGATTGATTTAATGAGCCAAAGGACTGCCACTCCTTATCAACAAGCGAGTCAGCGGTGAAGAGCGGGAGTGTAAAGGCCAGAACAATCGCCCAGCGGCTGAGGGGATTGACTTGGGGAAGAACGGCCGTAAACAGCAAAAGCAGCATCAAAATATTGTGTGCCATCAACCACGGCGCCATTTGCGCCAGGGGAATTTTGAACCTGGTCACTTGGAACAGGTAGACAAAACAGATAATCGACAATAGTTGTAGCACAATATTTAAAACCACCGGGTCTTCCCCCGGGCCAAGCGGAAACTTGTCTATCACAGGCAATATCAGCGCCAGGGCGTTTAGAATGAGCTGCCAAAACAAAGCATAAATTTGCAGGCGGGCGGGAATGAAGAAGCGGTCGTCGGGCAACGGCCGTGCCCCCAACCAAATTGCCGTCGTCCGCGTGCCAAACGCATAATCGTTGACCAAGTCGCGCAGGCTGCCGTTGATACCGTTTACCAGCAAAATGTAGACAATGATAAATCCGGCTGCCACCCAGGTTTGTCCGGTCGGCTGGCCAACAACCGAAGCGCCAAAAAGCAGCAGCGCCGCCCAACTGGAACCTTGTACTAAATCTGTCAGCGGCGGCAGCGGGCTGCGCTTGCCCCAGAAATTGTAAAGCGTCATCCCCATCACCGCCCAGCAAAGCCAGAGCAGGGAACGGCCGTTCCCATCCAACAGCCACCACAAAAACAGCAAAATGGGCAGCTGCCCCACCACCCAAAACCACACCTGCCGCACCGTCACCAGCCCGCGTACCAGAGGATAATCAGCTCGCGACGGCTGGCTGCGGTCTAGCGGCAGGTCGATAATGTCGTTGAGCAAGTAAGCAAACAGGTGGAAGGAAACGGCCGTCGCCAGCAGGACACCGATCTGCCAACCCGTTACAAACCCAGTTGCCGTGCCGGCGCCAATGAGCGGCAGAACGGCCGTGTAGCCAAAAATCGCCGTATGCCCAAACCGAAACCAGTCTCGTGCTTTCATCCGGCAAATTATAGCAACAAAAAAAGCCCGCACCGGCCACCCAATGCGGACTTCCTACTTAGTTAAACCGATTACTGACCCACTGATTACTGTTTACCGATCTCAGGCCGACTGCACTCTAGGGAACAGCTCCGGCTGCATCGCCGCCATGCGCAGCATCTGTTGAATGTGCCGGGTAGAAATGACGCCGACGATACGGCCGTATTCCACCACCGGCAGCGCGCTCAAACTTTCATTGCTCATGCGCTGCTGCACGTCGTACAAATCAGTCGTGAGCGTGACCGGTTCCACATGGCGATCCATCGTCGCCGCCACCGTCTGGTTTGGACCGGCCTGCTGCAAAGCGTCCATCAAACGCTGATTGTCCAAAAAGCCCACGTAAGTATCAAACTGAGAAACAGGGAAGTCGGTAACGCCCCGTGCCATCCAGTTGGCCACATCGCGCAGGCTGTCCTCCGGCTGCAGAATCGGTATCCGGTTAGAGTAAGCTTGCTGCACCGTATAACCGCGCAGGCGCTGGCGAAACTTCACCACCTGCCCTTCCTGGGTCGCCCCGGAGAAGATGAAAATGGCGATGAGCACGCTGAAAAACTGGCCGTTCAACAGGCCATACAGGCCAAACAGCATGGCCAGGCCACGTCCCAAAGAGACGGCAATGCTGGTCGCCTGGCCATAGTCCAACTTCAGGGCCAGGGCCGAACGCAAAACGCGTCCCCCGTCCATCGGGAAAGCCGGAATCATGTTAAAGACGGCCAAAATGACGTTGTAGAAGAAGATGTAAGAGAAAAGTGCGCCAAACGTCAATGAGATGCCGCTGGTAAGTGGATTAGTGAGGGACAGGCCAAACAGGACGGCCGTTCCACCCATCAAAATGGCCAAAACCACGTTTACCGCCGGACCGGCCAGAGCTATCACTAATTCCTGCTTCGGATTGTCTGGCATGTGGCGCAGCTGGGCCACGCCGCCAATCGGCAGCAGCACAATACGCTCGACCGGCACGCCGTAATGAAGAGCAGCAAAGCTGTGCCCCAGCTCATGCAGCGTCACCAGCACAAAAAGTAACGATATGGCAATCACCCCAAACAGCGCCCCTGCCAGGCCCCCACCCGCCAATACGCCAAACTGAAACGCTGCCCAGACCAAAATCAAGGGAAATGTTAGGTGCAGCCGAATATCAATTCCGCGTACAGAAAACAGTTTCAATGAGCTGTTCATGTTTTACTTCCTTTTTGGATGCGAGAAAACCAATTATTTACCGAATAAATGAAGTGGATTCTCAAAAAACAGAGAGTGTGCTCTCTGGTTATTTTTGTCAAGTTATTGTCCAGTTTAGTAAAAAATTGTTTAAATGGTGTTAACATTGGATTAAGGCCACATGAATGCACGTTGCGCCGTTTTCTGGAATGATGTTTGCGGTGGAAACGGCCGTTTCACCACCTGTACACCCCTCATCCGCCGCCATGTGAAATATCTCACAGCGGCTCAGCATTTCATCCTATATTCTGTATTTACATAGTAAAACATACAAGGCGTCTGCACAAGAAATCTTATGTGCGCACGCAACATTGACCATCATATCGGGAGGTAACCCGTGATCATCGCCATGTACTTAGCGCACTTAGTTGGAGATTACATTTTGCAATGGAACAGCCTGGCAGCCTGGAAAAGCCGCGAAATGAAAGGAGTCATTGTGCATTGCCTGGTTGTGTTTGCCGTTACCTGGCTTTTCATTCTGCCCTTCAATGCCAACTGGTGGCCTTGGGTCATTTTCATTGGTGTCATGCATTTCTTGATCGATGCCATTCAATTCCGCTTCAAGCTGCCAATTCCAGAGTTGGCCCGCTTCTCACTGGATCAACTGGCCCATTTTATTGTGATTACTTTGGCGCTGGTTGGCGGTGGTTACCTGGATCTAAATACATTGCTGCAAAGCAGCCAAGCTGTGCTGCAAAGTGATCTACTGCTCATTTACTTGCTGGGCTATGCCTTTATAACTATGCCCGCCTGGGTGCTGGTTAAATTTACTGCCTACGGGCTGGTACAGGGCTCTGCCCCCCAGTTTGGTGACTCCGGCAAATATCTCAGCATTCTGGAACGGCTGCTGATGACCACCTTTGTTGCCTTAGGCCAATACCTTTTGGTTCCAGCTGTCATCCTGCCCCGGCTGCTCATGGAATGGCCTCAGGTGGCCAATGATGAGCGTGCACCAGTTTATTTGGCCGAGCTATTAATCAGCGTGATTCTGGCCGTTACCGTGGGCATTTTATTTAGATTTGTTTAAAGTTAATGGTGAGCCATCAGCCGATGACCCACCTTAATCATTGAAGAGTTCTGTAATTGGAAATGAAATCAGTTTGTCTAAAACTTAACTGTCTGGCAGGCTGCTCAAACTCTTTTCGGGAGGTATGAAAATGAAGGTTCAACCAATTCATCGGCCAGTTGTATCGATCCGAAGGGAGACCAAAACCATGAACATGATTCGTTTTTTACAGGATATTCCGCTATTTCAGGAACTCTCTGCCCAGCAGCTTGAATCAATCTCCCAAGATGTGCAGCCGCGTAAATTTGGCCAGGGGGAGATTATTTTTCGCGAAGGCGATCCGGGGCAGGTGGTATATCTGGTGCAGTCTGGCCAGGTACGCATTTACGTAAATGGGTTGGACGGCAGCGAAACGTCGGTGATTTTGTTTGGACGGCCTGGAGATATGTTTGGCGAACTGGCGGTGATTGATGGATTGCCCCGGTCGGCAACGGCCGTTGCCCTGGATGAAACCTTGCTCTACACCATCAGCCGGGAAAGCTTCCGCCAGCATATGCAGCGCTTCCCCCAACTGGCGCTCAACTTTATGAAAGAGCTGACGCACCGGGTACGGTACAACACGCGGCAAATGGACAGTTTGGCCTCGCTGCCCGTGTCGCAGCGGTTGGCGCGTAAATTGCTGGAACTGGCTCAGGATTACGGCCGTATCGAAGCCGACAACGTCATCATCGACATGACGCTCACCCAAACCAACCTGGCCAGCCTCATTGGTGCCACGCGGGAAAGCACCAACAAGATTCTACGCGACTTCCGGGAACGGGCGCTGATTTGGTTTGAATACGGCCGTATTACTATCCTAGATGCCGATGCTTTACGAGCTGAAGTAACCGCTTAAAAAAATCGCTGGCCTGTGTTTTTGCAGGCCAGTGATTGACGCAACTAATTTCCCAACCCATACCGCTCTGCAGCTTCATCCAAAATCTGGTTCACCAGCTCTTCGTACGTCCAGCCCCCGGCCTTGGCCTCAATACACAAATCTGAATAATCTGGGTTTAGGCCCGGCAACGGATTGATCTCCAAAATATACGGCTTGTTGTTGTCGTGAGCATCGAGACGAAAATCTACCCGTGCCACATCCAAACATCCGGTTACGCGGAATGTTGCGGCCGTAAGCCAGTTAAGCTCCTCCAGCATTTCATCGCTGATGGGGGCAGGACACAAATAGTGGAATTCATGAGCCAGTTCCGTTTTAATGCGGCTGGTGTAAACACCAGCCTCTTCCTCTGGATAGCGGCTCATGTCCACTTCCAGCGGTGGTAAAAAGTGCAGACCGCGGGAAAGCCGCGGCGCTTCTTCATCATCGGGCAGCCGCCAGGCCACAGGGGAACTCAGGTTACCCACGACCCCAACCGTAATTTCTCGGCCATCAATAAACTGCTCGGCCAACACAGGCTGGTCATACCGGTCGAACAGACGGCGCAATTGTGTGCGAAGCTGCGCCTCATCTTGGACAATTGATGCGCTACTCACACCCATCCCCGTGCCCTCACGGCTGGGCTTCACAAAGATAGGAAAGCGCATCTGCGGATCAAGGGGCTCGTTGACTCGTTCAAAAACTTGAAAAGTCGGTGTCGGTAAATCATGGTAAGTCAACACGCGTTTGGTCATGGGCTTGTCCAGCGTCAGGGCCAGCGTAAGCACCTGAGAACCAGTGTATGGCAGGCGCAACATCTCCAACATCGCCGGCACATGCGATTCGCGGGAATCCCCAACGTGTCCCTCGCAGATGTTGAAACAGATATCTGGCTTTAGCTTTGTCAACTCGCGAAACAACCGGGTATCCCCCTCAATAAAGTTCACCTCGTGACCATTTGTCTGCAAAGCAGCCATGATGGCTTCAATTGTCGCTTCGCTGTCGAGATCGTCCCAATAGTCTGGCGAGATGCCGGACCAATGGGGCGCATTCTTCTTTAAATTGGCTAATAACGCAACACGCATTTTTCCTTTCCCTTCCCTCATCATAAAACCCCATTCTCAGCGCTAAACAGAAAATGGGGTTGAGATCATTGATGTGTCAATTTTGGGCAAAGTATAAAAGAAAAAGATCAAGCTGTCTACATAATTGGGAAGGAGTAATTCGACAATTTTTTGCTGGGCAACGGCCGTTCCCCCTACCAACATCCAAGTTGAACACAGTGATCAAACTTCCTAAAATAGCTCGCAAAATTCTTTGCAAAAGGATACAACATTCATGAAAGATAAAACATTGGTTGGCGGCATCGTCGTCATGGTAGTTGGCGTCCTACTCATCGGCATCGTCTGGCTTTTGTTTCTGCAACCTTCCCGCACCCCAAGCCAACCAATCATAGCAATTCCCGTCACAATTGAAGAGGACAGCAGCCGCTACACTGTGTTTGAAATTGTGCCGGCTGAATCTGAAGTCACCTTTACCCTAAACGAGACACTGCGTGGCCTGCCTACGACGGTTGTTGGCCGCAGCCGGCAGGTAGCCGGGCAAATTGCCGTCGATTTTGCTAATCCTGCCGCCAGCAAAATTGGCCCTATCCTTATCAACGCCCGGACCTTGCTCACAGACAACGAGTTTCGCAACAACGCCATTCACAGCTTCATCCTCGACAGTGAACCATATGAGTTTATTACATTCACGCCAAACCAAATCAGTGGATTACCGAACGAATTTGTGCCAGACCAACCCATTTCGATACAAATAGCGGGCGATTTAACCATACGCGAAGTGACACGGCCGATCACATTTACGGGGACAATTACGCCAAACGGCCGTATCCAAATAACCGGCTCCGCAACCACACAAATAATGCGAGAAAACTTTGACCTGCAAATCCCCAACGCCCCCGGTGTGGCCAACGTCAGTGAAGAAGTATCGTTAACAATTGATTTCGTTACTAGATGAGCATAGCATAAGAAATAGGTACCATCATGGATATATTTTTGGATATATTCTACCAGGAGCTCCTTTAAAAATTTTTAGTGGCCCATGAGTAAGGGGGTGACAGTTTTTATAAAATCGTGTAGACTATAAGCAAGTTCGGTCAGTTTAGGCCTAAGGAAAGAACTCCTCCCCCAAACTGGCACGAGAGAAACGCGACTGGAACAAGCTGATCGAGCTTACAGTGATGCCGTTGGCGAAAGCCACCCTCCTCCTTAGGTCTTTGGCAGAAACTGGACTGCTCGATGCACACCCCTCCTGGTGCATGAGCAAACAACAAGAACCGCTCTCTTCTCACGAAGGGAGCGGTTTTTTCTTTGCCCTCTGTCTTTGAACTAAACGAACATCCAACTGTATTTCCCGGCAATCCATGCCTCATAAAATTCACTATAATTTCGCGCTAATTTAACCAAGTTGACTTTTTATCATATTGTTGATAGAAATTAAATTAATGCGCAAACTGCTGTGCAAGCCCTGTATCTATCAATCTGATTTTTAGAGCTGCTTACCAAGTAAACTGACATTTATCTTGGATTAATCGAGAAATGAATGTCAGTTTTTCATTGCAGTCATCATCACTTTTTGGTTATTTAATGCAAGTCAACACAGTTTTCATGCCTTTTATTGCTATATTAGCGGCCGCTTTAATCGCAGCCATTTGCGGCCAAACAAACTGGTTGCAGAGGCGAAACGGCCATAACCACCTTACCATCCTCGCCTGGCTCCTGGCCAGCGCCCCACTTTTTTCATTCTTTCTGCTTCTGCAACAAGTAAGACTTATCAACAGTGGTGAAACAGTTAAAGCCAGCCTCACCTGGTTGCCCAGTGTTGGCCTAAATTTCGGCTTTTTTCTGGACGGCCTGAGCCTATTGTTTGCCCTGCTCATAACTGGCATCGGCACGTTGATCATCATTTACAGTGGCTACTACTTCCAAAATGAGCCTTCTGCCTGGCGGTTTTTAAGCTACCTGTTTTTGTTCATGGCCGCCATGTTGGGTCTGGTGCTGGCAGACGACCTCATTACCCTGTTTGTTTTTTGGGAGGGTACCAGCATCACCTCATTTTTGCTGGTGGCCTATAAATTTAAATACCCGGAAGCTCGACAAGGGGCGTTTAAAGCGTTGTTCATTACCGGTGGTGGTGGGATTACGCTGCTGTTTGGCTTGCTGCTTGTAGCCAACGTCACTAATGAAACCAGTCTGTCTGCCATCTTACAAAGTGGGGAACTGCTGCGCGACAATGCTTTATACCCGTTCATATTAGGCCTGCTGGCCCTGGCGAGTTTAACCAAAAGTGCCCAATTCCCGTTCCACATCTGGCTGCCGCAGGCCATGAGCGCCCCGACCCCTGCCAGCGCCTATCTACATTCTGCCACGATGGTGAAGGCCGGCATCTATTTGATGGCCCGCTTCAATCCTGTTTTAGGAGAAACAGAGCTGTGGTTTTGGCTGTTCAGCATCGTGGGGCTGATAACAATGGTGTTGGGTGCCTACCTGGGGTTAAAACAAAACGACCTTAAGGCGCTGTTGGCCTATTCCACTATCAGCCAACTGGGTGTGTTGATGATGCTCATTGGCCAGGATACAAATATTGCCTTCAAGGCGCTAGTGGTGGGCGTGCTGGCTCACGCCCTGTACAAGAGCGCGCTTTTCCTTATAGCGGGCACGGTAGATCATGAGAGCGGCACTAGGGATTTGCGGCTGCTTGGTGGTTTGCGGCAAAAGATGCCCATTACGGCCGTTCTCGCCATCATCGCCGGGCTATCTATGGCCGGACTCCCGCCCATGTTTGGCTTTTTGGCCAAAGAGACACTGTTGGCAACGGCCGTTCACCCTACCCTGCCCGTCATTGTTAGTTGGTTATTGGCGGCCGCTTCTGTAGTAGCCGGCGCGCTGCTGCTGACCCAGGCCGGCTTGCTGGTACACGGCACCTTTTGGGGCAAACCGGGCGAAGCCGCCGCCAAAGCACATGAGGCCCCAAGATTGATGCTGCTGGCTCCGGCCATTCCGGCACTGCTCTCGCTGGCCATTGGGCTGCTGCCAGAGCCGGAAGGGTTAGCGGCGCTGCTGGCAAAAGGAGCCGGGGCTGCCTTTGGCGATGAGGTGAAAGTTTCCTTGGCTTTGTGGACGGGGCTGAATGTGCCACTGTTATTGTCTGTGGTGGCCGTTAGTTTGGGCGTCACGTTATTCTATTTCCGGCATCCCATCCGGCAGTGGCAAAATCAATTTGTACCTACCCTTGATTTGAACCGTGGTTTTGCCGCCACGCTGAACGGGATTGATTGGCTGGCCAACCAGGTGACGCGGCTGCAAAACGGCCGTCTCCGTTTTTACCTCTCCGTTATCATTTTGGGCATGGTTGGTCTGGTGATTCTGTTCACTCAGGGACAGTTCAACCAACTGCTGCTCACCGTGCAAAATAACGTTCGTTTTACCTGGACAGGCAGCCAGGACTTATTGCGCCTGGTGGCGATTTTAGTGGCTATGGGGGCTGCCATCGCCAGCGTGCTGCTTAAGCGGGACTTTGCCGCCATTGTGGCGCTGGGGGCTTCCGGGCTGAGCATCGCCGTGCTGATGGTGCTGGAACCCGCACCCGACGTTGCCCTGGTACAAATTGTGGTCGATATTTTGTCGGTGGTTATCCTGGTGCTGGCGCTGCGACTGCTGCCGCGCAAGGAGCGGCAAAATGCACTGGCGCTGAATATAGAGGTAGGGAATCTCAATAGAATTCGCAATCTCATCGTGGCGATTACAAGTGGATTGGTGGTAACGGTTATCACCCTGTTCGCCCTCACCTCTAGGGAACGAGACAGTATCGTTACGCCCTTTTTTACCGAGAATGCCAAACCATTAACGGCCGCCAAGGACGTTGTTGGGGCCATCATCGTCGATTTCCGGGCACTGGACACGATGATTGAGATCGCCGTCTTTAGCATGGCAGGGTTGGGGATGTTTACGCTGCTGCGACATGCGGCGCGGGCATTGGGCGACACGGTGGGTGAGGAACGGCCGTTTGCCATCAACCTACCTTCATTAAATATTTTTGGCCAGCGTACCTCCGCCTTCATCCAGGCCCTGGCTCGCCTCGCCTTGCCGCTGGCTATTGTCATCGGTGCCACCCACATGATGTACGGTCACGACCAGCCCGGAGATGGTTTTACCGCCGGTGTCATTATTGGCCTGGCCGTCGCTTTCACCTACGTCGTGTTCGGCTATGCCGAGACGCGCCAGCGGTATAAATGGATCACGGCTCCTTTGATTGCTTCGGGCATTTTTCTGCTGCTGTTTGTGGGAATTTCTGGCTGGCTAATTAACGGCACCTTTTTATCCACGGTGGACTACGGTGCCATGCTGAATCTGTCCTTACCCACCGGCTTCAATTTAAGCAGTTCCTTTTTATTTGAAGTTGCCATTTGCCTGAGCGTTTTGGGCAGCGTCTTTTTTATGCTCAGCACGCTGGGCCATCCGGAATTAGGAGAAGTTTGATGGAACTTTTAACCGCAATTGCCATTGGCACACTGTTCGCCGTGGGCATTTACCAGATGCTGCGCCGTAACGTCATTCGCTCGGCGATTGGCCTGATTATTTTGTCGAGCGGCATCAACTTGTTTTTGCTCAGCACCGGCGCTTTTCTAGGCACAGAACCAGCTTATGACGGTGCAGCCAATCCCAGCGATGCCCTGCCCCAGGCGCTCATTTTGACGGCCATTGTCATTAGCATGGGCGGGCTGGCATTTGTGCTGTCGCTGCTGGCCGTCATTTCGGCCCGCTATCAGACCAGCAACATTGATGAAATTGACAGGCTGAAGCAATGAACCATCTTGCTTTGTTACCGATTCTCATTCCATTTTTCGGGGCGGTGATTGCCCTGTTTTTGATGCGCGCGCCGCGCTGGCAAGGGTATTGGAGCCTGGGGGTGTTGGGCACGGCCGTTTTCAGCAGCAGCTATCTTTTGTGGACGGTTCATGCAACAGGCGAAGCTATCGTTTTTTACGGCGGTGGCTGGATAGCACCCTTTGGCATTGCCATCGTGGGTGACCTGCTGGGCGCGCTCATGGCCCTGATGAGCCAGGCAGTGCTGCTGCTAGGCACCCTCTACGCTCTGGGCGCTAAGGATAAAAACGCGCGCTATCCCGGCTTCTACCCCCTTTTTCTCATGCTCACTACCGGCCTGACGGGCACGTTCCTGACCGGCGACCTGTTCAACCTTTTTGTTTTCACCGAACTGCTGGTCATCTCCGGCACGGTGCTCACCGCCATCTCCGATGACAAATTGGGAGCTGAAGCCGCCTACAAATATTTCTATATCAGCCTGCTGGCCGCCACCTTTTTACTCCTGGCCAACGGCACGCTGTACGTCTCTTATGGCACGCTCAATCTGGCCGATCTGGCCGAGCGCATCGCCCAAAATCCAGACGTGCCGCTGCTCACCACCAGCATCGCCTTTTTAATGGCCACTTTCATGATTAAGAGCGCCGTCTTCCCGTTCCATTTTTGGCAGCCGGATTTTCATACGGCCGCACCAACGGCCGTCTCCGCCATGCTCTCTTCGGTGGTAGTGAAGCTGGGCGTGTATGGCTTCTTGCGTATGACCACCCTGCTGTTTGTAGAACAGGCCGCGCTGATTCAAACGCTGCTGGTAGTATTGGGCGTGATCGGCATCTTTTTTGGCGGCCTGTCGGCCATCGGCACGCACAACGTTAAGCGGATGCTGGCTTATTCCACGCTGGCCCAAATTGGCTTCATTTTGGTGGGCATTGGCTGGGGCACGCCGCTTTCCATCGCCGCGGCCCTGGTGTTCACCGTCAACCACAGCCTCATCAAAGCCGCCATGCTGATGCTGGCCGGGTTTGTGGCCAGCCGCGCCTCGGTGAAGTCAGCGGCTTTTGCCGTGGTGACCGGGCTGGGCCAGCAGCTGCCGCTGGCGGGCGGGCTCTTTTTTGTAGGGGCGCTGGCGCTGGCCGGCATTCCACCGACCAACGGGTTCATCAGCAAGCTGCTGCTGTTTAACAGCGGCGTGGCGGGAACGCAGCTGCTGGTGCTCAGCCTGATGGCGTTGGGCAGCCTGGCCACGCTCATCTACACCATGCGCGCTTTTCAGCGGATTTGGTGGGAGCCGCAGTTGGATACGGCCGTCACCCTCAAACCCACCGGAGATAACTTGATCGCTCCGGCCTTGCTCATAGGGCTGGTCGTGGCGCTGGGGTTATGGGCCGAGCCGCTGGTGCAGCTCACCGATGCCACCACGCGCTGGCTGGCCCAGCCGGAATTTTACATTACGGCTGTTTTAGGCAATTGACACACAGGAGAAGCAAATGCACTATCTGACGTTTATGATACCGATTTGGCTGCTTTATCTGCTGCTGACGGGTAACTGGGCGCTGAACAATTTAGTGACGGGATTCATTCTGGCCGGTTTGGTGGTTGTTTTGGTTCGTCCGGCGAAACGGCCGTTTGCCTGGAAGCGTCTGCCCGACGCCCTGCTTGCCTCGGTCCTGTATCTGCTTAGGCTGTTTTGGGACCTGCTGGTCAGCGGCATTCAAGTTTCTCGCATCGTGCTTACGCCTTCATTGCCCATCAAGCCCGGCATCGTCGCCATCCCGTCACACTGTGAAACCGATTTGGGGGTGGCCCTCAGCGCCCATGCCATCACCTTGACGCCGGGAGAACTGGTTATTGAAATTGATGAAGCCGGCGTCATGTACACTCACATGCTGGATGCAACCGCACCCGAGAAAAAAATAGCCGAAGCTCAAAAAGAGCGGCGGGACCTATTGAGCCGCATCTTTGCCTAAACACAAAACGATTGGAGCGAAACCAACTATGGCACAAGTTTTAAATGTAACCTTGCAGGCAGCCCTTGTTATTCACACTTTGCTGCTGGCCTTTGTCGTCTACAAAGTGTGGCGAGGTAAAGAAATCATGGAGCGACTGGTGGGGGCAGATATTGTAGCCACCCTCACAATTGGCATCCTTGTGCTCACGGCGCTGATTCAGTCCAACGGCATTTACATTGATGTGGCTCTGGGATTAGCGGCTTTGGGCTTTGTAAGCACCATCGCCCTGGCTAAATATGCGGCCGACGAGCAGATGTTTTAAGGAAAATCGATGTCTACGATTACTGAAATTGGCGTGATTATTGCGATTTTTATTGGCACCTTTTTTTCCATCGTGGGTGTGCTTGGTTACCTCAGGTTGCCCGATGTCTACACCAAGCTGCACGCTTCTGGCAAGGTAGGTATCTTTGGCGTCGTGCTGCTGCTCATTGCTACCATCATCTGGTCACCCACCAACTTTAACGCCGGGCGTGGTCTTATCCTCATGGCACTTCTTTTAATCACTGGGCCCGTTACGTCTCATGCCATCAGCTCAGTTGCATACCGGCTGGGCATTCGCCTGGAAAAGTCCATCAGAGACGATCTGGCTGATAAAACACCATAACTGGAGGAATATCTTCGTGGCTATCTTACTTGACGTTCTCATTATCGTTGCCTGTATTGTCGGTTTGTGGCGTGGCGCGGAAATGGTGGTTAATTCCGCCACCCATATCGCGCGCAAAATCGGCATGTCTGATCTGGTCATTGGCCTGACCGTCGTGGCTATCGGTACATCGGCACCGGAATTTGCCGTTACCGTTGTGGCTGCGCTGGAGGGACAGTCAGACATCTCTGTGGGCAATGTCGTCGGGTCCAACATCTTCAACCTCGGCTTCATTTTGGGTGGGCTGGCGCTGCTGCGCGGGATTGCCACCACCAAAACCATGGTGTATCGTGATGGCGGCATGCTCATCGGCACGACCATCCTGCTCATTATCTTCCTTTGGGATCTCACCTTGAGCCGTTTTGAAGGTGTGGTCCTGTTGATCATTTTGGTTACTTACCTCGGACTACTTATCTATCGCCGTTCAGAAAGCGATGAACATATTCCTGAAGGAAACTTTAGCTGGCTAGACGTTCCGAAGTTTATTCTAGGAATCGCCATTATTGTCGTCAGCGGGCATTTTTTCGTGGAAGCCGCTTCTGATCTGGCGCGCCTGATTGGCATATCCGAGTGGGTGATTGGCGTTACAATTGTGGCCGTTGGCACCTCCGCTCCAGAAATTGCCACGTCGCTGGTGGCTTTGCTGCGCGGACAATCGGGCATGTCGGCCGGGAATCTGGTAGGCAGCGATCTGTTTAATTTGCTTGGGGTTTTGGGTTTGGCCGGCCTGCTTGTTCCGTTAACGGTCAATCCGGCAGCCCAGGGCAGCATCTTTTTGCTGGGCGGCATGGTTATAGTGGTGGTGGTCATGATGCGTACCGGCTGGCGCATGTCTCGCTGGGAGGGTGGCTTGCTTATCACCATTAACCTGGCGCGCTGGGCGATGGATTTCACGCGTTAAGACGAATAGCTTTTGATGACTTTTGACCACATACTGGTATTGGGCATTCTAACGGCCGCAATCGCACTTTTTATCAGTGACCGGCTGCGTGTTGATCTGGTTGCGCTGCTCGTTCTCATTGCCCTCATTCTTACCGGCTTGCTTACCCCTGAGGAAGCTTTTGCCGGTTTTGCCAGCCCGGCGGTAATTACCGTTTGGGCTGTCTTTATCATCAGCGGCGCCATGTTTCAGAGCGGCGTAGCTGACATGCTGGCCCGGCAAATGCTGCGCCTGGCCGGCAACAATCCCACACGTCTGCTCATCGTCATCATGATTACGGCGGGCATCATGTCTGCCTTTATGAACAATATTGGCGCGGTAGCCATTTTGCTGCCGGCGGTGGTGGCCATTGGCCGCAGCCAGCAGATTGCGCCGTCCAAGCTGCTGATGCCGCTGGCGTTTGCGGCGCTGCTGGGCGGCAACATGACCCTCATTGGCACGCCACCGAACATTTTGGCTACTACCATTTTGCAGGATTACGGCGGCGTAGAACCGTTTCAATTTTTTGACTTTCTGCCGATGGGCATCATCGTTCTGGCAGCGGGCATTTTGTACATGGTGCTGTTTGGGCGGCACCTGCTACCGGAACGGCAAAGTGGCGATGAGCTGGTGGACGCTTATCCGGTACGGGATTATGTGACCGAAGTGCGGATAAGTGAAAGGTCGCCGCTGGTCGGGCAAACGGTAAAACAATCCGGCTTTGGTGAAAAGTTCGATCTGAACATTTTACGCGTGCGGCATGAAGTGGATGAAATGGAGTCGCCAATGGCAGAACGGCCGTTACATGCCGGCGACGTGTTGCTGATCGAGGGACCGGTGCCGCAAATCTTAACGGTCTGCCGCACCCATGAACTGCAATTGGTCAAAGAGTGGCAGTCACAGGCGTGGCATCCCAGCCCGGAGACAGAGGGAATGCAGCTCATTGAGCTGACACTTGCGCCCCAATCAAATCTCACCGGGCAAACGTTAAAAGAGATGGGCTTCCGGGCCCGCTTTGGCCTGTCTGTGCTGGCGATCCGGCACAGCGGCAAGTCGATTACCGATCATCTAGGGGATGTGCCGATTGAATTTGGCGATGCGCTGCTGGTTCAGGGCCCTCCCGGCAAGTTTGGCCTGCTGCGCACCAACTCCAATTTCCTGGTTCTAGACGCACCGCCGGTGGAGTTGAGACGCACAGAAAAAGCGGCCGTTGCCCTCGTCATTCTGTTTGCTGCCCTGCTGACCGCCACCGTTGGCTGGCTAGGCATTGCCACCACAATGGTGCTAGGTGCTGTCTTAATGATCATCGCCGGCGTCTTGACAATGGACGAAGCGTACCAGGCCATCGACTGGCAGTCGATCTTTCTCATTGCCGGGATGCTGCCGCTGGGCATTGCCATGGAGGAAACGGGCACCGCCCGCCTGCTGGCCGATCAGCTGGTGAATCTGGTCGGCAGTTGGGGGCCCGTGGCCGTGCTGGGTGGCGTTTTTGTGCTCACGGCATTGCTCACCGAGGTGGTTTCCAACGCGGCCGCCACCGTGCTCATGGTACCCATTGCCATTGACGCCGGCTTTGGCCTGAACGTGGCCCCGGAACCGTTTGTGATGGCTACCGTTTTGGCGGCGTCCACCTCCTTTTTAATGCCCGTGGGGCACCAGGTAAACGTTATCATTTACGGACCGGGCGGCTACCGCTTCTCCGACTACACTCGCGTGGGCGTCTGGCTCAACTTGATCATCTTGGGATTGGTCCTGACAATTTTGCCCTTAATCTGGCCATTTTGACCATATCGTTACTGGAACAGCTGGCCAATCCACGCAAAAATACCCAGCAGTTGAGCGGCCGATACAGCAACGACGGCGATGAGTAGCCAGCGCACAAAGTTGGCCCCGCGCTCCACCGCCATGCGGGCCGCGGCCCAGGCTCCCAGCGAGTTACCGACCGCCAGCAGCAGCCCTATCCCCCACAGCACCTGGTCATTCAGCATAAAAACAACGAGCGACGAAATGGTAAACGCCAGAACGATAAACACTTTTACGGCGTTGGCCCGCACCAGATCATAGCCGATGCCGAGCACCAGCCCGGCCAGCAGGAAAATACCAACGCCGGCCTGCAAGAAACCGCCGTACATGCCGATGAAGAAAAAGAGGATGAGCTGGAGGATGGACGGCCGTTCCCCCATCTTCTTTAATTCCCCTTGCAGCCACCGCTTGGGTCGCAGCAAAATGACAAACAGCATGATCACCATCAACACGCCTATCGCCTGCTCCAGCAGCGCCTCGTCTAAATCAACTGCAATCTGTGCCCCGATGATGGAGCCGAAGATAGCCGGCAGAGACAAAATCAGCCCGCCGCGAAAATCCATCATCTGCTGCCGGCGAAAACTTTCAACCGACACGATATTTTGAAACAGCACGCCCACCCGGTTGGTGCCGTTGGCCACGTTGGCCGGAATCCCCATGAAGATGAGCAGCGGCAGCGTAATGAGCGATCCGCTGCCCGCCAACGTGTTGATAAACCCTGCCCCAAAACCGGCGGCCAAAACTGCCGGATAAATATACCATTCCCATTCCATCGATTGACTCCTAGATTTTTTAACGCAGAGGCGCGGAGACGCAGAGAGATTTCGGGACTGTGCTTCGCATTCTGCAAATTTTAATTCCTCAACCGAATTATAGTTGGTCCCTAGAATCATGCGATTTATTAGACCTGTTTCTGGCAGCGAGATTCGTTAAATGGACACATCCATGATAAAAATCATGTCGGATTGAGCAATTTGTCAGGAGGTAATGGCATGTATGATTTGGTGATTAAGAGGGGGACGGTGGTGACGGCCGTTGCCACATTCCCGGCAGACATCGGCATCAACGGCGAAACAATCGCCGCCATCGGGCAAAACCTGGACGGCCAGGAGGTGCTGGACGCAACCGGCAAGCTTGTCACCCCCGGTGCGGTGGACATGCACGTCCACCTGCAAATGCCCATCGGCAACTTTACCTCTGCAGACAGCTTCTACAGCGGCAGCCGCGCCGCCGCTTTTGGCGGCACCACCACCATTGTGGATTTTGTAGAAACTCACCCTGAGGAAACGATGGTCGAAGCGATTGCCGCCCGCCGCGCTCTGGCCGACCCCAACGTGGTGATCGATTACGGCCTGCACATGACGATTGGTCCCAGCGACATGGCTAAACTGGACCAGGTGCCCGACGCATTTGCCGCCGGCTGCACCAGCTTTAAGCTGTACATGGCGTACGGGCTGCGCTTACGTGATGATGAGCTGATGCGGGCGCTAACGGCCGTACGCAACGTCAGCGGCATCCCGGTGGTCCACGCCGAAAATTGGGACGTCATCACCGAGCTGATCCGGCAGAATCTGGCTGCGGGACGCACCGGCCCGCACTGGCATCCGCGCAGCCGCCCCGCCCTGCTGGAAGCCGAGGCTACCGGCCGGGTCATCGACATTGCCAGCTTTGTCGGCGTGCCGCTGCACATCTTCCACGTCTCCTGCGGCGAGACGGTGAGCCGCATCGCCAACGCCCGGCGGCAGGGACTGCCCGTCACCGGCGAGACGTGCCCGCAGTATCTGTTCCTCACCTGGGACGTGTACGACGCGCCCGGCGTAGACGGCGCGCTGCCCGTCTGCTCGCCCCCCATCCGCGACAGCGCCGCCCAAACCGCGCTGTGGCAGGCACTCAGCCGCAACGATCTGCAAATTGTGACCACCGATCACTGCCCCTTCACCTACGAAGAAAAGGCATCTGGCCTGGAAAATTACAGCCAGATTCCCGGCGGGGTGCCCTCGATTGAAATGCGCTTTGCCGCGCTTTATTCGCACGGGGTGCGCAAGGGGTGGCTCAGCCTGCCGCAGTGGGTGGCGCAGTGCTGCACCAATCCGGCCAGGTTGATGGGTTTAGCCAAAAAAGGGGAAATCACCGTGGGCTACGATGCCGACCTGGTGATTTTTGATCCGGAAGCATCAAAAACGCTCACGCCGGAAACGCTGCACGAGACGGCCGGCTGGACACCGTATGCAGGGCTGACGCTGCAAGGCTGGCCGCAAACCACGCTCAGCCGGGGCAAAGTTGTGGTGCAGGATGGGGAGTTTTTAGGTGAGGCGGGGAACGGCCGTTTCCTCCACCGCACTCAGGCCAACCTGTAAACTGATTACCGACCTACCGTTTACCATTCACCGCTCACAGCCACTGCCACGTGCGCAACTGCCACTCCTGCCCTTCAGCGATGACGGCGCCGGCGTAGCCAGCGGCCGGCTCCAGGTTTTCCAGCTTCCAGCGGGCGGCGGCTTCCCGGCTGCCTTTCACCTGGAGCAGTTCGGCCGGCTCGCCCGGCTTCAGCGTCACATCAAACGAATCCAGCGGGCAGGAGAGCCCTTCGCCAATGACTTTGATGAAGGCTTCTTTGCGGGTCCAGCAGTTGAAGAACGCCTGGGGTTTTTGCGCGACGGGAACGGCCGTAAACACCGCCACCTCATTTCTGGAGAAAAAACGCTCGGCAATTTGCTCGCCGTCTTCTAACGGCCGTACCTGTTCAATGTCCACCCCCACTTCCCGCTGACGGGCAAAAGCCAGCAGCGCCACCCCCTGAGCGTGCGAAATGTTGAAGCGCACGCCGGACCGGGCCTGCTCAGCGACTAACTCCGGCTTTCCATGCTCGCCGTAGACAAAAGCGATGTGATGCGCCGGCAAATTTAAGTAGCTGCCTAAAAGCTGCCGCAGCAAACCCCGTGCCACAATGTAATGGGCCCGGTCGTGATCAAAATAAAAGCGGTTGGCCCGCGCCCGCTCATCTTCGGCCAGGTGCTGCCACAACTGGTTGAGCTGCGTTGGCGGCCGGTCAAGGGAGGCAACCCAGACGTGGAGTTCGTCCTGGGGCAAGGTGGGCTTGGCCGGAGGCAGCGGCCAGGTGGAGCGAAACGGGGTCATGCAAACGGTTCCAGTTGTTGTTTGAGCTCGGCAGCGACCTGATCGATGTACGGCCGTTTCAAAATTCCCAAATGAGTCGATTCCACCGCGTACATTTGGAGCCCTTCTTCGGGCAAATCAGACCATCCTAATGACTTATCCCCGTCATTTTCCAGCGTGGAGTAAAACAGGATGGCCTCACCGGGATATCGCTGTGGCCGGTAGCTCTGCGTCGCCTGTGTTGAAATAACGTGCATAAAATAAAAATCGCTGAAGCGGGTGGGCACAACTTGCCAACGGTTGATGTATTGTTGAATCAGCCGGGCACGGACGTTACGCCAGTAGCGCACCCAGGCGCGGTACCCGCCGTGCCAATACCCCTTCAGCCGGTTCTTGCTGCTGTTTAAAATGTATCGCAGGCGAGCCAATCGGCCAAGTTGGGCCAGGTTGCTTTTGTGCCGGGCCAGTCGATCGGCGATTTCTTCGGCAGAATCAGCTTGCGGCACAGAAGGCTTGTTTTGCGGCGTCGAGGGATCGATGAACACCAGCAGGCCAACCTCTTCTCCGGCCCGTTTAAGCTGCTGGGCCATCTCGTACACCACAATGCCGCCAAAGCAGAAGCCGCTCAGCAAATACGGTCCCTCCGGCTGCACCATTTTGATCTCCTGAATGTAATGGGCTGCCATCTCTTCGACATCGGTAAACAGTGATTGGTGGGTTGTTTTATCCAGTACCGGTTGCAGGCCGTAAAACGGCCGTTCCGTCCCCAACAACTGCGCCAGATCACGGTAATGAAACACGTGCCCCGCCCCGCCGTGCACGCAAAAGAGCGGCGTCTTGCGGCCCAGCGGCTGAATGGGCACCAGTGAGGACCATTTTGGTGTTTCCCCGCGCCGGCGGATGGCGTCGGCCAGTTGGGTCACAGTGGGCGCCTCAAACAGCAGCGAGACGGGCAGCCGCAGCTTGAGCCGTTTTTCGATGGCGGCAAAAAGCGTCACCGCCTGGAGCGAGTGGCCGCCAAGCTCAAAATAGTTGGCGTCGGTACTGATGGCGGTCAGCTTGAGAACATCCTGCCAAACCTGGAGAAGCTGGGATTCCAGCGCATCCTGCGGCGCGACAAACGTCCCATCGGCTGAACCAGGCTTGCTGTCCGGCGCGGGCAAGGCCTTGCGGTCGATTTTGCCGTTGGGCGTTTGCGGGAATTTTTCCAAGAAGATAAACGCAGCCGGCACCATGTAGGCCGGGAGGAATTGATTAAGGAACGGCCGTAAATCCCGCAGTTCCTCCTCATCCCCTACCACGTAAGCCACCAACTGCAACCCGCTGTCCGTCTCACGAGCCAACACCAGCGCATCCTGCACGGCCGTATGCTGCCGCAGCGCCGCTTCGATTTCGCCAAGCTCTATGCGAAAACCGCGAACTTTAACCTGGTTGTCCAAGCGGCCACGAAATTCAATATTGCCATCGGGCAAGTAGCGAACGTTGTCGCCAGTTTTATAAAGCCGTTCACCCAGCTTACCGCCAAATGGATCAGGCAGGAAGTTAACAGCCGTCAAGTCGGGCCGGTTGAGATAACCGTGGGCCAGCCCCACGCCACCGATGTACAGCTCACCCCACACCCCCACAGGCACCGGTTGCATCTGGTTGTCTACTATGTAAACAGACGTGTTCGGAATTGGGCAGCCAATGATCGATCGACTTACGTCAGAAAGAGAATTCTGTCCAGCCACGACACAGAAGGTCTCCAGAATTGTCGCTTCAGTAGGGCCATACCCATTCACCAACTTCACCTCCGGTGGCGCAGCTTTCCGCCACGATTGTATGTGCTCAATTGACGCCTTTTCCCCACCGATGAAGAGAAGGCGTAATGATGCAGGAATGAGATAGGCATCCTCAGACAAGTGCATACACAACAGGTGCCAATAGGCTGTAGGCAAATCCAGTATTGTCACACCATTAGCGGCGCAAGTTTGCCAGAATCGCGCGGTTGTGCCTATCATGGCATCGTCGCGCAGCAGCAGCCTGGCTCCGTATGCTAATGTGGAAAATATTTCTTCCACAGCTACATCAAAACTGATCGATGCAAATTGCAGCACGGTATCTTCCGGTTGAAGTTCAACGTGCGCCATGCCCACCGTAACGTAATGGTACAGTGACCGGTGAGAAATCAAGACACCTTTAGGCTGACCGGTAGAGCCTGAAGTATACATAATGTATGCAGTGTAATCGGGTGTGATCCGAGGTTTGGGATCAACTTCATCTGCCTGCCCAATCGTTTGCCAATCAACATCCAGGCACAAAGTTTTAATCTGCCAGGGCCCGAGACGGTTTTGCAAAGAGGCCTGGGTGAGGATAACCTTTGCGGCCGTGTCTCGTAAGATGAAGTCAATGCGTTGCTGAGGATAAACAGGATCAATGGGAACATAAGCAGCCCCTGTTTTCAGAATGCCCAACAGCGCCACAATCATATCGGGCGACCGTTCCAGACAAACAGCAACGGCCGCATTTGGGCGAACACCCAACGATTTTAAGGTGTGCGCCAGTTGATTGGCACGGCTATTTAGCTGCGCGTAAGTTAGGTTCTTGGTTTGTTGCTGTTGTAACGTAGCGACGGCCGTTGCCTGCGGCTGGTTTGCTACTTGAGCTGCAAACCGATCCAAAATGGTTTCCTCTTGATTGTAAGGAACAGCAGTATTGTTCCAATCTCTCAAAAGCTGCTGCTGTTCCGCGGAAGTCAGCAGCGGCAAAAGGCCAATCCGCTGTTCCGGATCGGCGACAATGCTTTGTAGCAAAGTGAGGAAATGCCCAGCCAGCCGCGTAACGGTAACGCTATCAAACAAATCGACATTGTAGTGAAAGTTGGCCATCAGGCCATCGCCCGTTTCGATCAACTCCAGATCTAAATCGAACTGGGCGATCCCGTTGTTTAGGTCAATGGGCGTGACGGTGAGGTTGGGCAACGGCCGTTCCGCCAAAGTTTGATATTGAAACGAAAACATGACCTGGAACAGTGGATCGAAGCTCAGGTTGCGCTCCGGCTGGAGCAGCTCCACCAGCTTCTCAAAAGGCACGTCGGGATGCTCGTAGGCAGTGGTGGCCATGTGGCGTACCTGGGCCAAAAGCTGCCGGAACGTTTGCCGGCCATTCACCCGGCTGCGCAGCACCAGGGTGTTGACAAAAAAGCCAACCAGCCCTTCCACTTCTGGCTGCTGCCGATTGGCAATGGGGGTACCCACCAAAATATCTTCCTGGGCGGTGTAGCGGTGCAGCAACACCTTAAACGCCGCCAGCAGCAGCATAAACGGCGTGCTGCCGCTTTGCTTACACAAAGCCATGATCTGAGCTATGAGTTCAGGCGAGAGCATTACAGTTTCTACCGCACCATTGTGTGTTTTGACTGCAGGGCGCGGCCTGTCGGTGGGCAGCTGCAAAAGGGGCAGCTCGCCTGCCAATTGTTCTCGCCAGTAATCAAGCTGAGCTTGCAGCGTCTCGCCCGTCAGCCAGTCGCGCTGCCACAGAGCAAAGTCAGCGTACTGGACGGGCAGTTCGGGCAGGTCTGGCTGCCGTTTGTTGCTGATGGCCTCATACAACGTCACCAGTTCATCCACCACAATGCCCGCCGACCAGCCATCAAAAATTATGTGATGGAACACAAGCAGCAAAATGTGTTCGTCTTCCTCAAGTTGCAGCAGGTAGAAGCGCAGGAGTGGGCCTTTTTCCAAATCGAATGGGTGCTGCACGGCCGTTTGCAAAACATCATCCAGTTCATCAGCCGACACGCTCATTTTGTTCAACGTCACCGGCCACTTATCGTGGATGATTTGTTGTGGGGTGCCGGCAACGGCCGTAAACGTGGTGCGCAAGCTCTCATGCCGCTGCACCAGCGCATGGCACGCCTGGGTCAAGGCGGTCTCATCCAGCCGGCCCGTTAGCCGCAGCGCCAACGGTGTATTAAACAGGGAGCTGCCCGGCGTGAGCGCGTCCAAAAACCAGAGACGCTGCTGGGCAAAGGAAAGCGGCAGCGGCTGGTCTTCCTGGGCTCGAGGGGGTATTGTGGGCGTCACGGCCGTTTCCGCCAATCCCTCGTCAGCCATTGGTGGCTGCTGCACCACCTGAGCCAGACCCGCTACGGTGGGGGCGGCAAACAGAGCACGCAGCGACAGCTCAATGCGCAGCATTTGCCGTAGACGGGCTACCAACTGGGTGGCCAGCAGAGAATGTCCTCCCAGCTCGAAAAAGTTATCGTGAACACCGACGCGATCCCGCTTGAGCACTTTAGCCCACACGTTGGCGATGACGGTTTCGAGGTCGTTGCGCGGCGGGGTGTATTCGGTGACGGTCGCTGCCATTGGTGCGGGCAATGCTTTGCGGTCAATTTTGCCGTTGGGCGTCAGCGGGAAGGCATCCAGCAGCACAAAGGAAGACGGAACCATGTAAGCCGGCAGCCGCCGGCTCAACGTGGCGCGCAAATTGGCAGCATCTGCATTTGGCCCCACGATGTAGGCCACCAACTGTGGCCCGGTTCGGGCATCATCTCGGGCCATAACGAGGGCATCTTGAACGGCCGTTTGCCGCCGCAGCACCGTCTCAATTTCGCCCAGCTCAATGCGATAGCCGCGAACCTTCACCTGGTGGTCCAACCGGCCCAGGAAATCAACGTTTCCATTGGGCAGGTAACGAGCCAGATCACCGGTTCTGTAGAAGCGTGACCGGGTGACCGGGTGACCGGGTGACAAGGTGACCGACTGTTTTTTCACCTTGTCCCCTTGTCCCCTTGTCACCTTGTCATAGAGGTTTTCAATAAATTTCTCCGCCGTCAGCCCCGGTCGGTTCAAATAGCCGCGGGCCACGCCGATGCCGCCGATATACAGCTCGCCCGGTGTGCCAATGGGGACAAGCTGTTGGGCTTCGTTGAGGATGAAGAGCTGAACGTTGTCGATGGGGCGGCCGATGTGGGGATTGGCGTCATCCGGGGTGAGAACGGCCGTTGTCGCACAAACAGTTGCTTCAGTAGGACCATACCCATTGACAAAACGCCGCCCCGCCGACCAACGGGCCATCACCTCGGCCGAACACGCTTCGCCGGCAGCCACAACGGTTTGCAACGAGGGGAAATCGTCTGGGTTGAGAATGGCTAAGGCAGATGGGGGGAGGGTTACGGCCGTAATCCCCTGCTCCTTCACCAGTGCCACTAGATCCGGACCGGGCAGCATCTCCTCCGCTTCAGCTAAAACCAGCGTTGCGCCCGTCGTCAGCGTGACAAACATCTCCGAGACCGACGCATCAAAGCCAAAGGCGGCAAATTGCAGCACCCGGCTCTCTGGCCCGATGGCAAACGCCTTGTGCTGCGCCTGCGCAAGGTTGGGCAGGCCACGGTGGGTCACCACCACCCCTTTGGGCTGTCCGGTCGAACCAGACGTGTAGATGATATAGGCGGCGTTTTCGGCCGTGGCGCCGCCGCTGGGGTTCTCGTCGCTGCATGAGTTGATTTTGGCCCAGTCGGAATCGAGTTTAATGGTCAATGGTAAATGGTTAATGGTTAATGGTAAATTTTCACTCTCAGCATGCCTCCTGCCGCCTGTAACCAGTTGTTCTTGCGTGAGCAGCACGTTTGACTTTGCGTCGGTCAGCATGAAGTGGATGCGTTCTGGCGGATAGGCAGGATCGAGCGGCAGGTAGGCAGCGCCGGCTTTGAGCACGGCCAGGGCGGCAATGACCATTTCCGGCGAGCGGTTGAGATAGACGGCCACGATGGTTTCCGGGCCAACGCCGCGTGTCTGCAAGAAGTGGGCCAGATGGTTGGCTTTGGCGTTAAGCTGAGCGTAGGTAAGCTGCTGATTGTGGTAGGTGACGGCCGTTTTCCTACCCCTCTCTTCCGCTACCTGCGCCACCCATTCGTGGATGAGTTGGTGGGGGACGGCCGTTTCCGTTTCGTTCCAATCCACCAGCAGCGTTTGCAGTTCGGCCGTGCTGAGCGGGGAGAACGTATGGTGGGCTGCATCTGGCTCGGCAGCCAGCGCCGCCAGCGCGCGCTCAAAATAGCCGGCCAGCCGTTCGATGTGGGCCGCGCCAAATTGGGCCGGATTGTATTCCAGCCGCAGCGCCAATGTGCTCTCAATTGAATTTAGCTCCGCCTCGACCGCCAGATCAAAGTTCGCATGGCCATAAAATTGCTCACCCAAAATTTTAATCTCGTTACCATCGGCCAATTCATCAAAAACGTGAAAATGGAGGTAGTTAAACGGCACCTCAAACAGCGGCTGGCCGCCCATCATCTGCTGCATTTCGGCCAGCGGGAAGCGGCGATGGGGCAGCAGCATCTTCTCGGTGGCAAACGTTTGCCGAACGAGATCGAGCCAACTGCCGTCGGCCAGTTTTTGGCGGAAGGGCACGGTGTTGAGGAACAGCCCCAGGGCGCGCTCGCTGCCGCTTTGTTCGGGACGGCCGTTCATCACCAGACCGCTCACCACCTCATTTTGCCCACAGACGAAACTCAAAACCTTGAGATGTGCCGCAAGTAAAACACTCTTAAGCGGCACGCCGGCCCGTTGGGCTACCTGGTTGAGTTGGCTAACCTGTTCGGCGGGAATGATGGTTTGGTGCACGGCCGTTTCCGGCAAATTATCATCCACTTCCGGCAGCGGCAGGCGGGGCACCGTACTGACGCTGCTCTCAGCTAAATTTTCCTGCCAAAACGCCCGCGATCTGTCTGAGGTAAGAATGGCTTGCTCGGCCGCCACAAACTTTCGGTAAGGAATAGCGGGTCCCAGTCCAATAAAGACTCCGGCAAGCAGCGCCCGGTACGTCTGGAACAGCTCGGTCACCAGCGAGGCCACGCTCCAGCCATCCAGAATGGCGTGATGTTCGGCCATGATCATCTGGAAGCGGGTGGCGCTGCACCGGAAAAAGTGGAAGCGCAGCAGCGGTGGCTGCGTCCAATCAAACTTTTCGGCAACGGTTTGCTGCACCCAGCGGTTAATTTCTACCTCCTGTGCTTCAACTTCAAACCGGCGCAAATCATGTAACGTTACGGGGATTCGCACCTGCGGCCAGACCAATTGTAGCGGCTCACTGTAGGTCGTCAGGTCAAAGCTGGTACGCAAGATGGTATGTTTTTGGGCCAACTGCTGCACGGCCGTTTGCAATAATCTACCATCAAACACACCCTCAATCTGCCAACTGGTAACGTTATGGTAAACGGCCTGCACTGAGCCTGCCGAAGCGGCCGTTGCCGCCGCCAGTTCCACATGGAACAACATGCCCGCCTGCAATTTGCTCAGCGGATACGCATCTTCAACCTCAGACGGCAGCCGGCTGCGGTCCGCCTGGCTGATGAGGCTGAAGGGTGCCGCTTCGATGACGGCTACACCAGCTTCCACCAGCTCAATACGGGCGAACTGCTCCGAAAGGCGGCCAATCGTTTGCAGGTTGAACAGGTCCGCCAGCGAAAAGTTGAGCCCAGCCTGTCGGGCCTGGGCCAGCACTTGAATGCTGCGGATTGAGTCACCGCCCAGCTCAAAGTAGTTGTCGTCGATGCCCACGCGGGCTGCACCGAGCACACGGCTCCAGATGCCGGCCAGGATTTCTTCGGCGCGGGTGCGGGGTGGGGTGTACGGCCGTTCCAATTCAGGCCGCGTTTCGTCTGGCGCAGGCAGGGCGCGGCGGTCGATCTTGCCGTTGGTGGTCAGGGGGAAGGCGTCCAGCAGCACAAACGCTGCCGGAATCATGTAGGCAGGCAGCCGGGGCTGCAAATGGCGGCGCAATTCAGAAACGGTAACAGATTGCTCTGGATCGAGTACCAGGTACGCCACCAGCCGTTTTTCCCCTGGCTCATCTTCCCGCACCAGGACCAGAAGCTGGCGAACGGCCGTGTGGCTGCCCAACGCCGCCTCAATCTCACCCAGCTCAATGCGAAACCCACGAATCTTCACCTGGTGGTCAATCCGGCCCCGGTATTCGATGTCCCCATCCGGCAGCCAGCGGGCGAGATCGCCGGTGCGGTATAAACGTGAACGGGTGACAAGGTGACGGCGTTCTGCGAACGCTGGTGACAAGGTGACCGGCTGTTTTTTCACCTTGTCAAAAAGATTCTCTAAAAACTTCTCCGCCGTCAATTCCGGCCGGTTCAGGTAACCCGCCGCCACGCCCGCGCCGCCGACGTAAATCTCGCCGGGCACGCCGATGGGCACGGGCCGCTGCTGCGGGTCCAGAATGAAAAGCTGCAAGTCGGGGATGGGCTGGCCAATGACGCTGCCGGGCGCCTGGGCTACATCGTTTCTGAAAATGGGCCGGTAGGTGACGTGCACGGTAGTCTCGGTGATGCCGTACATATTGATCAGCTGCGGCTTTTGGTCACCGTGCCGGTCAAACCACGGCTGCAATGTGTTCAATTCCAACGCCTCACCGCCAAAAATCACGTACCGTAACGCCAATTCACCGGTAAACGATAACTGATTACCGCTTACCGCTTCTGCCTCTGCCTGAATGAGCTGGCGGAACGCCGACGGTGTCTGGTTCAATACCGTGACGCCTTCATCCACGAGCAGACGATAAAAATCGTGCGGCGAGCGGCTGGTGAGATAGGGCACCACCACCAAACGGCCGCCGACCAGCAGCGCGCCCCAAATCTCCCACACAGAAAAGTCAAAAGCGTAGGAATGGAACAACGTCCAGACGTCATTTTGGTCAAAATGGTACCAATTGTCGGTTGCCTGCATCAGGCGCATGACGTTGTAATGGGTTACCAGCACCCCCTTGGGCTTGCCCGTCGAGCCGGAAGTGTAAATGACGTAGGCGCGGTTGTGCGGCTGGACGGCGCTGGTGGGGTTTGTGGCGGGGTGGCCGGCAATTTGGGGCCAGTCGGTGTCAAGTTTAATTGCGAATTGTGAATTGTGAATTGTGAATTGTGAATTTTCACCTGCAACATGCCGCCTGCCACTTGCCACTTGCCACTTGCTACTTGCCACCAGCTTTTCCTGCGTGAGCAGCGCTACCGGCTTGGCATCCTCCAGCATGAAGGCGAGGCGATCTTCCGGGTAGGCGGTGTCTATTGGCAGGTAAGCTCCGCCGGCTTTGAGGACGCCTAAAATGGCGATGACCATTTCTAAGGAACGTTCCAGGTAGAGCGCTACCAGATCGTCGGGCTGCACGCCTTGCTGCTGCAAGAAGTGGGCCAGTTGGTTGGCTTTGGCGTTGAGCTCGGCATAGGTAAGCTGATCATTACCGAAAGTGACGGCAACTGCGTTTGGACTTTGGGTGACTTGCCGCTCAAACTCCTGGTGAATACACGAAGCTGGTGTGAAATGTGTGTCCCAGTTGTTCCATTCAACAATGAGCTGTTGGGCTTCGGCTTCGGTGATGAGGGGGAGTTGGCTTAACGGCCGTTCCCCGTCCACCACCATCCCCGCCAATAAATTGCAGTAATGGTCAAACAGGCGGGAAACGGCCGCTTCCGCCAGCCGATCGGCGTCAAACACCAGGAAAACGTCTAATCCCTCATCGGGCACCAGGCGCAAAGTGAGCGGATAGTTGGTGCGTTCGTAAGAGAAATAGTCGCGAATGGTGAGCTGCTTCCCGGCGGCGTGGCGCTGACGCGGATAATTTTCCAGCACCAGCAGCGACTCAAACAGGGGCTGGTCAGCGGGCAGCGCGCTCCAGCTTTGTACCTGCGTTAGCGGCGTTGTTTCGTGCTGCTGTAAGGCCAGCAGGCTGCGTTGAAACTGCTTCAGCCAGGGCAGCACGGTGTCTTCGGGGGCAATCCGGCAGCGCAGCGGCGCCGGGTTGATGAGCACCCCGGCAATCTGGTCCACGCCGGGCAGTTGGGGCACGCGACCAGACATCATCGTGCCAAAAACCACGTCCGGCTCGCCGCTGTAACGGCTGAGCAGCAGACCCCAGGCAGCTTGCAGCAGCGTGCCCAGAGTGAGCCCATGCTGTCGGCCGAACTGCTTCAACTGTTCATGGAGATCAGTTGGCAACTGACGGCGGATTTCGCCATGCGTCTCGGCGCGATGATGGCCCGTACGCCGGCCCAAATCAATAGTCAGCGGCGTAGGCACGACAAAGCCCGAAAGCACCTCTTGCCAGAAATGCTTTGCGTCGGTCCAATCTTGCTGCTGCTGCCAGCGGATGAAGGATTCAAACGGCTCGGGATCGGGCAGTTCTGCCTGTTCGCTCCATACCATTGCTTCATAAAGCGAAAAAAGCTCCTTGTACAGCAGGCTCTCCGTCCAACCGTCAATGATGATGTGGTGAACCGCCCAGATAAAGCGCGTTTCCTGCTCGCTCAAGCGAATGAGCGTCAGGTGATGTGGCGGTTTTTCCAGCGACAAACCGGCCGCCCGATTGTCGGCCAGCAGTTGGGCCATGCGGCCGGCTTGCTCGCCGGCGCTCAGGTCACGCCAGTCAAGCAGCCGGCTGCGCGGTGGCGCGTTTTGCAGGACGATTTGCAACGGCCGTTCCCACCCCTCCCACACAAAAACGGTGCGCAAAATAGGGTGTCGGGCCACAACCTGCTGCCACGCCTGCATAAGCATCTCCGGGTCCAGTTCGCCCTCAATGGTGAAGGCAGGCTGCTCAAAATAGATGTCATCTTCGGGATGGAGCAGCGTGTGGAACAGAATGCCTTCTTGCAGCGGTGAAAGTGGATAGGCGGTCACAAATCGGTCGCCAAACTCAGTTTGCAGGCGGGATTGCCCGACAAGGGTGAGCAGCGGTTTCGCTTCGGCAGGCTCAGCGACCGGTGCAGTTATTGATACGGCCGCTTCGGCAAGCTCAGTGCAGGACGTTGCCAGTTCGGCCACCGTGGGCTGCTGGAAAAGCTGGGCCTGCGACAAATCAAAGCCAGCAGCGCGTGCTTTGGCCACAATCTGGATGCCTAAAATGGAGTCGCCACCTAAACCAAAAAAGCTGTCGTGAACGCCCACGGGAGAGATACCCAGCACCTCTGCCCAGATCTGGCTCAGCGTTTCCTCTTCAGGAGTGCGCGGCGGGGCGTAAGATTGCGGCAGCTCGGGGCGAACACTTTCCGGCGCGGGCAGCGCTTTGCGGTCGATTTTGCCGTTGATTGTCAGCGGCATGGCGTCAATCAGTACAAATCGGGCGGGAATCATGTAGTCTGGCAGGCGCTGCGCCAGAAAATCACGCAGCTCGTCTGTCGTGGGTGCAGGCGTTTGTTCAGGCGTCAGGTAGGCGATAAGCTGTTTGCTGCCGGCGGTTTCGTGAACGAGAACGGCCGTTTCCCGCACGTTCTCATGCTGCCCCAATACCGCCTCAATTTCCCCCAGCTCAATGCGGTAACCGCGAATCTTTACCTGGTGATCGATGCGGCCCAGAAATTCAAAATTACCGTCGGGGCGCAGGCGGGCCAGATCGCCCGTGCGGTAGAGGCGGGCACCAGGCACACGGCCGAACGGATCGGGTACAAATTTTTCGGCGGTGAGCGACGGCCGTTGCAAATAGCCGCGCGCCACCCCTTCACCACCAATGTAAAGTTCACCCACTTCGCCATCCGGCAAGGGCTGTAACTGCTCGTCTAAAACGTAAAGCTGCGTGTTGGCAATCGGCCGGCCGATGGGCACTGCACCATTCAGGTCATCATCAGGCAAAATTTCGTAAACGCAGCAGCCGACGACCGTTTCCGTGGGTCCATATTCGTTGAAGAGACGCGTATTGGGGGCGTGTTTGCGCCAGAAGGCGAGCTGTTCGGCCGTCAACTGCTCGCCGCCAATGACAAATGATTGGGTGGCCGCGGCGGCCATTTCGGCAGGCACAATCTGGTTGAGCAGCAGCAGATGAGCCGGCGTAATTTTGACCAATCCAAAACCACCTGGTTTGGTCAGTGCCTGGCCCAGTAAGCTGCCGGCATCTCCTTGCGGCAGCAGCGTTACCGGCTGCCCGGCCAACAGCGGCACAAACAGGCTGGTCACAGTGAGATCAAAACCAATCGAGGAATGCACCGGCGCACCGCCGACCTGTGCCGGATAATTTTCTAACGCCCAACCCAAATAGTTGGCCAGGCCACGATGGGTAATCATCGCTCCTTTCGGCCTGCCGGTGGAACCAGACGTGTAGATGACGTAGGCTAAATTGTCTGGCTGCACGGGCACGAACACGTCTTCACGGGGCAGCAGCGATAAAATGAAGTCGAATTGGTCGAGGAAGATGGTGCTGTCCTGGGCGGATTCCGGCAGCTTGTGGGCTAATTGGGAGTGGGTGAGGCAAACGGCCGTCTCCGCATCATCCAACATCCATTTAATTCGGTCAGCAGGGTAGCCGGGGTCAATGGGCACATAAGCCGCACCCGCTTTAAGCACGGCCAGCAGGGCCACCACCATTTCTATGGAACGCTCCAGGCAAACACCAACAACGGATTCCAAGCCAATGTCTTGCTGCTGCAAAAGGCGGGCTAACTGGTTGGCACGGCCGTTTAATTCAGCAAACGTTAATTGGTGGTCCCCCGCAGAAACGGCCAGCAAATGTGGGGTTTGTTGTGCCTTTGCGGCCAAACGCTCCGGCAGCAAAGAAGATGTGGTATAGACGGTATTCATCATTTGTTTGCGCAGATTTCAGTTACGATAAGAGCGGCAAACCATTACGAGGCCTGCCGGCGCAAACTGAGCGGTCTCATATCGGTCCATGCCTGATTGATGTAGGCCAGGCATCTCTCTTTCGACCCAAGCTGGCCGACAGAACGCCACCCGTTTGGGATGGTTTGCCCCGCCGGCCAGATCGAATATTGTTCTTCCTGATTGACGACAACTGTATACAGATATTCAGCTTCGCTTTTCATTGGATATCCTACCATTACTTAAATCGGCCGTTTGGTTAACGATGTTTGACCATTCTAGAAAATATCAACTGTCTTGTATAGCCTTATCGATGCTCAACTTCAACAAACGGGCCAACTCTGCCACGTAAGGTTCCTTCACAATATTGTGCGTGCCGTGAATAATGTGTACGTCCAATCCACCCTGAGCCAGTGGTGCCCAGCCAATGCCGTCGCCACTTGGATTGCCCACTTCCGTTTCACTGGCCCGGAATAAGGTCACGCGACCTGGGTACGGTTTCAGTTGATGCTTGTTCACCAAATCAATGTGCGACTTCCACAGGAAGGGTGAAATAAGTGACTGCGGCAATGTTTGCCCCGCCCGCATCAGGCGGCGCACCCGCCAGAACAGCTTGTATTTTTGCACGTCCATGCGGGCCAGCCTGTAGCGCAAAATTGCCCACCGTTTTAACAAGCGCAGATTGTTCAGCAAACCTTCACCGAATTCAGGTGTTTCTTCGCTGGCAACGGGCGTCTCCTCTTCCGGTCCTTCTGCCATGCGCAGCACGTTGTTACGCCGGCGGGCAAATTCGGGATTGTGCGTGTCCAGCAGCGCCACCAGCGCTACCTCTTGCCCCTGGGCATGGAGCTGCTGCGCGATTTCATAGGCCACTTCACCACCCATCGAAAAGCCGCCAACCATGTAAGGACCTTCCGGCTGCACGGCGCGCATTTGCTGCACGTAGGCCGCGGCCATTTCGGTCAGCGAGGCAAAGGGTGGCTGCTTGCCGTCAACGCCACGCGCCTGCAGGCCGTAAAACGGCTGGTCCTTGCCCAAATAGCGGGTGAGATCGTAGAAGTTCAGCACGTTGCCAAAACCGCCATGCACGCAGAAAAACGGTATCTTGTTGCCCTTGGGCTGAATCGGCACCAGCGGCGTCCATTCGCCGGATTTGCGTCGGCGTTTATCGGTTTTGGGTTGGTCCGTTTCTTGTGCTGCTTCCACGGGCACATCGTATTCCGTTTGCAGCAGCTCGGCGCATTGGGCGATAGTTGGCGCTTCAAACAGCGTCGCCAGAGAGAGGTCCACGGCGTACGTTTTCTTGATTTTGGCAAAAAGCCGCACGGCGATCAGTGAATGGCCGCCCAGCTCAAAGAAATCGTCGTGAATACCGATGTCGGTGATGCCCAGCAGCTCTTCCCAGAACTTAACCAGGGTTTTCTCCAGCTCGTTTCGCGGCGCTTCGTAGCTGCTTTGCAGTTCGGGTCGGGAAAGTTTGAGGCCTCCGTCGTCACCATCGTCCTGCTCACTAGCAGCCTGCTCGACCAGCGCCTGCAAATCCAGCGAGCTCACGATTATTTGCGGCGGTACCGCGTTGCTTAGGATGCGGCGCAGCGCCGCCATACCCTCTGCGGGGGCGATGCCGTCGGTGAGGGCCAGTTGCAGTAGGGTGGGTTCGGCGTCGGCAGTTACGGCCGTTCCGCCACCCCTACCATTTTGCTTCCTGCCGTTCACCATCGACTCATAGCTGACTCGCTTGAGCATAAATTCATTGATCTCCACCAGGGCACGGCCGTTTTCATCCATAATCGTCACGTCAAACGCAGGCACTTCCTGGTGATTACGGCCGTCTTTGTTGTGGCGCACATGGCTGTAGATGCGGCGCGGCAAACGACCGTGAACCTGCACCTTTTTGTAAGAGAGTGGCACGTAAAAATCGCTGCTCGTCTCGTAACCATCCACCAGAGGCAAACCGGCGCTGGTAGCCAGGTCCATTAGCGCGGGATGCAGCGTGAAGCTGTCCAGATCGTTGCTAAACTGCTCCGGCAGTTCCAGCATGGCCAGCACTTCATTTTGCCCGTAGCAAACCTGCCGCAGATTCTTCCAGCGCGGGCCAAAGTTCAGGTACTTTTCCTGCTTCGTCTCCTGCTCCATCGGGCCAAAGCGAATTTCGCGCAGGGTACAGCGGGCGGCAATCTCCTGGATGTTGTGCATAATTGGTTGTGGGGAACGGCCGTTGCTCACCTTACCCCGTACATGTTCCTGCCAGGTATGCTCCGGCGTGCGGCTGGTAACGGTGAAGCCGTAACCGCTGCCGTTTTTCTCCAACGAGACGCGCACTTCGCGGGACTCATCTTCATGCACTTCCAGCGGAGACAGGAAAAACAAATCCTGAATCTCTACTGACTCATTGACCGACCCTTTGGTTAATGCTGCTTTGGCAATTTCAAGGTAGCCGGTACCGGGAATCAGCGCCTCGCCATCTTTAATGCGATGCTGGTCCAGAATCCAATGAGTGTCGGTGCGGTAGTTGGTGGCGTAAACGATCTCATCATCGGTTTCCACAATGATTTTGTCCAGCAGTGGATGGGGCACGTCGGTGCCGACCGATTGAATTTCATCGGCCAGCCCCAGGCGCACGGCCGCATCCACCGCCATCCCTACCTCTTGCCAGACGCCCCAGTTCACAGCCACGGTAAAAATAGTGGAAGAAGCGGTTTTGCTCTCAGCGAACGCATTGAGGAAAGCGTTGGCCGCCACGTAATCTACCTGTCCCGCCGCGCCAATTTCGGTACTGGTTGAGGAAAACAGCACGAAGAAGTCGAGCGGCTCGTTGGCCAAATATTCATCCAGCAGCAGCGTGCCGCGCGACTTGGGGGCCAACACCCGGCCTGCTTCCTGGGCTGTTTTGAGCTGGATCAGGTTGTCATCCAGCACACCGGCGGCGTGAATAACGCCGTTGATCGCGCCAAAGCGCTGTTTGGCCTGGGCCACGGCTTGCCGCACCTGCTCCCGGTTGGTCACGTCGGCCTCCACCAGCAGCACCTCGGCCCCGGCGGCTTCCAGCGCCTGGATTTTCTGGATGCGGCGGCTGGTTTTGTCGCTGACGCTGTGGTTTTTAATCCAATCGGCCCACATCTCTCGCTTGGGTAAGCCGGAACGGCTCAGAAGCACCAGTTTTGCCTGCGCCGTTTCCGCCAAATGCTCGGCCATGATGAGGCCGATGCCGCCCATACCACCAGTGATGAGGTAGACGCCCCCTTGCTTGATCCTGGAATCGTCTAAATTGCCTTCCGGCTGCGGTGCGGCTTCAAACTGCTGCTGCCAGCGACGGCCGTTCCGATAAGCAAACAACCCATTCTGGGGCTCAGCCAATAAATCCGCCTTCACAAGCGTGGCCAAACCTTCCACCTGGTCGGCAGCCAGGCTGGCAGGTAAAGCTAAATCAATCAATCGGGCCGTCACGCCAGGGAATTCGCGAGGCATCACCTTAATTGGACCAAGCAAGGTCGCTTTATCTGGGTAGGGCACTTGTTCATCGTCGATGCGTTGACTGCCGTTGGTAACGGCCGTAATGTCCAGCGTCCCCGGCAAACCTTCTTCACCTAAGGCCTGCGCCAGGAAAAAGAGGCTGTAGAAGCCTAAATCCTGGCTCTGGTAATAAACTTGCATCCGGTCGTTGGCCGGCAGGTGATTCAAGGTCCACAAATGGGCCACGCGCTGCGGCAGCAGTGACTGAGCGACCAATTCTTCAACCAGCGTATCGTAATCGATCCGGGCACGGGGATTGACCTCGTAGGCAAACTCATCCAGTTGGCGGAACTGCTCCCCTACCGTCACGGAAACGACCGTGTGTCCGGCATTGCGTAACTGCTGCTGTAGCTGTTCGCCGACGCCGAGTTGGTCCTTAAACAACAGCCAGGTGATTGGCTCTACCACGGCCGTTGCCGGTTTGTCGGTAAGCTGCCAGGTGCGTTTATAGAACCAATCGTCCAGCTCCGGCATCTTGGCCAGAACGGTTTTAGCGACTTCGGCACCGCTGAACAGCGTGGTGCCCGGCTCAATCCAATAGCGCTGCCGCTCAAAGGGGTAGGTGGGCAGCGGCACGCGGTAGCGCAGTTCGTCGGCGTAAAAAGCATCCCAGTCAGGCATAACGCCAGCCAGCCAGAGGCGGCCCAGGCTGGTGAGGGCAAATTGCAGATCGGCCAGCTCTTCTTTGCGGTGACGCAGGGAGGAAACGGCCGTATGCAACTTTCCTTTTTCGGGATGCATCCGCACCAGCGAGCTGAGCGTCTGGCCTGGCCCCACTTCTAAAAAGACCCGGTTGGGCTCTTGCAGCAGCGTTGTCAGGCCGTCGGCAAAACGCACCGTGTGGCGCAGATGGCGCACCCAGTAATGCGGATCGGTCGCCTCTTCCGGCTTGATCCAGCCGCCGCTGAGGTTAGAAATGAAAGGCATCGTTGGCGGGCTGAACTGGATTTTAGCCAGTTCGCGGCCAAATTCATCCAGAATCGGTTCCAGCATGGGGGAGTGTGCGGCAACGTTGATGCGCACCCGGCGGCACTCCACTTCTATTTCGGCCAGAGCGGCTTCCAATTTTTCCAATGCGGCCACCTCACCGGAAACCACACACAGCTCCGGGTTGTTGATCACGGCAATTGAGAGTCCATCGGTAAGGTACGGCTTAAGCGCATCCTCGGTCATGGGCACGCTGACCATGCCGCCTTCGGGCAGGGTCTCAAACAGCTTACCGCGCAGCGTGACGATGAACAACGCATCTTTGAGCGACAGTACACCGGCCAGGCAGGCGGCGGTGTATTCGCCCAGGCTGTGCCCGGTCATGGCCGCCGGTTCAATGCCCCAGGAGCGCCACAGCTGGGCCAGGGCGTATTCGGTCATGAAGATGGCGGGCAGGTTGCGTGACGGCCGTTTCAATTCTTCAGCCGCCTGTTTCAGATTGTCGTCTGTGGGGAACATCAGTTGGCGCAGATCGGTATTGAGATACGGCCGTACCAAAGCCAGACATTCATCAATCGCCTCCCGGTAAACCGGTTCCGCCTCGTACAAACTCAGCCCCATGTTGGGGTACTGCGCCCCGCCGCCGGGAAACATAAACACCACCGACGGCTCGGCATCGCCGGCCTGCTGGCTGATGACCCGTTGGCGGTTGCCGCTGGTTAACGCTTCGGCCGCATCGGCGGCATCTTTCACCGCCACGATACGACGATATGGCATTGGTTGACGACCCACTTGCAGCGTGTAGGCGACGTCAGCCAATGGAACGTCCGGATTTTCTTGCAGGAAGGTGGCTAAATTTTGGCCGGCAGCATCCAGCGCCGAACTGGTCTTGGCCGAAAGCTGCAAGAGCTGCCAGTCGCGCGATTTGCTTGATGGCTCCAACTCTGGCGCTTCTTCAATAATGACGTGGGCATTGGTGCCCCCTACCCCCAGCGAACTGATACCGGCGCGCCGGGGCGACTCACCTAGCGGCCAGTCACGCAGCTCGTGATTGACAAAAAATGGGCTGTCTTCCAGGTTCAGCATCGGATTGGGCGCTTTGTAATTCAAACTCGCTGGAATTTGCTTATGTTTCAGGGATTGGACCACTTTGATGAAGGCGGCGACGCCTGCGGCCGTATCCAAATGACCAATGTTGGTTTTCACCGACCCCAAACCGCTAAACTGTTTCTTGTCCGTTGTCTGGCGGAACGCCTGCGTCAATGCGGTTACCTCAATAGGGTCGCCGATTCGGGTGCCGGTGCCGTGGGCTTCTACGTAGTCGATTGTGTCAGCATCGATGTTGGCCAGGGCAATGGCTTCGGCAATGGCCGCAGCCTGGCCATCTACGCTGGGCGCCAGATAATTGACTTTACCAGAGCCGTCGTTGTTAACGGCCGAACCTTTGATCACAGCATGAATCGTGTCGCCATCCTCAATCGCATCAGCCAGACGGCGCAGCGTCACCACGCCCACGCCGCTGCCAAAAATGGTGCCGTCAGAATCGGCGTCAAACGAGCGGCAGTGGCCATCCGACGAGAGAATTTCGCCGTCCTGGTACAGGTAACCCTGGCGGTGGGGCATCTCAATGGTGACGCCACCGGCCAGCGCCATGTCGCACTCACCGCTAAGCAAGCTTTGCGACGCCATATGGATGGCCACCAGCGAAGTGGAGCAGGCCGTTTGCACATTGACGCTGGGACCGCGCAAATTCATCAGGTAAGAGACGCGCGTGGTGAGAAAATCTTTGTCGTTGCCGGTGTGACGCAGGAGGAAAAAGCCGACGGAGGCGACCAATTCTGGATTGGTGAGCAGGTTGTATGGCATGTAGGCATTGTGGCCGGAGCCGCCAAACACGCCAATCGCCCCATCAAACCGTTCAGGGTCGTAGCCGGCGTGCTCCAGAGCAGTCCAGGCAACTTCCAGAAAGTTGCGGTGCTGCGGGTCCATGATGGCCGCATCACGCGGCCCAAAGCCAAAGAAGCCGGCGTCAAACTTGTCCATCTCGTCCAGCGGCGCGCCGGATTTAACATAGTTGGGATGGCGCAGCAGCGATTCAGGCACACCAGCGGCCCGCAGATCTTCATCGGTGTAAAACGTGACAGATTCAACGCCGTCGCGCAGGTTGCGCCAGAAGGTTTCGATGTCTTGCGCTCCGGGAAAACGGCCTGCCATCCCCACGACGGCAATCTCCGTACCCTCCAAAGCGTCCAAAATATCCTGATTGCTCATATTGATTGTTGGTCCTAACTTTTGACAGTTGTTTTATAGCTCACCTAACTAGAATGCATGGCATATCTAACAGCAACGATTACGTTAGTTACGTAGATTTCACATAGCCTTTTATCCAGACCCTATGGGTTTGCTCTGGAGCAATATGACCTTTTAGAGGTTAAACCCTTAGGGTCTTACCGGAGGAACCTGAATAGTTACTTGTGATTTGCGTATGAAATTGGTGAAGAACTGTTCTGTATTTTGGGTCATTGCAACAATTTCCCCGGAAGCCAGGGGATTGCTAAGCAGCTTCCGGGGAAATATTGTCCATGCTGATGTGTTTGTGATTTAGCGAACCCGCTGCCGTCTTTGGCGACGCTGCATCATCGCTTCGCGGCGGCTGGCGGCGCGATCAACGCTTTGTTCAACGGCCGTTGGCGAACGGTGTTCGCTCCCATTGCTCCCATCATCTTCGTTCAGAAAATCAGCCAGCGTGCGGATGGTGGGGAAGCGGAACATGTCGGTAATCGAGATTTCCTTGTCCACCACTTCCTTGAGTTGGCGATGGGCCTGCACCGTCAGCAGCGAATGGCCGCCCAGGTCGAAGAAGTTATCGTTAAGGCCTACCTGAGGCACGTTGAGCAACCGCTGCCAGATTTCAGCGATCTTTTGTTCCAGATCGTTGGTCGGAGCCACGTAAACCGTCTGCGGCTCAACCAATACCTGGCCCGGCGCAGGCAGCGCCTTGCGATCGGTCTTTTTGTTGGGCGTCAGCGGGAAGCTGGTCATGGGCACGTAGGTGGCAGGCACCATGAACTCCGGCAGGTCAGCGCGAAGCGCTTCCTTAAGTACCGTCGAATCCAGCTTCTGCCCCGGCTGCATGATGACGTAGGCCACCAGCCGCTTGTCGCCGGGCGTGTCTTCGCGGGCCACAACCACCGCCTCGCGCACCGATTCCTGCGCGTTAAGCAGCGCTTCAATCTCACCCAGCTCAATGCGGTAACCGCGCAGCTTCACCTGGAAGTCAGCCCGGCCCAGGAAGTCGATGTTGCCATCGGCGCGGTAGCGGGCGAGATCGCCAGTGCGGTAAACGGTATTCGGTATTCGGTGATCGGTATTTGGTGAACCGTTATCGGTACCGTTTACCGACAACCGATTACCGATAACCGATAACGGAATAAACCGCTCCTCCGTCAGCTCCGGCCGGTTGTGGTAGCCGCGCACCACGCCATCGCCGCCGATGTACAGGTCGCCGGCCACGCCAACGGGGACGGGCTGCATGTGTTGGTCCAGAATGTAGATTTGGGTGTTGGCGATGGGGGTGCCGATGGGCACGGCCGTTTCTTCACCCGTCACCTCGTAAGTGGAAGACCAGATGGTGGTTTCTGTCGGGCCATACATGTTGATGACCCGGCCGGGCACAATTTGCTTGAGCTGCTGTGCCAGGGCAGCGGGCAGCGCCTCGCCGCCGACCATCACTGTTGGCACTTTGCCCAGGGCAGCGGCGTTACGCTCATCCAAGAGCAACATGCTGGCCATGGAAGGCGTGCATTGGAAATGGGTCACGTTGTGCCGCTCGATCTGAGCCGGGATGGAGAAATCTTCGGTAGCCAGCTTGGGCTCGGCCAGGTTTTTCAGCTCGTTCAGGCGATCCAGGTGCTGCAAAACCACCGTTGACGGCACGCCAAAGTCGATCAGGCAGGCGATGTCGTCCACGTCGATTTCCTTGAGGCGGTTAACCATGTGCAGCGCCGAGCGCGGCGTGCCGAACAGTCCGCTTGTCTCAAAGTAGCGCTCGAAGGCAAAGTTGAGCAGGGCGTCTACATCTTCTGGCGTCAAGTCCTCTTCATCGAAGATTTCAAACGGGCTCCTGCCGGTTTCTTCCGCCTTTTGCTTGAAGGTGGGAAAATGCCAGGCGGCGGCGCGCACCAGGTTCATGGCGCTGCTGAGATATTGCTTCATCGGACCGCGCACGATTTCGCGCACTTCGTCCACATCGTCGCCGATGAAGGTGTGCAGCATAAGGGAGACAATGCCCTTGCCGGCGTGTCCGGCCTGCTCGTAGGCGTCACGGTAAACCTTTATTTTCTCGGCCAGTTCATCCACGCTTTGGCCCAGCAGGTGGGTGAGGATGTTGAAGCCGTTGGCTCCGGCCTCGCGGAACGTTTCCGGATTGCCGGCGGCCGTTACCCAGATGGGCAGCTCTTTTTGTACGGGATGGGGCAGCGTTTTCACTTCCACATCCTTGCCCAGATCGTTTTTCATGGTGATGGTGCCGCCGCGCCACAGTTCACGCACCACTTCAATGTCGCGGAACATGATCTCTTTGCGGTCGGCGTAGTTGCCGGGACGCAGGACAAAATCGTTGGGCTGCCAACCGGAGGCAAAGGAGATACCAACACGGCCGTTTGAAATATTGTCCACCACCGACCATTCTTCGGCCACGCGGATGGGGCTGTGCAGGGGCAGCACGCAGCTGCCGGAGCGAATCTGTACGTTCTCGGTGATGGCGGCGATGGCCGCGCCGGTGACGGACGGATTGGGATACAGGCCGCCAAAGGCATGGAAGTGGCGTTCGGGCGTCCAAACGGCCGAAAAACCGTACTTGTCGCCAAATTTGGCCCCTTCCAGCAGCAGGTGATATTTGTTGGTGATACCTTCTTCACTTTCGTCGCTGGAAAAGTAGAAGAGGCTAAAGTCGATTGGTTTGTCATTTTTAGGTGGTTCAGGAACGGCCGTCACATCCTCCCGCGTTTTGTCGTCAAAAATGATTACCTTAAAGCCGCGCGCCAGCGTCCAGAACAGCTCCAGGACGGAAATGTCAAACGAGGTGCTGGTGACGGCCAGCCAGGTGTCGGGCGGATCGTGTGGGATTCGGTCATCCATGCCGACAAAAAAGTTGACGACGTTGCCGTGCTGCACCATGACGCCCTTGGGCTTACCGGTGGAGCCGGAGGTGTAAATGACGTAAGCCAGGTTGTGCGGTGCGACGCCGCTGAAAACGTTCTCGCCACTCTGCTCGGCAATCTGCTCCCAATCGGCATCGACGCGCACAACTTGCGCCTGGTGCGGCGGCAGGCTGGCCACGAGATGTTTTTGGGTGAGCAGCACCGGCGTGGCGGTGTCTTCCACCATAAAGGCCAGACGGTCCTTGGGATAGGTGGGGTCCAGCGGCAGATACGCCCCGCCCGCTTTGTGGATACCCACCAGGGCGACCATCATCTCGATGGAACGGTCCATAAACACGCCCACGATTGTTTCTGGACCAACACCCAAATGGCGCAGGTGGCGGGCCATCTGGTTGGCGCGCTGGTTGAGCTGGCGGTAGGTGAGCTGTTGGTCTTCATAAACGATGGCAATGTCGTGCGGCCGTTCCTCGGCCTGGGCTTCGATAAGCTGGTGGATGCAAACGGCCGTATCGTAGGCAACGGCCGTATCGTTCCAATCAACCAGCAGTTTTTGAATCTCGGCTTCGCTGAGGAAGGCAGTCTCGGCCAGAGTGCGATTGCCATTTTGGGCCGCGTTTTGCAGGAAGGTGGCAAACTGGGTTTGCATGGCGGCGATGATCTCTGGGGGAAAAACGGCCGTGTCGTATACCCAGGTCAAGCGCGATTGGTCCGGCGTGAGCAGCAGCGCCAGTTCCGTTCCGGCCAGCGGCGTAAAATCAGTGGCGGAAGCAGCCGATTGCACCAGAACGGGCAGCAAAGCGCCATCCACTTTGGGCCGCAGGGATTCCAAATCGGGCTGGCGCAGGAAGATGTCGCGGTTGAACGTTTTGCGCTTGCTTTGCAGCGTCTCTAAATCGGCTTGTAATGCGGCGAGCGTATCGGCAACCGAGGTGGTGCTATCGGTGTTGACCTGGAAGGGCACCTGGGTGGCGAAGTAGTTGGCGAAGCGGCCAACTTCATCAGCCAGAGCAGGCAGGCTGAGGGCAATATCGAAACTGCTGCTGCCGCTGAGGCGGGCCAGGAAGGCGGCAAAAGCGGCCGTCAGCGTCTGCGCCTCACCCGAAACGCCGGCGGGCAGCGGCATGACGGCCGTGCCATAATTTTGACCGATGGTCGTGCTGCTGTGATCGGCGTAAGGCAATTCGACGGCACGCATCTGGCTCAGGCGGCGCAGCCAGTAGCCTTCCTGCCGCACGATGGTGTCGTTAAGGGCGGTGAGATCGGCGATGGTGGCGGCGTCCAGGCCGGGCAGCTGCTGGTTGAGGCTGAATTTTGTGGGGGAAACGGCCGTGCCGTCTAACGTCTGCAAACCGGAGAGCACAATCGAGCCGTTGGCGGTGGCTACAGTGATGGATTCATCGTCAGCAGAAATGATTGTGCCGGGAACAGCCTGCCCTGAGCTTGCCGAAAGGGCCATTGTCGGTTCGCCTTGTTTTGCAGCGGTGGGGATGAGGAGACGGCCACTCACGTTCAATTTCGGCAGTGCCAGCGGATTGGCATAGCCGCCAAATTGCAGTGCGTTGACCAGAGCGACCAGCTTGTCGGCCGGTTGCGTCCAATCCAGCGTGGCGGCGGCGGCTGGACGGTCGTATTTGCCAAAGTAGGTCTGCTCCGCCAGATTCTGCGAACGGGGCTGCAAGCTGTTGTTCTCGATACCTTCCACCAGTTCGGTGAAGGATGCAATGCCCGCTTCGTACGCTTTCACGTTGAGCGTGAAGGCGGTTTCACCCTCCGCAATGTCGAAAAGCTGCTGGACGAGGATGTTGCCCTTGTCGATGCCGCTGCCCATCTCGTGCCAGGTGACGCCGTGTTGGTCCGCCTGGTGCAGCAGCGCCCAGGAGGTGGCGTACAGGCCGGCAAATTTGGGCAGCGGGCCGTCGTGGAAGTTGATGGCTCCCCGTTGGGGCATACTCAAAATGGCATCGGGGATGATTCGCAGGTTGGTGATGCTCAGGAAATAGTCGAAGGGTGGCTGCTGGGCCAGCGTTTCCGGCAGGCTTTTGCCCGGAATCAGGACGGGCAGATCTTTCGCGGCTGCCCAGTTGGTGATGGCCGGTGATTCAGTAATCACGCCGCGCACATCGTGACCGCGTTCCAGCAAAATTTCGGTGCATTGGATGAGCAAAGATTCTTCGCCCATCACATAACAGCTAAATAAAGTGCCGCTCATAAAAATACCTACCTACAGTCATTGATTGGTCAGTGTCAATAAAAACAGCCTGTCACCTTTTTGCTCAATTACAAAAAGCTTGCACAGGCCACAAAACATTTTCTAAACAGTTAGCGATGTCCAAAATCATCCGGGGGAAACGTGTCAAAGTCCTTGAAATCTACCCACTTTTTTAGCCGAGCATTCTTACGATTAGCCTTTCACGGGGGCGGGGGCAACCGTCTGTTTTTAAGCTGGGAAAACGCTTCAGGGCATCGGGGAAAAATGTTTCAAAAGAATAAATTGTCCCTTTTTATGCTACAATACCGGCCAGGAGACGATATCTCGTTCCTCTGTTTTTTCTTTCCACAAAATCCGTTAGAACTAGAATTTTTCAAGGTGATTTGCCTATCCAGTGTAAATTGACTCATCTTGGCTGAATAGATACGAAAAGGAAATCAACATGACAACACAGAAAACAGCAATTGTCACGGCCGCAGGCAAAGGAATGGGTGCAGCGATTGCCCGCGAATTGGCAGCGGTGGGTTATAATTTGGCGCTGTTGTCGCCATCAGGCGGGGCAAAGGCGCTGGCGGAGGAGCTGGGCGGCTTTGGCGTGACCGGCTCGGTGACGAGCAATGATGATTTGCAAAAATTGGTGAGTGGGACGATGGTGCGGTACGGCCGTATCGACGCCGTCGTCAACCACACAGGCCATCCTCCCAAAGGGCAAATCCTGGAAATCTCCGATGAAGATTGGCACAAGGGGCTCGATTTGGTCATGCTCAACGTGGCCCGCATGGCCCGGCTGGTCACACCGATTATGATTGAGCAAGGTGGTGGCGCGATTGTTAACATCTCCACCTACGCCGTCTTTGAACCGGAAGCCACTTTCCCCGTGAGTGCAGCAATGCGTGCGGCGCTGGCTGGCTACACCAAGCTGTACGCCGACGAATACGCCGGCCACGGCATCCGCATGAACAACGTCCTGCCCGGCTTCATCGACAGCCTGCCGGAGACCGAAGAACGCCGCCGGCGCATCCCCATGGGGCGCTACGGCACCGTGGAAGAAATTGCCCAAACGGTACGCTTTTTGCTCTCCGACTCAGCCGGGTACATCACCGGGCAAAACATTCGCGTAGATGGCGGCATTACCCGGTCGGTTTAAACGGTGAACCTCCCGCAGGCTCCGTTTACGAGGGTGGTTTTGTACAAAACCTGCGGGAGGTTTGGCAGCAAGTTTACATAAAAGTCAAAAGGGGAACTTCGCTTTGAAAAATCAACAATTTGACGTCATTTTTGTGGGTGCGGGGGTGATGGGCTGCGCCATTGCCACCTACCTACTGCGGCATGACAGCCAACTCAAAATTGCGCTCATCGAGAAGGATTTGACCTACCAATATTCCTCCACCGTTTTGTCCGACGGCAACAGCCGGGTGCAGTTCAACGTCAAAGAAAATATCCAGATGTCACAGTACGCGCTGAAGGTATTGGAGACATTCGCCGACGACATGGCCGTGGATGGCGACAGGCCGGATGTGGCGTTTCGGCAGCAGGGCAATTTATTCCTCACCGACGAGGCAGGCCGTGCTGAAGTGGAAGCAGGGTTGGCCTTGCAGCAAAGCTTGGGCTGCAATGTAGAATGGCTGACGCCGGGCGAAGCCAGGAAAGTGTACCCCTTGCTCAGCGCGGATGAGTCATTGTTTGTTGGGGCCACGTTTGGCCGGGACGACGGCACGATGTCACCCCAGGCAGTGCTGGAAGCGTACAAAAAGAAGGCGGTGGCACTTGGGGCGGGATTGATTGAGGCGGAGGTGACGGCCGTTCTCCACCAAGCCAATCAAGTCACCGGCGTCCAGCTAAAAGACGGCGACGTACTGCAATCTAACATCGTCGTCAACAGCGCCGGAGCCTGGGGCACGCACGGTGCCCAAGCCTGCGGCGTGCAGATCCCGGTGCAGCCGGTGATGCGCCAGGTGTACATTGTGGAAACGGCCGTTCGTCCCAAAAACATTCTCCCCCTGTTGCTGCTCCCCTCCGGCACCTACCTCATCCACGAGGGACACGGCGTCTTCATGACGGCCCACTCCTTCGCCGATGATCTGGTCACCACTACTGATTTTAGCTGGCAGCGCAGCAAGTTTGAGGAGCGCATCTGGCCCGAACTGGCCGAATTTCTGCCCGCGTTTGATTCACTGAGAGTGGCCGATGGCTGGGCCGGTATGTACGCCGTCAACACCTTTGACGGCAACGCCATTTTAGGAGAATGGCCTGAGCTGCGCGGCTTTTACCTGGTGAACGGCTTTTCCGGACACGGCTTCCAGCAGTGCCACGCCGTGGGGCGCTACCTGGCGGAGCGCATTTTGGGCCTGCCGCCCACGCTGGATTTATCCATCTTTTCGCCGCGCCGCATTTTGGAAAACGCGCCCGTGTTTGAGAATAAGCAGAAGATTATTTGAGGCAACCCGTAGGGGCAAGGCCGGTGGGCAAGACCTTTGCCAAGCATATAGCCATTTCTCCACCGGCCTCGTCCAACCAACGGAAGGTGAGAAGTGGCCACTGCGATTGAATTTGTAATCCGCCGGACAAAGCCGAGAGAAGGATGGCTAACGCTGCTGCTGCTGCTGGCGATTGTGGGTTGTGTGAATGCGGCCGTTCTCGAAGCCACCTGGGTCGCGGAAGACGGTGTTGTCATTCCGGCGACGCTGGCAGGGCTGTTATTGGGCACGGTGCTGGCCAAACGGCCGCTTTCCCCTCTGTTCGCCTGGATTCTACTTACCGTGTATGGCGTGCTTATTTCCGTGATCCTGTTGGCAGAGTTGTGGCCTACCTGGGCAGCGCTGCTGAATGGTTGGACGGGGTTGAGGCAGCAGTGGCTGCAAAACGGGGCACTGTTTTTGGACCGGGTTGGGGGTTGGGGGACGGCCGTTTTCAGCGGTGAGAGCAGCGAAGAAACAGCGGTATTTGCCCTGGGGTTAGGGCTAATCAGCTACGTGTTAATCGCTTTTACCTGTTGGCAAACCTTCCGCCACCATCGCCCCCTGGCCGGATTGGTAAGCGTGGGGTTGGCGCTGGCGCTTAACGGCTATTTTGGGGGCGCACAAATTCGCTGGCTCGGTTGGTTTGTAGGGTTGGCCGCCATGTTAACGGCCGTTATCCACTTCGCTGCCCTGGCCGATTCATGGGAAATACACCAGGTTGACTACTCCGATGAGGTGAAGCTCGATTTGTACACTCATGCCGCTGTGCTGGCTCTATTGATACTGTCCCTGGCCCTGGCGCTGCCCAGCTTTAGCATTCGCCAATTGGTGCGTGCTTTTCAGGAGCAGCCGGCCGTGCAGCAGGCAGAGGCGTTGCTGGAGCGTACCTTTGCCGGTGTAGAAGGAAACCAGCCCCGCCGCGACGCGGTCGGCGGCAGCGGCCTCTTGCCGCGGGAATTTTTGCTGGGTAACGCACCTGAACTATACGAAACAGTGGTAATGACGGCCGTTGTCCAATCCGAAGCAAGTCTGGCGGGCGTCCACTGGCGGGCGCTGAGCTATGATGTATACACCGGCCGCGGCTGGGCCCTGTCTGAGGAGCGGACTCAGCCTATCAGCGCCAATTCTCCCATTCCCCTACCCCTGGTTGAAGCCACGGTCACCGTTTCCCAAACCGTGCATTGGCTGCAAGACGATCGCCTGGTGCGGTACTCGCTGGGGCTGCCGCTGGCCTTTGACCAAGATGTGGACACGCTCTGGCGGGGACAAACTGATCTGGTACGGACCCATGGGGATAGGCCGACTTATTCGGTGCGCTCGCGGCTATCGCAGGCAGCGCCAGACATGCTGCGCGCAACGGCCGTCGCCAACATTCCGCCACAAATTTTGGCGCGCTATACGGCCTTGCCGGCCGGCCTGCCCCAGCGGGTGCGCGATCTGGCCCAAGAAGTCGCCGGCCAGGTGGACAATCCATACGACCAGGCGCGGTCGCTGGAACAATTCTTGCGCCAATATACCTATTCATTGGATGTTGCACCGCCGCCCGGCGGCGTGGACCCGGTTGATCATTTTTTGTTCGAGCAGCAAATGGGCTACTGTGATTTTTACGCCTCGGCCATGGTGGTGATGGCCCGGGCCGTTGGGCTGCCGGCGCGGTTGGGTATTGGCTTCACAAACCAGCCGTCAGACAGTGACGGCGTGCAAACCATCTACCAAATCAACAGTCACTCCTGGGCCGAGGTTTATTTTGCCGGATTTGGCTGGGTGGAGTTTGAGCCCACGGCCACATTCACCACAGCGCACGCCGGCGCAAGCGCCGCACCCACGTTTGATCAGTTTGAAGCGCCGCTCCCCAAGACGGATGGTCCAGCACCACCTCCTTTGCCGACCGTTGAAACGGTACGGCCGTTCCCCTGGACCCCGCTTCTCATTATGGGGCTGCTGGCCGGCGTGATTGGCTGGCTGTGGCGGCGCGGGCAGCTGCCGGCGGGGCAAGATGCGGTGGTGTGGAGCTACGGTCGTTTACAGCAAAATGCGGCAAAGTTGGGCCAGCCAGCTTCCCCTAACCAAACGCCGCAGGAGTTTTTGGCAGCTTTTCAGAACTATTTGCAACGATACGGCCGTTTTCCCTGGCTCATCAAACCCATCGAACAAATTCAGCCGCACCTGGCCAGATTAACCAGCCTGTACGTGCGCCGCCGCTACGCGGGGGATGAAAAATCTGGCGGGATAACGGCGTGGCAAAGCTGGCAAAATGTGAAACGGCCGTTGTGGCTGCTGCGCATCGTCAGACTGTTTGCCAAAAGTAAACTTTAAACTTGCGCTTCGTAGGTTGCTACAAAAGGTAGTCAAAAATTCAACTCATCAACCATATGAAATCCTTTGCGCAACGCCTAAAAGATTTATTCTTTCCGCCCCTCCGGGAATTTTCCTTTCAGGCCCATTCCAACGTTTTTTTAGATTACATTCGTGAGCGGGTTATCACCGTTCTACTGCGGCTTTGTGTCCTCTTTGGTTCAATTTCCGTCTTTGTAGGCAGTGTGGCTTTATGGCAGGAACAAAATTGGGAGGGAATCATTTTAGGGAATCTCTCCTTTTTGGGCGTTCTGTTTCTGGCATTAAGACGGCAAATCCATTACAAGATACGGGGTGCTGTTCTCATCATTCTTGCCTATCTGTTCGTCTTTTTCTCATTAGCAAACGAGCTGAATGAATTCTCCTACGTGCCGCTGTTTGCTTTTGTTGTCATGACCACCCTTTTAACCGGACGATGGGGTGGCGTTGTCGCCATTTTAATCAGTCTAGGCACGCTGCTATGGGTCAATTGGCGATTAACTGTGGGCGATGTCACCCTTTCGCAGTTTATGCCCGGCTTCAACGCGCCATTCTCGGTTATCTTCACAGTCTATACAGATTGGATATTTTATGCCGGCATCTTTTTGTTTACTTTCTGGATGTATTTTGACGGATTTAATCTTGCCTGGGAGCGGGAAAACCGAGCCATGCGGCTGCTCTATGAGGAACGAGACCGACTGGCAGAGGCAATAGCGCGCGAACAAGCACTGTTGGCGCAGCTTAGCCAAAGCCATCAGCAAGAAATTGAGCTTAGCCGGCTAAAGTCGCAAATTATTACAACGGTCTCGCATGAGTTTCGCACGCCGCTTACGGTCATTAATAGTTCGGTTGAACTACTTACAACCTACCACGATAAGTTTGACGCGAAAAAAAGAGAAGCGATTCAGCAGCGCATTGATGAATCCATTTATTATCTAACCGGGCTGTTGCAAGATACCTCACTGGTGAATAAAGCATATACCCAGGGCTTCCAGGCCAATCCAATCTCGATGCCGCTAAACAGCATGGCGCAGCGGCTAAAAAAGGATTTATTGCAGGAGGTCCATGACCCGCCTAATGTGGTTTTTCAATATGATCGAGAAGATGATACGGCCGTTTGCCTGGACTACGACTTTACTTACCGTGTTGTCTTCATTTTCCTTAGCAATGCCCTGAAGTATTCGCCATCTTCCGAACCAATTTACATCAAACTGGCGTTGGCCAAGCAGCTGACGATTTCCGTTTCTGATGCCGGCATCGGCCTTGCCCCAGAGGAAGCACAGCAAATCTGGGAACTATTTTACCGGGGGAGCAATACGCTTAACCAGGGTGGGCTGGGGCTGGGTTTATATTTAGCCAAACGGATGGCTCAGGCAATGGATGGATCGGTTACGGCCGTTTCCCCCGGACTTGATCAAGGCAGCACCTTTTCCCTTCACATTCCCTATCGAACATGTTAAACAGTTGTGTAAAAGCCGGCGGTTTGTTGAGACAGACAAGCCATTTTCCCGCTTTTACCTGGCAAATTACAAGATGTATTTAATTTTGCCCACCTTTTTGTAACTTGCTTGATTGCTTTTACAGTTGAGAATCTTTTACAATGTCGCCATCATCAACAACTCACTGGAGGCAAACTTCTTCATGCTACAAAGTTTTGAATGTCCCAACTGCCAGGCTACACTGGATTACGATGCCAACACCAACGCACTAACGGTACGCTGCGCCTACTGCGGCAGCACGGTCATTGTGCCGGATTCGCTGCGTCGGGAGCGCGGTTCCGGCTCCGGCCAGGAACAAATGTTGGCCGAGGTCGTACAGCTGGTGCAAAACGGCCGTAAAATCGAAGCCATCAAGCGTTTCCGCGAAACGTTCAACGTGGGCTTAAAAGAAGCCAAAGACGTTGTTGAGGCCATCGAGCGACACGAAGACATTCACCTTGGCGGTACCTCTTTCCACACTGAATCAGTCTCCATCTCTTCCTATACCACAACCCCACCTGTGCAAACCAGCAGTGGACGAGGTGGCTGCGCCGTACTGTTCGCTGTCCTCATTTTGATATTGATTGGCATTGGTGCATTTTGGGTCATCAATCCAGCCAGCCAAACCGACCGTATTTTTGAACAAATTGCCAGCCTAACAGAATTACAAGGGGAAACCACGACCCAAGAAGACGACACGTTCATCGTCATTACGACCATCGAAGCTATTGTTCCCGGCCAGGCTCAGGAAAACCGCAGCGAAACCACAGACGGTCCCGCATTTGCCGAGGTTATCCTGCAAATTGGCGGCGAGGAGGGGATTGGCCCCGGCTTTTTCAACGATACGCGCCGGCTGGGCGTAGACGGCGAGGGCAACATTTATACCGGCGATTACAGCGGCGGGCGCATTCAGGTATTTGATGCCGAGGGTAACTTTCTGGCCACCTGGAACGCGGGCGAAGAGCTGTATATGGCGGGCATGACGGTAGACCGCAGCGGCACTGTCTACATTATCAACGTGGATACGGTTGAAAAGTTCAACGGTATGACGGGCGAATTTTTGGGTACGGTTGATTTGCCCGGTGGCCAGCGCACTTATTTTGAAACGGCCGCAACCGGCCCGGACGGCAACGTTTACCTGATCGGTGAAGATCGTCTGGTGCGGCTGGACAACAGCGGCAACGTTGTGCTAGATGTGGCCGAGCCGTTTGCCAACGTGCCCGATTTTGCCACTACGTATGATGATGCGGCCGTTGACGGCGCAGGCAACATTTACATGCTGGGCAGCGAGACGATTTACAAGCTCAATGCGCAGGGCCAGTTTGTGGACCAAATCGGCAGCAAAGGGGAGGCGGAAGATCAGTTCTTCACGTCCCCAACAGCCATTGCCGTCGACGGCAAAGGGCGCATTTTTGCCAATGATTTTTGGGGGATTAAGGTGTTTGAAGGGAACGGCCGTTACCTGGCAACAATCGATTCAGCCGGCGTTGCCTTCGACATGATCGTCACGGTTGAGAACGATCTTCTGGTGATGGACCGTAACAGTAATGAAGTGGTGAAGTATCGCCTGCTTCAGTAATCGGTAATCCGTGCCAATTAATGACCGATTACCGATTACCGTTCACGGATTACCGACACCTAATCCGCCGCTTCCGCCTGGGCCTCAATCTCCGTTTCCGGTGCCGGCTCTTCTTCTTCCTCAACATCTTGCAGCGTAATACGGAAATACCCTTCGGCGTGCAGGTAGCCTACTTTTTTGCCGGTTTCGGCTGTCCACTCACGCACCCGCTCCTCCGGGTCCCAATCACCTAGCTGGCTGACGTGCTTGCGCAAAGCGGCAATCTTTATATCAAGCGTTTCGGTAATATCGACGTAGGTGTTGGCATCGCGCCGACCAAAAGAGATGTAGACGTAATTTACTTTGTGCGGCTCGTACCCTTCTTCAATCAGTTCCGGAAACAGCAGCGGTGAGTCACTGGAAGGGAATACGGCTTCCAGCGCCACCTGTCCCGCATTGCGATGGTCGGGGTGGTTGATGTAGCCGTCGCTGTAGAAAAATTGGGGATCGCCACATATCACCACGTTGGGTTTGTATTGCCGGATGAGCCGGACTAACTTTTGGCGCAGTTCGAGCGTGGGTTGGAGACGGCCGTCCGGCTCCCCCATAAACAAACAGCGGGCTACGCCGGCCACCTCTGCCGCTTCACTCTGCTCGCGACGGCGAATCTCGGCCAGCTTTTCGGCCGTCATGCCCGCCTCGCGGCTGCCAATGTTGCCGTCGGTTAGCACCACGTAGGTGACATCGCAGCCGTATTTGGCCCACTTTGCGGCCGTTCCCGCCGTACCAAACTCAATATCATCAGGGTGGGCAAAAATGAGCATCGCCCGTTCAGGAATATAATCATTGGCGTTGATCATTGGATCACTTCCTCCTCCGGAATAGGTAACGGGGTCACGGTGAACCGGCGAAATGCCTCAGCATAAGCCAGGCCAACTTGCTTACCGATGTTGGATGCGCGCTCCCGCATTCGATCGGAATAATCAATATCGCCCAACTGGCTGCGGTGCTCGTTCAGCGCCTTCAGTTTAATCTCTATCGACTCGGAAATGTCCTCAAAATGGTTCAGCTCCTGATCGGTGGTGATAAACACAAAGTTGACCTTGTGCGGCTGAATTCCCTCCGCTTCAAATTCCGGATACAGCAGGCGCATTTCGCAGGCCGGGAAAACGGCGTCCAGCGCCGCCCGTGCCGCTGCCCGGTGATCGGGATGGTTGAGCCGTTCGCCGCGAAAATACATGTTGGGGTCGCCACACACCACCGCATTGGGCCTGTACTGCCGAATCAGCTTAACCAACTGCTTGCGCAGCGTCAGGCTCGGCTCCAGCGAACCATCATCATAGCCCAGGAAGATACAGGTGGCGGCGCCGGCCACTTTGGCCGCGGCGGCCTGCTCCTGCCGCCGAATCTTGCCGATTTGCTCCCGGGTCATCTCTGGGTCATGCGAGCCGACGTTGCCGTCGGTAAGCACGACGTAGGTGACTTCGCTGCCGTGTTTGGCCCACTTTGCGGCCGTTCCTGCCACGCTAAATTCAATATCGTCCGGATGAGCAAAAATAAACATTGCCCGCTCAGGAATATAGCTACTCATTGTTCTGTGTTTGCCTCCATTTTAGTTTGTCGTGGCGGATTATACCGGACTCAATTCCACTTGCGAATGATCAAAAGACCAGGTTCAACATGTTTCCAGCAAACTATAAACAGCCGAATCTAGTTGTGATATACTTATGTCACCCCGCAGCAAGAAGCTGAGGCGACTGCTGGCTTGACAATATTTGACTTTACCCAATCTGCTTGTTTCTAAGCAGATTTTATTTAGTCAGTAGATATCAAGAGGCCAGCAAGCAAATCACAGAAAAACCTTAACTGCCCCGGCCTGGAAGAGAGGATACCCGATGACCTGGTACCAACAGGATGTAGAAGCAACAATTAATGAACTAAACACCGATGCCAAAAACGGCCTGACGGCCGCAGAGGCCAAAAAGCGGCTGGATAAATATGGTCTGAATGAGCTTATTGAAAAAGGGACCAAAAGCCCGTGGCTCATTTTGCTGGATCAGCTTAAGGACGTCATGGTCATCATTTTGATCATCGCCGCCGTTGTGTCCGGCTTTTTAGGCGAGTCAGAAGACGTCATCGTCATTCTGGCCATTGTAGTGCTCAATGCCGCGATTGGCTTTTCCCAGGAGTACCGGGCCGAGCAAGCCATTGCCGCGCTGAAAAAGCTGGCGGTGCCTACCGTAAAGGTCCGCCGCGACGGCCAGATTGTGGAAATTTCAGCGCGCGAGCTGGTGCCGGGCGACATTGTTATTCTGGAGTCAGGCAACCTGGTACCGGCAGACGGCCGTCTCCTGGAAAGCGTCAATCTCAAAGTGGAAGAAGCCGCGCTCACCGGCGAATCCGAAGCCGTCTCAAAGATCGTCGAGCCGCTGGAAGACGAAGATATGCCCATTGGCGACCGCAAAAACATGGTGTTTATGGGCACGGTAATTACGTATGGTCGGGGAACGGCCGTTATCACCGAAACCGGCATGAACACGGAGCTGGGCAACATTGCCGAGCTCATTCAAGGCGTTGAGCAGGAACAAACCCCGCTCCAACGCCGCCTGGATGATTTGGGCAAAAAGCTGGCCTGGATTGCCCTGGTCATCGTCGGCCTTGTGGTTATCATCGGCTTCATCTCCCGCGATCCCAACGAGGCGCTGATGGATACGCTGGAAGTATTGTTCCTCACCGGCATCAGCATGGCCGTGGCCGCCGTGCCCGAAGGACTTCCCGCGGTAGTCACCATCACCCTGGCGCTGGGCTCACAGCGAATGCTCAAGCGCAATGCCCTCATCCGCAAGCTGCCCGCCGTGGAGACGCTTGGCTCCGTCACCGTCATTTGCTCCGACAAAACCGGCACGCTCACCGAAAACAAAATGACCGTCACCGTGTTAGACGTCACCGACCGCAAGGAAACCTTTGAAACGCTGCGCGATAAAAAAGGTGCCGTCATTGACGCCGAACTCAAGCCAGATTTAGAAGCGTACCGGCGTACGCAGAGCTTGCTGCTCAAGGCAGGCGCTTTGTGCAATGACGCCGTTTTGCAAACAGAAAATGGCGTTGAGCGAGCCATTGGCGATCCCACAGAAGGGGCGCTGGTTGTGGCGGCTGCCACCGTCGGCTACCGTAAAGAAGAGCTGGACGAGCGTTGGCCGCGCATAGATGAAATTCCCTTCACTTCTGAACGCAAGCGCATGACCACTATCCACAAGGTCAATATTGATGCAGATGACACCGAAGCACCCTGGAGCGGATCGCCTTACGTTGCATTTACCAAAGGTGCTGTTGACAGCCTGCTGGAAATTTCTGACCGCATCTGGACCGGGGACCGCAAAGATTTTGAACCGCTTGACGATTCCTGGCGGCAGCGCATTTTGGACGGCAACGCGAAGATGGCCAGCGAAGGACAGCGCGTGCTGGCCCTGGCATTCCGCCCCTTGGAACAGGAAGATGAAGAGCGTGAAAACAACGCCATTTTGATTGGTCTGGTAGGCATGATTGATCCGCCACGACCGGAAGTAAAAGCGGCCGTGGCCACCGCCAAAGAAGCAGGCATTCGCCCCATCATGATCACCGGCGACCACCCCCTCACCGCCCAAAATATCGCTAAAGATTTAGACATCACCGATACAGACACCAATCTCACCGGCTATGAACTGGCCAAGATGGATACACCGACGCTGAAAAGCAAGGTTGCTGATATTTCTGTTTATGCCCGCGTCTCGCCCGAGCACAAGCTAAACATCGTGGAAGCATTGCAAGACAAAGGCCAGATTGTGGCCATGACCGGCGATGGCGTCAATGATGCCCCCGCCCTCAAGCGGGCTGAGATTGGCATCGCTATGGGCATCACCGGCACCGATGTCTCTAAAGAAGCGGCCGACATGGTGCTGATGGACGATAACTTCGCCACCATCGTGGCCGCCGTAGAAGAAGGGCGCAAAATCTTTGACAATATTCGCAAGTTTGTCAAGTATACGCTTTCCAGCAACACAGGTGAGCTTTTCGTGATGCTCATCGGCCCATTTTTAGGGATGCCGCTGCCGCTGCTGCCTCTACAAATTTTGTGGATCAACCTCGTCACAGACGGGCTGCCCGGTCTGGCATTGGCGGTAGAAGACAGTGAACGAGGCATTATGAAACGTTCGCCGTTTCATCCCAAAGAAAGTATTTTTAGCCGGGGCTTGGGCACTCAAATCATTTGGATTGGCATTCTCATGGGTTTGGTATCGTTGAGTGTTGGCTATTTTTACTGGCTGCGCGACCCTGAAGGGCCATGGCAGACCATGGTTTTCACAACGCTTACGCTGGCCCAGATGGGCAATGCTCTGGCCACCCGCTCCAACATTGATTCAATCTTCAAGATTGGATTCTTCTCCAACCGGCTCATGCTGGTGGCAGTTGCTGTAACCTTCTTGCTGCAAATGGCCTTGATTTACGTGCCATTTTTGCAGGAGTTCTTCCACACCGAAGCGCTGCCGCCTATGGATTTGCTTATTGCTTTGGGCACAAGCTTAGTTGTGTTTGTTGCCGTAGAACTCTCGAAGCTGCTAAAAAGAAATCGAGAATAGGCCAGGTTTTTTACGATTGAAAAAGCCCCGCCTTCTGGACAAGGAAGCGGGGCTTTTTTGCTATCTTAGGATTTACGCAACACTTGGTCGCCCGCGAATGCGGGCGTGACACATTCAATTGTTGCTTTAAGTAAATCCGTTTTGGGCGATGACGGAGCGATACCAGAGGGCGCTGTCTTTGAGGATGCGTTCCTGCGTGTCATAATCGACCCAGACAATGCCAAAGCGCTGTTTGTAGCCAAAGGCCCATTCAAAATTATCAAACAGAGACCAGACGAAGTAACCCGCCAGCGGTACGCCAATCTGTATGGCCTCGTGAATTTTGGCCAGGTAAGTGCGCAGGTACGCTTGGCGGCGCGCGTCGGCGATACGGCCTTCACCATCCGGCCCATCACTGTAACTGGCACCATTTTCAGTGATGTACAGCTTGCCGGGACGATAATCATACTCCAGCCGCAGCAGCAAATCACGAATGCCTTCGGGAGCCACTTCCCAACCCATCTCCGTGTAGTTATCGTATGGTTCCAGCGTGGGCGGCTGGTTGTTTACGGCCGTTTCATCCCGAGCAATCGTGCGGAAATAGTTGTTGACGCCTAAAAAGTCC